>JBKDUV010000309.1:0-3600 GCA_046339335.1 Planctomycetia bacterium | reverse complement strand
ACCGAGGAGGACATGGACCGGTCCTTCTCGACCGACACGATCGAGGGGCCGCAGTCGATGTCGCTGCGGCAGATCATTCAGCGGCTGAGAAACACCTATTGCCGGTCGATCGGCGTCCAATTCATGCACATGGACGACCTGCGGGTCCGGCAGTGGCTGCAGGTCCGGATGGAGGGCTGCGAGAACCGCATCCAGCTCGACCGCCGCCAGCAGCTGCGGATCTACCGTCAGATGACGACGGCGGCGGTCTTCGAGGAGTTCATCCAGAAGCGGTTTCTCGGCGCCAAGAGCTTCTCACTGGAGGGCTCGGAGAGCCTGATCCCGCTGGTGGAGATGGCGATCGAGCGGGCGGCCGGCCAGGAGATCGGCGACGTCGTGCTGGCGATGGCCCACCGCGGCCGGCTGAACGTGCTGGCGAACATCATGGGAAAGAGCCCGCAGCGGATCTTCCGCGAGTTCGCCGACATGGATCCGGAACTTCACGTCGGCCGCGGCGACGTCAAGTATCACCTCGGCCACTCCACCGACTACGCGGCCGCCAACGGTCGCAGCGTCCATCTCACGCTGTGCTTCAACCCCAGCCACCTGGAGTTCGTCAATCCCGTTGCGATCGGCAGGATGCGGTCCCGACAGGACCGGGCCGGGGACCAGGGCCGCAGCGGGGGAATGGTGATCCTCATCCATGGGGACGCCGCCTTCGCCGGCGAGGGGGTCATCCAGGAGACGCTCAACCTCAGCGAGCTCGACGCCTATCGGGTGGGGGGCACGCTGCACGTCGTCGTCAACAACCAGATCGGCTTCACGACCGGGCCGCGCGAGGCCCGCAGCTGCACCTACGCCACCGACGTGGCAAAGATGCTCCAGATTCCGATCTTCCACGTCAACGGCGAGGATCCCGAGGCGGTGGCGCAGGTCGTCACACTGGCGATGGACTTCCGCCGCGAGTTCCAGCGGGATGTCGTCATCGACATGTACTGCTTCCGGCGCCGGGGACACAACGAAGCCGACGAGCCGGCGTTTACCCAGCCGGCGCTCTACCGGGTGATCGAAAAGCGGCCCAGCGTCCACGAGAGCTATCTGGAGAAGCTCCTCAAACTCGGCGAGGTGACCCGCGACGAGGCCCGGCAGATCGCCGAGCAGCAGCACGCGAAGCTGGCCGCCGACCTGTCGGTCGCGAAGAGTGAGGATTACGTCCACGCCAACGACAGCGGCGGCTTCTGGTCGTTCTACATCGGCGGCCGCGAGAAGGAGGCGGCAGACGTCGACACGGGCGTCCGCCGCGAGGTGATCGAGCAGCTGTTGCGCCGGCTGGTGACGCTTCCGGAGGGCTTCCAGCCGCACGCCAAGATCCAGAAGTTCCTGGAGAACCGGGTGCAGATGGCGGCCGGCGGCATGCCGCTCGACTGGTCGGCCGCCGAGGCCCTCGCCCTGGCGACCCTCGCCACGCAGGGGCTGCGGGTCCGACTCTCCGGGCAGGACAGCCAGCGGGGCACGTTCAGCCACCGCCATGCCGTGATCCACGACGTGGTCACCGATGAGACCTACTGCGCGCTCGAGCACCTGGCGGCCGACCAGGCGCCCGTGGAAATCTACAACAGCCCGCTTTCCGAAGCGGGCGTGCTCGGCTTCGAATACGGCTACAGCCTCGACTGCCCGGACGGCCTGGTCATGTGGGAGGCCCAGTTCGGCGACTTCGTCAACGCGGCCCAGGTGGTGATCGACCAGTTCATCTGCAGCGCCGAGGACAAATGGAACCGGCTTTCCGGTCTGGTGATGCTCCTGCCGCACGGCTTCGAGGGGCAGGGGCCGGAGCACTCCAGTGCCCGCCTGGAGAGGTTTCTGTCGCTGTGCGCCAAGGACAACATGCAGGTCGTGCAGCCGACCACCCCAGCGCAGATGTTCCACTGCCTGCGCCGCCAGGTGTTGCGGGTCTGGCGGAAGCCGCTCGTCGTCATGACGCCCAAGAGCCTGCTCCGTCATCCCGGCTGCGTGTCGTCGATGGACGAGTTGGTGAAGGGCTCGTTCCAGCGAGTGATCCCCGACGGCTCGGGAACGCCGGCCCGCGACATCCGCCGGATTCTCCTCTGCACCGGCAAGGTGGCCTACGAACTGGAAAAGCGTCGTCAGGAACTCGGCCGCACCGATGTGGCGATCGTGCGCGTCGAGCAGCTGTACCCGTTGCCCCGGACCGCACTGGAAGCGGCCCTGGCCGGGCTCGTCCCCGGAACGCCCGCGGTCTGGGTGCAGGAGGAGCCGGAGAACATGGGCGCCTGGCGGTTCTTCCGCATCCACTTCGGCGAAAAACTGTTCGACAAGTTCCCCTTCAGTGGCGTCTGCCGCCAGAGCGCGGCGAGCCCCGCAACCGGCTCCAAGAAGAGCCACGACATGGAGCAGAACGAGCTTCTCGCCGCGGCCTTTTCCAGCTGACGCACCCACCCACGCAGGTTTCGACATTTTCACTCCCTTGGAATTCGCAGCACAGTCATGGCACTCGAACTGAAGGTCCCCGAAGTCGGCGAGTCGATCACCGAGGTCGTGATCGGCGCCTGGAAGAAGCGCGAGGGTGACGCCGTCGCCCAGGACGAGGCGATCGTCGAAATCGAGAGCGACAAGGCGACGGTCGAGCTGCCGGCGCCGGTGACGGGCAGGGTGACGCAGGTGCTCAAGGCGGCCGGTGCCAAGGCGACGGTCGGCGAAGTCATCGGCTACATGGAGCCGGTCGCCGCTGCCGGCCCGACGCCGTCCAAGGAGCCGGCGCGTCCTGCGGCCCCTCCGCCGGCAGCCCAGGCAGCCCGGGTCATGCCCGCGGCTGCCCGCGTGCTCGGCGAGGCGGGCATCCCGGCCGCGTCGGCGGCCGGCACCGGGCCCGGTGGCCGAATCACGAAGGCCGATGCCACGCAGGCCGTCCAGCGGTCGACGCAGGCCCCGCCGCCGGCCGTGACGCAGGCGGCCGCGGCCATGGTGGAGGCCGTCCGGCCCGGCACGCGCGAGGAGCGACTCGTGCTCATCAGCCCGATCCGGCGCCGGATCGCCGAGCGGCTCGTCGAGGCGCAGCAGCAGGCGGCGTTGCTGACGACGTTCAACGAGTGCGACATGTCAGCGGTGATGGCGCTCCGCGGCAAGTTCAAGGACGTGTTCCAGGAGCGGTACGGCGTGAAACTCGGCTTCATGTCGTTCTTCGTCCGCGCGGCCGGCGAGGCGTTGCGGGCGGTTCCCCAGGTCAACGCCGAGTACCGCGACCCGCACATCGTCTTTCGCGACTACTACGACATCGGGATCGCCGTCGGCGGCGGGAAGGGGCTGGTGGTGCCGGTGCTGCGCAATGCCGAGAGTTTGTCGTTCGCCCAGGTCGAGCAGACGATCGGCGACTTCGCCCGTCGGGCCGCGGAGAACAAGGTCACGCTCGAGGAGCTCGTCGGCTTCCTCGCCGGTGACGCGACGCTCGTCGTCAGGCGCGACGAGAAGAAGTGGAACCCGCTGATTTGGGCGTCGTTCAATGGCCATGTGCCGGTGCGTCGCTGTCGCACCGCGATGCGTCGTCGCTGGCAGCCGTGTGGCGAGGGGAGCTACGTGGCCGTTCGCGCATGCACGGCTGCACGC
>JBKDUV010000308.1:0-22050 GCA_046339335.1 Planctomycetia bacterium | reverse complement strand
GGTGGGAGACACGCCCGTCCAGAAAAACGCGATCGTCAGCGGCCGGGACGCGGTCATGCCGGCTGCTCCCACGACCAGACACTGCCAGCCGCCGTCACCGCTTCCCTGCCGAACGCCTCGTCCACGGCGCGGGTCACACCGGCCCCGCGCGGCTACGGAAACGCGGTCACGTGCGGCCGTGAGTTCGTCGCCGACGAGCCGTTTCTGCACCTCGTCGGCGACCACCTGTACGTCAGCGATCTTGCCGGCGACACCGCCGGCCGCGGCGCGGCGCCGCACCGCTGCGCCAAGCAGCTCGTGGCCGTGGCCGAGGCCGAGGACTGCGCCGTGTCGGCCGTGCAGGCCACCCGCGAGAGCATGCTTCCCTACTTCGGCACGATCGGCGGTCGGCGCGTGGCCGGCGGCGGCGGCGTGTACGAGGTGGAGACGGTCGTCGAGAAGCCGACCCCGACGCAGGCCGAGCAGCACCTGATCGTGCCCGGCCTGCGGGCCGGCCATTACCTCTGCTTCTTCGGCATGCACGTGCTCACGCCCGCCATCTTCGGCCTGCTCGACGCCCTCGGCGAGACGGGGGACCGCCAGCTCTCGCCGGCCCTGGCGAATCTCGCCGACCGCGAGCGGTATCTCGCCTACGAGGTCCGTGG
Organism: Planctomycetia bacterium; assembly: GCA_046339335.1. Classification (GTDB taxonomy): domain Bacteria; phylum Planctomycetota; class Planctomycetia; order Pirellulales; family UBA1268; genus QWPN01. Next base: position 21,406 of record JBKDUV010000308.1, on the reverse strand, counting down.
CAACCGCTACAACCTCGGCACCACCTACGGCCTGCTGACGGCGCAGCTCGCCCTCGGCCTCGCGGGCAAGGACCGCGCCGAGGTGCTCGCCCAGCTCGTGGAGCTCCTCGCCCGCCAACCGCACGGCGGGGAAGCGGACAGTTGACGGACCGAGGTTGCCGAAACCATCATTCAAGGCCGCGCACTAAACAAGTGTTCATTCTTGCCCCTCGGTTTGGATCAGCATGACAACGCGAGCCCAAAACGAACGCCGATTTGGAACGTGGCACGAACTCCCCGACGGGGGTCGGCGTTACATCCTCGACATTCCGGGGAAAATGGGGTGGCGACGATAGACTCGTGGAAGTGCACGAAAAGTTTCCCATCGACCTAGGGCATCGACCCGTAGAGGGCTCGCGCTGATGATCACGAACGATGTTGTAGCCAGCAGGATCGCCGACTGTCGGACCTGCGATCCGCCGTGAAACGACGATCAGGTGACCGTGTTTTCCCGATGAACGCCACGACCACATCCCGACTCGTCGAGATCATCACCGCCACCGATCCCGCGGCCCGGGACCGGTCGATCGACGACGTCTGCCGGGAGGCCGACCTTGGCGCCCTGCTCGGCGAGTGCGCCGCGCTCGAGGAGTTTCGCCGCGGCAGCCCGAACCTCTACGAACGGGTCCGGGCCTGCTTCTTCCTGTACTGCATCCATCGCTTCCACGTTCCCGAGCGGCTCGCCGGTGACGCCGCACTCGTGCCCCACGACGGCTACCGGCACCTGCTCGCCCGCCGGTTCGAGGAGGCGATCGAGACCTTCCTCGAGGCCCAGGCCGCGGACGGACCGTCCGACGCGATCTCCAGCGCCCTGGCCGCCGCCTATCGCGATCTCGGCCTGCAGACGCTCGCCAACCAGGTCCGCCGTAGCGTCCGCAGCCTGCGCGGCAACCAGTGGATGTTCCGCATGGGGCATCCGGCCGATCACGCCCTGCGGATCCGCCCCGAACTGCTCGCCCGCGACACGGCCGGGATGTTTCCCTTGCTCCGCGAGTCGACGCCGGTGCGCATGGACCTCTCCCACTCCGGCTGGAGCGACATTTTTTTCCTGGGGATGGATTTTCCCGAGGGGGCGCGGGTCCTCAACGTTTCGATCGATCTTGCCGTGCACGGCCGCGACGTGGCGCCGAAGCCGCCGGTCGAGGCCTCGCTGCGGGTCATCGACAGACCGGTGCTGCGGCTGACGAGCGTCGATCTCGGCGCCTCCGTCGAGATCACCGACCTGGCCGAGGTGTTCGATTTCGCCCGCGACTATCTCGGCCTCCTCAAGGCCGCGGTGATCGCGGCCGGCATCGTGCCTCCCGGCGTCGAGGGATCGGGCGAAAGCCTGGCGATGTTGCTCGAGCGGGTCGTCGGTCCCGGGCTCGGGCTGGAACTCGTCAGCAGCGTCAACAACAGTCCCAAGGGCTCGAGGCTCGCCGTCTCGACCAACCTCCTCGCCGCCCTGATCGCCGCCTGCATGCGGGCCACGGGGCAGGCGACGTCGCTGACGGGCCAGCTCACCGAGCCCGAACGCCGGCTGGTCGCCGCCCGGGCGATCCTCGGAGAATGGCTGGGGGGCTCGGGGGGCGGCTGGCAGGATTCCGGCGGCGTCTGGCCGGCGGCGAAACTCATCCGCGGCGTGGCGGCGGCCACGGGTGATCCTGAGCATGGCACGAGCCGCGGCCGGCTCCTCCCCAGCCACGAGGCCGTGCGGCTCGGCGCTGATCTCCAGGAATCGCTCGTGCTCGTGCACGGCGGGATGGCCCAGAACGTCGGGCCGATCCTGGAGATGGTCACGGAAAAGTACCTGCTCCGCTCCGCCGCCGAATGGCAGGCCCGGCGCGAGGCGGGCCGGGTGCTCGACGAGATCATCGCCGCCGTCGAGGCCGGAGACGTCGGCCGGATCGCCGCCGCCACGACCCGCAACTTCTTCGGTCCCATCCAGACGATCATTCCCTGGGCCACCAACCTCTACACCGAGACGATCATCGACCGCGTGAAGGCCCGGTTCGGCGCCGACTTCCGCGGCTTCTGGATGCTCGGCGGCATGGCCGGCGGCGGCATGGGATTCATCTTCACGCCCCAGGTGAAGGGGGCCGCCCAGGGGGCGCTCGGCGAGATCATGCGCCGCACGAAGCGGGAACTCGAGCACGCCCTCCCCTTCGCCATGGAGCCGGTCGTCTACGACTTCGCGGTCAACGAGCGGGGCACGTGGAGCGACCTGCTCACCGGCTCCGACGCGCTGATGCCCGCCGGCTACTACGCCCTCGCCGTGCCCGGCCTGCTCAAGGCGCAGTCCCTGTCGCCGGCACGGCGGGCCGAACTCGACGCCTTCGGTGCCGCCTGCCGGACGCGGCCGGAGCTCACCGGCATGGTCGACACGCTCTTCGACCGGCTGTTTCCCCGGACTGCGACGGGGGACGATGCGGCCGACCTGCGCGACCTCCTCGCCCGGCTCGGCTTCGACGAGGTGCAGCACGAGCAGATCCGTGCCGACCTCGAGCATGGCAGGATCGGTCTCGCCCAGAACCGGCTCCCGGCGGCGACGGCCCTCGACGACGTCGACGATGCCGACGTCGTGTGCAGCGGCGGGGACGCGGCCCGCGACGAGTTCCGCGCCGCCGGACTCGCGGCCCTGCGTCGTGGCGAGGCGGCGATCGTCACGCTCGCGGCCGGGGTCGGCAGCCGCTGGACCCAGGGGGCGGGCGTGGTGAAGGCCCTCAATCCGTTCTGCAAGTTCGGCGGCCGGCACCGCTCCTTTCTCGACGTTCATCTCGCCAAGACCCGGGCCACCGGCCGCCGCGCCGGCATGGCCGTTCCCCACGTCGTCACCACCAGCCACCTGACGCACGACCAGATCGCCGCGGCGCTCGCCCGCGAGCAGCCCGCCGATGTTGCCGTGACGCTGTCCCCCGGCCGGGCGGTCGGCCTCCGACTCGTTCCCATGACCCGCGACCTCCGCTTCGCCTGGGAGGAGACGGCCCACCAGGTGCTCGACGAGCAGAAGCAGAAGGTCCGGGACAGCCTCCATGCCGCGCTCATCGCCTGGGCCGAGCAGGCGGGCGAGGGGAGCGACTACACCGCCAACCTGCCGGCCCAGTGCCTCCATCCGGTCGGCCACTGGTACGAGATTCCCAACATGCTCCGCAACGGCGTGCTGGCCGGCCTCCTCGCCGAGCAGCCGCAGCTGAAGTGGCTCTTCCTCCACAACATCGACACGGTCGGCGCCGACCTCGATCCGGCCCTCCTCGGACGCCACATCGCCGGCGGCTCGTGCCTGTCCTACGAGGTGATCTCGCGGCGGATCGAGGACCGCGGCGGCGGCCTGGCGAAGGTCAACGGCCGGCCGCGGCTGGTGGAGGGACTGGCCATGCCCCGCGAGGAGGACGAGTTCAAGCTGCGGTTCTACAACACGCTCTCCACGTGGATCGACATCGATCGGCTGCTGGAGGTTTTCCATCTCGCGCGGACCGACCTCGGTGACGAGGCGAAGGTCACGGCGGCGATCCGCGGCGTGGCGGCGAAGGTGCCGACCTACGTCACGCTCAAGGACGTGAAGAAACGCTGGGGCCAGGGGCAGGAGGACGTCTTTCCGGTGGCCCAGTTCGAGAAGTTGTGGGGCGACATGACGGCGCTGCCGGAGGTGTCGTGCCGGTTTTTCGTCGTCCCCCGGCGGCGCGGCCAGCAGCTCAAGGACGTGGCCCAGCTCGACGGCTGGCTGCGCGACGGCTCTGCAGCCCACGTCGAATCGCTCTGCGCCTGGGAGTGAGCGGCCCGTTGCGGAATCGAGGAACTGGCGATGGGATGCACGCCGGTACACATACTCCGGAGCGTTCCCCCAATGAACCCCGAAGCGATTCGTAAATTGCTGAGCCGCCGGCCGTTCCTGCCGTTTGTCGTGCGGCTGTCGAGCGGCGAGAGCTACGGTGAGCGGCACTCCGAATGCATCGCCATCGCCAAGACGCGGATCGTCGTGACCGAGCCCGAGGAGGACCGGGTCGCCGTCTGCAGCCTGATGCACGTGACGTCGGTGGATGACCTGCAGACGACCTGAACGACCGGCCGGCAGGACGGTGACCGAATCCGCGCCGCGCCCGGGCGGGACGCGCGGCACTCCGCCTGCCGTGGGTGGTCTGCTAGTCTCTCCGCATGCCCAGTCCCGCCCCCGAGCCGCTCGCACCGCGGCCTCTCGCCGTCTGGCTCGTCAATCCGTTCGACGACGTCCCCGGCGAGAACCTGCCTCCCCTGCGGTATTGGACGCTGGCCCGGATCCTCGCCGCCCGCGGCCACGACGTCACCTGGTGGACGGCCGACTGGAGCCATCGCCGCAAGGCCCGGCGGACCGTGGATCATGCCATCCGCGTCGACGAGGGGTTTTCCGTGCGGCCGGTCCCCGTGCGGCCCTACACCCGCAACGTGTCGCTGGCACGGCTTCGCAGCCACGCCGACTTCGGCCGCGGGTTCGAACGGCTGGCGACCGAGTCGCTCGCCGCGGGCGCGATGGAACGCCCCGACATCGTCCTCGCGAGCCTGCCTCCGCTGGAGGGAGCCGAGGCGGCGAGCCGGATCTCGCGGCGGGCCGATGCGACGTTCATCGTGGACGTTCAGGACCTGTGGCCCGAAACCTTCGCGCGTCTCGTGCCCGGACCGGCGTTCATCCGCGGGCCCTTGGCCCGACTGCTGTGCGGCGGCATGTATCGCCGTCGGGCCGCCGTGCTGGCGACGGCGGACGGACTTGCGGCGACGACGACCACCTACGCCGACGTCGCCCTGCACGATGTCCGCGCCGACCTGCCCCGTCACGTCTGCCCGGTCGGGGCCTACGTGGAGGAGTTCCCGCCGCCGCCGCGGCTCGTCGACCCGGTGCCCCCGGCCGCCGGCGCCGTTTCCAACGCGAAGACCTTCGAACCGATCCGTTGCGTCTACTCCGGTTCTCTCGGGAGCGGACAGGATCTGCACGCCCTCGTCGGGGCCGCCCGCGCCCTGTCGGCATCCGGAACGCGGGCCGTGCTGCACGTCGCCGGCAGCGGTCCGCTCGAGCCGATGCTCCGCTCGGCGGCGGCGGCGGTTCGCGGCAGCTGCGAACTGGTCGTGCACGGGCTCCTGCCTCGGGCCGAGTACGTGAGGCTGCTGGGGAGCTGCGACGTGGGGCTCGTGCTCGTGAAGCCGGAGTCGCTCGTGGCCTTGCCGAACAAGGCCTGCGACTACGCGGCGGCGGGCCTGGCCTTGGTCAATTCGCTCCCCGGCGAACTCGCCGACCTGATCGCCGCCCACGAGGCCGGCGTGCCCTACGGGGCCGGCGACGGGGGATCCCTGGCCGCGGCGATCACGGCACTCGCCGCCGACCGGCGCCGGCTGCTGGCGATGCGGCAGGCCGCCCGGCGTCTGGCTGTCGCGGCCTTCGACCGCGACCGCGCCTATCCCCGGTTCGCCGACTGGCTCGAGACGCTGGCGGGCTGACCGGCGCCGCGCCGATCTTGCCCCGTTTGCCCAGTCCCCGGCGCCCCTGTCCATACGGGGTTTTTGCCGTTGTCTCGCCCGCCGGCTGCGGTCATGATCCCGCCCCCTGCCGGTATCACAATGGCCCATTCTCACGCACACGGCGCCCCACCCAAGCGGCCCCTGGCGCGACTCGCCGACGCCCTGCGGTTCGAGCGCGACGACGTCTGGATCGTCGCCCTGTTCGCCACCGCCGTGGGCATCCTGTCGATCGTCGCCCCGGCCGCCATCGAGGCGCTCGTCAACACCGTGGCCTTCGGCGTGCAGGTCTGGCCGGTGATCGTGCTGTCGGCCGTGATGTTCGTGTTTCTCGCCCTGTCCGCGGCCCTGCGGGCGATGCAACTGTACGTCGTCGAATGCCTGCAGCGCCGGTTCTTCGTGCGCACGGCCGACGCCTTCGCCGACCACTTTTCGCGGGCCGAGATCGCCGCCTTCGACGGCCGCAACCCCACCGACATCGTCAACCGCTTCTTCGAGGTCGCCTCGGTGCAGAAGTCGGTCGCCACGCTGCTCGTGGACGGCGTCGGCGTGGTGATGATCACGCTCGTCGGCCTCGCCGTGCTCGCCTTCTACCATCCCTACCTGCTCACGTTCGCTGCCGTGATGGCGGGCCTCGTGGTGTTCCTGTTCTTCGTGCTCGGCATCGGCGGCGTGCGGACGAGCATCGCCGAGAGTTATGCCAAGTTCGACGTCGCGGCCTGGCTCGAGGAACTGGCCAAGTGCCCCCACACCTTCCGCTTCGGCCGCGGCGGCGAACTCGCCCACCAGCGGGCCGACGACCTCTCCGACGCCTACGTCTCCGCCCGCCGCCGCCACTTCAGCGTGGTCTGGCGGCAGACGCTCTTCGCCCTGCTCCTCGAGGCCGTGGCGATGACGGTCCTCCTCGGCCTCGGCGGCTGGCTCGTGATCCAGCGACAGCTGACCCTCGGCCAGCTCGTGGCCGGTGAACTGATCGTGGCCCTCGTCCTCTCCGCGATCTCCAAGAGCGGAAAGTACATCGAGACCTTCTACGACCTCCAGGCCTCGCTCGACAAGCTCGGCGTCATCGAGCAACTGCCACTGGAACGGACCGGCGGCGAGATCCTCCCCGCGGCCGACAGCCCGATGCGGGCCGTGATCGAGGTCCGGGCGCGGCGGCCCGGCCACGAGGCCGCCGAGATGCGTCGGCTGGAGATCGGCCCCGGCGAACGCGTGGCGATCACCGGCCCCTCCGGCAGCGGCAAGACCTGGCTGCTGGAGACGCTCGCCCTGTTGCGGGTGCCCAGCGAGGGGCTCCTCGAATTCGACGGTCTCGACGCCCGCTCGCTCGACCGGCCCGTCACGAGGCTGCAACTCGCCTACGTCGGGCAGTCGGAAACCTTCGCCGACACGGTGGCGGAAAACATCCGCGTCGGCCGCGTCGAGCTCTCCGCCGCCGACGTCCGCCGCGCCCTGGAGATGGTCGGCCTCGCCGACACCGTCGCCCGCCTCCCCGAGGGCGTGGGCACACCGCTGGCGTCGGACGGCCTGCCGCTGTCGGTCAACGACATCTCCCGGCTGTCGATCGCCCGGGCGATCGCCGGCCGCCCCCGGCTGCTGCTCGTCAACGGCATGCTCGACCGGCTCGACATGCGGAGCTGCCCCGAGGTGCTCGACTCGCTCTTCGACCGGGCCGCCCCCTGGACGCTCGTCATCGTCACCGCCCGTGACGACATCAAGGCCCGCTGTGACCGCGAGGTGGAGTGGTCATGACCCCGCGGCACGATACATCGACACAGGCCCGGCCCATCAGGTCTGCCCTGGCCCGCGCCGCCACGCCATGGTACGTGCGGTTCTTCGCCCGCCTGCTCCTCCTCGCCTTCCTCGCCACCCCATTCCTCCTCGCCTTCGTCCCCTGGCAACAGACCGTACTATGCCGCGGCATGGTCACCGCATATTCCCCAACCGAGCGGATGCAGGTGCTCACGGCCCGCGTCGCCGGCCAGGTCGTGAAGTGGCACGTCGTCGAGGGAAGCCGCGTGAAGATGAACGATCCCGTGGTCGATATCGAAGATAACGATCCTGAGCTCGCGCGGCGGCTCGATGAGCAACGGAAGTTTCTCTCGGGCCGGCTCGAGGCCTCCCGCGAGGAGGTGACCGAACTCACGGCGGCTGCCAAGGCCCAGGAGTCGGCCCGGGACGCGGCGGTCAAGGCGGCGGAGGCGAACCGTGAAGCAGCGCGCAAGACCATCGAAGTCTCCCAGCAGACGAAGTCCAACGCCCAGTTCGCACAGACGTTCGAGAGCAACCGCTTCGAGACGTTCGACGATCTCTTCAGCAACCCGCGGTTCGGCGGCCTGGAAAGCCGGCTCTCCCGCGACGAGGCCCGGATGCGGGCCGACCGGGCCCAGACCGACATCGACAAGGCCGATGCCGAGATCCAGCGGGCCCGGGCCGGCCTGCTCACGCAGGAGGCACTGCTCCTCCAGGCCGAGGCCGCCGGCCTGTCTGCCATCGCCGTCGCCCGCAGCAACCTGCGGAAGGCGGAGCAGAGCATGTTTTCCATCGAGCGCGAGATCCAGGACATCGACAACCGCATCGAGCGGTTCAAGGCCCGCAACGTGGTTGCGCCGTGCGACGGCACGGTGTATCGCGTGGCGGCGAACGTCGGTCAGGGCGGCCAGTACGTGAAGGAAGGCGACGAGCTGTGCACCATCGTTCCCGACACCGCCGACCGGGTCGTCGAATTGTTTCTCGACGGCATCGATGCGCCGCTGGTGCTGGCGTATGCCGACCGGGCCAAGCAGATGCCGCACGTCCGGCTGCAGTTCGAGGGCTGGCCGGCGATCCAGTTCTCGGGCTGGCCCGAGCTCGCCATCGGCACGTTCGGCGGCAAGGTCCGGCAGGTCGATTCGGCGGCGACGCTGGATGGGAAGTTTCGCGTGCTGGTGGAGCCGGATTCGCAGCTCGTCGGCGACGTCTGGCCGGACAACGAGTTCCTGCGCCAGGGCAACCAGGCCGTCGGCTGGGTGCTGCTCAACCGCGTGCCGCTGGGCTACGAGATCTGGCGCCGCCTCAACGGCTTCCCTCCCGTGCTCGCCCCCGACCCGAAGGGCAAGCAAAAAAAAGCCGACGACAAGGGGCCGAAACCTCCCAAAGTCAAAGTCTAATTTCACGTGGAAGAAGCCATCCATGGCCTTCTTCCACTTGGCCGACCGGTGGAAACGCCAAGGGTTTCCACGGTCGGCAGGCTCCGCCTCCGGCTGCGCCTTGTACGGCCGGCACACCTCGTGGCATCACTGAGGAGCCGGTCGGCGGCACGCGCAGGAGTCCGGGGTGCTTTGCCTGCACCGCAAGACGAACCATGCCGCAGGAGGCGATGCCGGCAAAGTCCCCCGGCGACGAGCATGCCTCCGACCGGCGGCACCGCTGCCATGCGCGGTGGTGCTCAGTCGTTATCGCACTCGTGACGGTCGTCCTTGCGTGCCTCGTGCCCGTCACCCGGGCCGCTGAACCGGCCAACCGCTTCCTCCCCGCGCCCCCGCTGGCCGACGCCGACCCGGCGTTGCCACCACCGGCGCCGGAGCCGCTTCCCGCACCCCCGGCAGGCGCGCCACCGGCGAATGCCGGGCCATCAGCGGCATTCAACGCCGACATGGAGCCGCCGCCGGTGATCGGCATCCAGTCGGTGCCCGGCGCCATCATCGACGAGCGGCCCGAGCCGCTCATGCTCGCCGAGGTGCTGCAGAGCGTGCTCATGCACTATCCCCTTCTCCAGGCGATCGAGCGCGAGCGGAGCGTGGCCGCGGGCCGGTTCACCTCCGCCCAGGGCGCCTTCGACACCAACGTCGCCATGTCGGGCAACGCCCTCGCCCCCGGAACGTATGAAAACTACCGCTCCGACGTCGGACTGACGCAGCAGTTCATGTCGGGCGGCGTCAGCGCCTTCGGCGGTTACCGCGTCGGCTTCGGCGACTTCCCGACCTACAACCTGGCGCAGAAGACGGCCGACGTCGGCGAGTTCCGCGGCGGCCTCACCATGCCGCTGGCCCGCAACCGCGACATCGACCGGTTCCGGGCCACGCACGCCCAGGCCCGGATCGACATGCGGATCGCCGAGCCGGTGATCGAACGCAGCCGGCTCGACTACATGCGGGCCGCCGCCCGCGCCTACTGGAACTGGCAGGGAGCGGGCGAGCGGTTCGGTGCCAGCGAGCGGGTGCTGCAGTTGGCCATCGATCGCGACGAGCAACTCGAGCTCAAGGTCAACGCCGGCGCCGTGGCCAACATCGAGCGCGTCGACAACCAGCAGAACATCGCCCTGCGGAACGGCCTTCTCGTCCAGGCCGACCGCGGCGTCCAGCAGTCGGCGATCGACCTGTCCCTCTATCATCGCGACCCGTCCGGCCGTCCCCTTCTCGCCCGCCGCAGCCGGACGCGGCCCCTGCCCCGGCCCGTGCAGCCGACCGTCGCCATCTACGAGCAGGCGCTCGCCCGGGCGCTCGGTTCGCGCCCTGAATTTCGCCGGCTCGGCCTGCAGCGGGAGAAGCTCGTCGTCGAGCGCCGGCTGGCCGCCAACCAGATGCTGCCCGGCATCGACGCCCAGGTCGTCGGCAGCCAGGATGCGGGCTTCGGCAAGAGCGCGCTCAGCGGCCCCGACGGACTCGACCGGCAGGTCCTGCAGGGGGCGATCGTGTTCCAGATGCCCGCCCAGCTCCGCGACGCCCGCGGCCGGCTCCAGGCCCTCGACGCGCAGATCATGCAGCTCGACCGGCAACTGTCCTTCGCCAACGACCAGGTGCGGGCCGAGGTTCAGGACGCATACTCGATGCTCGAGCGGGCCTACGAGTTTCATCGCCAGGTGCTCAAGCGGCTGGAACTGGCCCGCACCGTGGCCGATGCCGAGCGCGAGCAGCTCCGGCTCGGCCGCAGCGACGTGCTCCGCGTCACGCTCCGCGAGCAGACCAAGTTCGAGGCCGACGTGGCGGAGATCTCGGCCCGCCAGGAGTTCTGGCGGGCCGAGACCGACCTCCGGGCGGCCGACACCTCGCTCGGACCGCAGAGCCCCAGCCTGCTCGGCGACGCGTTGGGGCTCGAGCGGCTACCATGACCGCATGTCGCTCGACACCCGCACGACCGCTGGCCCGCGAGCCCGGGTGCGAATCGGCTTCGCGGGCTTCTGGGCCGCCTTCGATCCGGACGACAACTTCTTCACCCGGCTCCTCGCCCGGCGGTACGACGTCGAGGTCTGCGCCGAGCCGGACTATCTGATCCACTCCTGCCTGGGCCGCGACAAGCACGACCATCACCGGCACGACTGCGTGCGGATCTTCTACTCGGGCGAGAACGTCGTGCCCGACTGGTTTTCCACCGACTGGGCGTTCACGTTCGGCCATTCCTCCCACCCGCGACACTTTCGCCTCCCCCTCTGGCCGCTGTACCTCGATCCGACGCCGCTCGTGAAGCCGGAGGCCGACGCCGCGGCCCGCGCGGCGGCCCGCGCCGGCCGCCGGCGGTTCTGCGGGTTCGTCGTCTCCAACCCGCTCTGCCGGATTCGCAACGAGTTCTTCCGCCGGCTGTCCCGCTACAAGCCCGTCGATTCCGGCGGTGCCATCTTCAACACGCTCGGCCACCGCGTGCCCGACAAGCTCGCCTTCCTCCGCGAGTGCCGGTTCACGATCGCCTTCGAGAACGAGTCGTGCCCCGGCTACACGACGGAGAAAATCGTCGAGCCGATGGTCGCCGGATCGATCCCGATCTACTGGGGAGATCCGCTGGTGGGCCGCGACTTCGACACCCGCAGTTTCCTCTCGGCCCACGACTCCCCCACGCTCGCCGACCTCGTCGACCGTGTCGTGGCCGTCGATCGCGACCCGGCGCTGCTCCAGTCGCTCCTCGCCCGGCCCTGGTACCGGGGCAACCGCGTGCCGGCCTGCGCTGATCCCGACAGGCTCCTCGACCGCTTCACGACCATCTTCGAGACGCCGGTCGAGCCGGTGGCCCGGCGCCGCTCGCTCGCCCGGTCCCTCCGGTTCCACCGCCTTCCCGAAAGGGCCGCCAGCCTGCGCCGCCGCCTCGGCCGCTGGACACGCAAGGCGGCCCTGAGACTAGACTCCTGGCTCTTCCCGGCACGCGCCGCGGACAATCCATTCCCGCCCGACGCATCGCAGGCCACCCCATGAGCAACGGCACCGGCTACATCACCGACGTCTCCTACATCCCCGGATTCTTCGCCAACCTGGCCCCCGCCGCGCTCCGCTACGTGGCGGCGCTCAACAGCGTCGCGCCTCCGCCCACCGCCGGAGGCTTCCGCTACCTCGAACTCGGCTGCGGCCTCGGCCGCAGCCTGACCACGCTGGCCGCCGCCAACCCCCAGGGAGAGTTCGTCGGCGTGGACATCAATCCGGAGCACACCGCCTTCGCAGACCGGGAGATCAAGGCGGGGAGACTCACGAACGCCCGCATGGTGACGAGCGGTTTCGACGGCCTGCCGGCGGATCTCGGCCGCTTCGATTTCATCGGCCTGCACGGCGTCTACAGCTGGGTCTCGCCGGCGGTCCGCGAGCAGATCCTGGAGGTCATGCGCCGCCACCTCGCCCCGGGCGGCCTGCTGCTCGTCAGTTACAACGCGCTTCCCGGCTGGGCCCATCTGCAGCCGATCCGCGGCATCCTCCGCCAGTACGCCGCCCTCCGCCAGGGTGACAGCCTGCAGCGGATCAGGGAGGCACTGGCCTACGTCGTGTACATCCGCGACAAGCACGCCAAGTACTTCGACGACAATCCCAAGGCGGCGGCCTACGTCGATTCGCTCCTCAAGATGGATCCGCGGTATCTCGTCCACGAATACCTCAACGAGCACTGGACGAGCTTCTATTTCGCCGAGGTGGCGGCCGCGTTCCGCACCGCGGGCCTGTCGTTCACCGGCTCGCTGCCGTATCACACCAACTTCTGGGACCTCTGCGTGCGGCCGGAGTTCCAGGAACTGTTTCGCACGACCACCGACCGGCTGGTCACCGAGGCCCACAAGGACTTCTGCGCCAACACGGCATTTCGCTGGGACATCTACGCCCGCGAGCCGCGACCGCTCGGCAGCCTCGACGAGCGGCTGCGAATCGCCGACGACCTGCACTTCTTCCTGCCGGCCCCGAAGCCCCAACTGCCGTTCCAGGCCAATCTCGGCGTGGTCACGACCACGCTCCACGGGCCGGTGTACCAGGGCGTGATCGACCTCCTCGCCGGAGGCAGCCGACGGCTCGGGGAGATCCTCGCCGCGCCCACGCTGGCCGGGACGCCGCGCGACGAACTGGCGAAGGTCGTCGACGTGGGTGTCTCGCTCGGCCTGTTCGGCCTGGCGGCCGGACCGATCGGACCGACTCCGGAGGGTGTGCCCGAGCGTCTCGCCGTGCCCTGCCGCTTCAATCGGGCCCTGCTCGAGGCCTGCCCCCTGGCCGGGCAGACACTGACACTGGCGAGCACGCGCACGGGCAATGGGCACTCGCTCGGCGACTTCGAGGCCGTGCTCCTGCAAGAGCTCCTCACACAGGGTCGGCACGGGGCCGCGGAGCGGCTCGACGGCAGGCTGCTGTCGTCGGGGCGGACGGTGCAGCGCGACGGCAAGCCGGTGACGGATGCGGCCGACCGCCGGGCCATCATCGACGAGCGGATCTCCGAGCTCCAGAGGACGCTGTTGCCGCAGCTCCTCAGGCTGGGCATCGTGGAGCCGGCCTGAACCGCCCGGTTGGCGACGACGCGGGCGGACCGGGCGACCGTGGAAAGCCTGCGGCCTGCACGTCGGGCATGCTCAGCGAATCGGCACGATCGGCGGAGCGGCCGCGGCGGGCTGCTGCGGCTGGACGGGGGGCGCTGCGACCGGCACGGGCTGCGGTGCCTGCGCCGGCACCTGCTGCGGCACACTCGCCGGCAGCGGCTGCGCCGCGGGGGGCATGGCCGGCTGCTGCCGCGTCCGGGCATCGAGGTCGTCGACGAGCTGCTGCACCTCGGGCCGCATGGTGAGGTTGGTGCCGTTGAAGACGTCTGCGGGTGTGACGCCGAGGCGGCCGTAGAGCACCGAGTTGGCGTTGGCGTCGATCGACAGGTCGGCGCCGCCGACCGAGACGCCGGCGAACAGGCCGCGGCTGCGGGCGTAGGAGTAGATCTCGGCCCCCAGCCGGGCGTCGGTGCCGGCGTTGGCCTGCCGCCCCACCGGACCGACCGCCAGCGCCGCATCGGCGCCGAGCGTCACCTTCTGGCCCGTGAGAATGCCCTGCAGGCTCTTCGGCGTGGCGAACACGAGCACGATGTCGGCCGACTGCACGCCCGCCTGGAAGCCGATGCTCCCGCCCCCCATCGTCGCCATCACCGGCGCGGACCAGGTGCGGTCGGCCTTGCGGACGAGGAGCACGCCCCTGCCGAAATTGACCCCGAGGATGAAGCCCCCCTTGACCATCCCGGGGAAGATCGCGATTCCCTCGGCGTTGTTGAGCATCGCGGGCGGGATCGAGTCGATCGTCAGCTTGGCGAACTCGTCGAGCGTCTGCCGCGCCTTGGCGACCGTCTCCAGTTCGGCCGCGCCCTGGCCTGGTGCGACCTGGGCCGCCGGCTGCAGGTAGATCGGTTGCGGCTGCCATGAAGCGTTGGGCAGCGGCTGTGGCGCCGCGCCGGGCAGCGGCTGCGACGCCGGCTGAAACTGCTGGGCGGCGAGGTCGGCCGCGGCGAACGCCACGGCACAGGCGACTGACAGGACGACGGAGGGACGGCTGGCAGCCCGCATGGCGAATCCTTTCGCGAGAGGAGGGAAACGGGGCGGGATCGTAGCCTGCCGGCCTTGCCCGGTCGACCCCAAAAACGCCCGTTGCCGCCGCCGGTCACGCCAGCCGGCGGTGCGCCTCGAGGAGCAGTTCCTCGGTCTCGTCCCAGCCGATGCAGCCGTCGGTGATCGACACGCCGTAGGCGAGCAGGGCCCGGTCCCGCTGCGGCGGCTGGCTGCCCGGGTTGATGTTGCTTTCGAGCATCATGCCCATGATCGACCGGTCCCCCGCGATCCGTTGCTCGAGCACGTCCCGCCAGACGATCGACTGCCGCCGGTGATCCTTTCCCGAGTTGGCATGGCTGCAGTCGACGACGATCCGGGCGGGGATGCCGGCCGCCTCCAGCCGCTGCCGGGCCTCGTGAAGCACGTCGGGGGAGTAGTTCGATCCGCTCCGCCCGCCGCGAAGCATGAGCACGCCCCACGGGGTGCCGGTCGTCGAGACCACGCAGGTGCCGCCGTCGTTGTCGATGCCGAGAAAGCTGTGGGGCGTGCGGGCCGCCTGCATGGCGTCGATGGCGGCCTGCAGCGAGCCGTCGGTCGAGTTCTTGAAGCCCACCGGCATCGACAGGCCGCTGGCCATCTGCCGGTGGGTCGGGCTCTCGGTGGTGCGGGCGCCGATGGCGCCGAGGACGATCGTGTCGGCGATGTACTGCGGCGTGATCGGCTCCAGGAACTCGGTGGCCGTGGGGAGGCCGAGCTGGGCGATCTCGATGAGCAGGTTGCGGGCCAGCCGCAGCCCGGTGGCGACGTCGAACGTGTCGTCGAGGTGCGGGTCGTTGATCAGCCCCTTCCACCCGACCGTCGTCCGCGGCTTCTCGAAATACACCCGCATCACGACCAGCAGCCGGTCGCCGACCCGGCCGGCGAGGCGCTGCAGCCGTCGCGCGTAGTCGCGGGCACCGTCCAGGTCGTGGATCGAGCACGGCCCCACGACGGCGAGGAGCCGCGGATCATCGCCGGCGAGGATCCGCTCCACGGCCCGGCGACCGTCGACGATCGTCCGCGTCGCGGCGGCATCGAGCGGCAGGAGGGCGCAGAGCCGGGCCGGCGGAACGAGCGGCTCCAGGCTGCGGATCCGCAGGTTCGAGGTCGGCTGGGTGCCGCTGGCGGGCGCGGTGGCGACGGGCGAGTGCATGTTCCAAACTCTACACCACGCGCCGGGGAAGGAAACCGCCGACCCGGCCGCCGGGGCCGGAACAGGGACGGGGTTTGACCGGCGTCGGTGCCGCTGGTTCAATCCCGACGGAAACGGCCGGGCTGACGGCCGTGACGGCCGGCGGACGGGAAGGAGCTCGCACCGTGACCAAGCATGTGTTCGTGACCGGGGGCGTCGTCAGCTCGCTGGGCAAGGGACTCACCTCGGCGTCGATCGGAATGCTGCTCGAGGCCCGCGGCCTGCGGGTGCGGATGCAGAAGCTCGATCCGTACATCAACGTCGACCCGGGCACGATGAGCCCGTACCAGCACGGTGAGGTCTACGTCCTCGACGACGGCAGCGAGACCGACCTCGATCTCGGCCATTACGAGCGGTTCACCTCGACGGAGCTCACCCGGCAGAGCAACTATACGACCGGCCAGATCTACCTGTCGGTGATCAACAAGGAGCGGCGCGGCGAGTTTCTCGGCAAGACCGTGCAGGTCATTCCCCACATCACCAACGAGATCAAGGAGGTGGTGAAGCAGCTCGCCGACGCCCACACCGACGTGGTGATCACGGAAATCGGCGGCACCGTCGGCGACATCGAGAGCCTCCCCTTCCTGGAGGCGATCCGGCAGATCCCGCTGGAGGTGGGCCGCGAGAACTGCATCTTCATCCACCTCACGCTGGTCCCCTATCTGAAGGCGGCCGGCGAGCTGAAGACGAAGCCCACGCAGCACTCGGTGGGCCTGCTGCGGCAGATCGGCATCCAGCCCGACATCCTCGTCTGCCGCACCGAGCGCGGCCTCGACGTCTCGGAGCGGGAGAAGATCGCGCTGTTTTGCAACGTGCCGCTCGACGCCGTGATCGAGGAGCGGGACAAGGACTTCTCGATCTACGAGGTGCCGCTGTCGCTGCAGTCCAACCGCATCGACGAGATCATCCTGCGCCGCTTCGGCATCCAGGCCCCGGCCGCCGATCTCGAGGAGTGGCACGACATCCTCCACCGGCTCCGGAACCCGGAGCACGAGGTGTCGATCGCCCTGGTGGGCAAGTACGCCGAGCACCGCGACGCCTACAAGAGCATCTACGAGGCCCTCGACCATGGCGGCATCGCTTGCCGCACGCAGGTTCGCGTCCAGCCGATCAAGAGCGAGGACATCGAACGCGAGGGGGCGGAGCGGCTCCTCGCCGGGTTTGACGGGCTGCTCGTGCCGGGGGGCTTCGGCGAGCGCGGCATCGAGGGGAAGGTGGAGGCGATCCGCTTCGCCCGCGAGCGCCGCCTGCCGTTCCTGGGCATCTGCCTGGGCATGCAGTGCGCGGTGATCGACGTGGCCCGCAACCTGGCGGGCCTGGAGGGGGCGCACTCCACGGAGTTCGCCCGCAACACGCCCCACCCGGTGATCTGCCTGATGGACGAGCAGCACGCCGTGGTGGACAAGGGGGGGACGATGCGGCTCGGTGCGCAGCCGGCCCTGCTCCTGGAGGGCTCGCGGGCCGCTGCCGCCTACGGCAGCCTGCGGATCTCGGAGCGGCACCGGCACCGCTACGAATTCAACTCCCGGTATCGGGTGGCGTTGGAGCGGGCCGGCCTCGTCGTCACCGGCACGAACCCGGACGGTTCGCTCGCGGAGATCGTGGAACTGGCCGACCACCCCTGGTTCGTGGCCGTGCAGTTTCATCCCGAGTTCAAGAGCAAGCCGACCGCCGCCCATCCGCTGTTCAAGGGCCTGGTGGCCGCCGCGGTGGAGCGGCACGCCGGCAGCGCCTGGGTCACAGAGACCTGAACGCCGACACGGCCATGAATCGTGCCCCGCGGTGCGAGAGCGACCGCCCAATGCTCGAAAGATAGATGATCGTGTCTGCCCGGAGCCGGGTCGGCAGCCGATTGACGAGCGTGGGAGATTTCGCCTCTACCATCCATAAACCCCCAGTGAAAGGGCCTGTGTCGGCTGCTTCACCCGAGCGGGGCCTTCCAATGCTCGAAAGATGATCGTGTCTGCCCCGGAGCCGGGTCGGCAGCCGCTTGACGAGCGTGGGAGATTTCGCCTTTACCATCCAAGGAATGCACCGCCATCCCCGGTCGCGGCGAAATATCCCAGCGAGGAAACGGCTGCCGACCCGGCGGCGCGTCGCTACAACAGTCACTCGGCACGACCCACGGCACGGAACCCACGACACAGAACCCCTGGAGTCCCCATGAGCGACGACCCGTCCCCCGACACCGACCTGCATGCCGCGAACCCCGTGCGCACGCCCCCGGCCACGTTCGAGTTCCTCGTCCACACCCTGTTCACGCAGGCGCTGATGGCATTCGGCCGGATTCCGAACCCGATCACCAACAAGGCGCTGAAGAACGTCGCCACAGCCAAGCACTTCATCGACACGCTGGCGATGCTGGAGGGAAAGACGCAGGGCAACCTGACGGCCGAGGAGCGGAATCTCCTCGAGGAGATGCAGCACCAGCTGCGGATTCTCTACCTCGAAGAGACGAAACGGGAGGTACCGACATGAGCCCGGCCACGATCCTCGACGGCCGGGCGCTGGCGGCGCGGATCGAAGCCGACCTGCGGGCGGAAGTCGAGACCTTCGCCACCATGTTCGCCCGCAAGCCGCGGCTCGTCGTCGTCCTGGTGGGCGAACAGGCCGCCAGTGCCTCGTACGTGAAGAGCAAGGCGGCCGCCGCGGCCCGCGTCGGCATCGACGCCGAGGTGCTGCCGGTGCCGGTGACGGCGACGACCGACGAGCTCGTGGCCCTGGTGCGGTCGCTGGCCGCGGAGGAGTCTGGGCCGGCCGACGGAATCCTCGTGCAACTGCCGCTTCCCCCCCACGTCGACTCGATCAAGGTTCTCGACGCGGTGCCCCCCGACCGCGACGTGGACGGCTTCCACCCGGAGAACGCCGGGCTCCTCTCCCAGGGCCGGCCCCGGTTCGTTCCCTGCACGGCGGCCGGCGTGCAGCGGATGCTGATCGACGCCGCGATCGAGACGGCGGGCCGTCACGCGGTGATCGTCGGCCGCAGCGACATCGTGGGCAAGCCGCTCGCCCTGCTCCTCGCCGGGAAGGGGCGGGGCGGTGACGCCACCGTGACGCTCGCCCACAGCCGCTCGCAGGACCTGGCGGCGATCCCCCGGCAGGCGGACATCCTCGTGGCGGCGGTCGGCAAGCCGGGCCTGATCACGGCCGAGATGGTGAAGCCCGGCGCCGCGGTCGTCGACGTGGGGATCAACCGCGTCGCCGGCCGGCTCGTCGGCGACGTCGACTTCGACGCGGCGCGGGGCGTGGCCGGCTGGATCAGCCCGGTGCCGGGAGGCGTCGGCCCGCTGACCGTGGCGATGCTGCTGGCAAACACCCTCCTGGCGGCCGAACTGCGGCTGGGAACGGCCCGGGGCTGAAGACCAGCCGTTGGCAGCCCGGTTTTCCGCCGCAAACCCGCCCTTGAACCGACGGTGCAGTGTCACTACCCTCCCCGCCCGCACGGGAAGGCGGGCCGGGCGATTCCGCCCAGCCTGCCCACTCCCGCGCATCCTGCCCGGGCCGTCTCCGCCGGCCGCGCGGTGGGCCATCCGTCCCTCGGAGCCGATTCCTTACCGGGTCTCCGCGCGTCACGCGGCATCCCAGGACACGCCTGCCCATGCATTATTTCCTGCGCGCCCTCCGCGAAGCGGCCAAGAATTGGCCGCTGCTGGCCGCCGCCATGCTCTGCTCCGCGGCCGTCGCCGCACTGTGGAGCGCCAACATCGCGGCCCTGCACCCGATCATCGAGGTCACGCTGAAGGGGGAATCGCTCCAGGAATGGAATCGTCGCGAGGTGGACGCAGCCCGGGGGCGGATCGAGGCTGCCGGCGACGAGAGAAAGATCCTCGAGACGCGGATCGCCGGGGCGGATGAACTCGGCCCGGATGAACGCAGTCAGGCACGGAACCGGATCGCATACCTGGCCGAGCGGGAGAAGGTCGACGGGCGATCCGTCACCTGGGGCGAGTCGCTCGGGCCGTGGCTCGACCGGCTGCTGCCGCTCGACCCCTTCAAGACCGTGCTCGTGGTCGTGGCCTTCGTCGTCGTCAGCACCATCCTCAAGCACCTGCTCCTGCTCACCAGCACGATGCTCGTCAGTTGGGTGGCGATGGAGATCACCCGCACCATCCGCGCCAAGATCTTCGACAAGGCGCTGGAGCTCGATCGGGCGCAGTTCATGCGCCAGGGATCGGCGGGCTTCATGGCCCAGGTCACGCACACCTCCGAAATGCTCGCCAGCGGCATCACCACCGTGTACGGCGGCGCGATCACCGAGCCGCTGAAGATCATCGGCTGCCTGGGGGGGGCGTTCGTGGTCTCGTGGCGGCTGACGCTGGCCTGCCTCACGCTGGCCCCGGTCGTCGGCTTCCTGATGGTCTGGCTCAATCGCCGCATGCGCGGCGTCTCCAAGAACATCCTCGCCCGCTCCCGGGGCTTCCATCACGTGCTCCTCGAGGCCCTCAACAACGTCCTCACGGTGCAGGCCTACACGATGGAGGCCTTCGAGCGGCAGCGGTTTCGCGACTGCACCCGCGACATGATGCGGGTCGGCATGCGGCACACCTTCTACAACGCGCTCGCCAACCCGATCACGGAGATCCTCGGCATCGGCATGGTGGCGACGTCGATCGTCGTGGGGGCGTGGCTGGTCATCAACAAGGAGACGCGGATCTTCGGCATCACGATGACCGACCAGCCGATGACCCCGTCGGGGATCATGGTGTTCTTCGGGCTCCTGATCGGGGCCAGTGATCCGGTCCGCAAGCTGTCGGGAGTGATCACCGGGTTCAACATGGGGATCGTCGGCGCGCAGGGGCTCTATCCCCTTCTCGACACCCCCTCCAAGCTCGTCGAGTCGCCGCAGCCGCGGACGCTCCCCTCGCCGCACCGCGAGATCCGCCTCGACGGGGTCTCGTTCAGCTACGACGGCATCGACACCGTGCTCCGCGACGTCGACGTGGCGGTCGCCTTCGGCGAGCGGGTGGCGATCGTCGGCCCCAACGGCGGCGGCAAGAGCACGCTGGTGAACCTGATCTGCAGGTTCTACGACCCCACCGCGGGCCGCGTGCTCCTCGACGGCGTGCCGCTCACCGAACTCTCCCTCCACGACCTGCGCCGGCGGATCGCGATCGTCACGCAGCAGACGGAGCTGTTCAACGAGTCGATCCACTTCAACATCCGGTACGGCCGCTGGGACGCCAGCGACGAGGAGATCGAGGCGGCGGCCCGCAAGGCACACGCCCACGAGTTCATCGCCGACTTCCCCGAGGGCTACCGGACGATGGTCGGGCCCAACGGGTTCCGGCTCTCCGGCGGCCAGCGGCAGCGGATCGCCCTCGCCCGGGCGTTCCTCCGCGATGCCGAGATCCTCGTCCTCGACGAGGCGACCAGCCAGATCGACGTGGAGAGCGAGCGGCTCATCCACGAGGCGCTCGCCGCCTACGTCGAGAACCGGACCGTGATCATGATCACCCACCGGGCGAGCACGCTCGCCCTCGCCGACTCGATCCTCGAGGTCGAGCACGGGACGGTGCGGAAGCGGGCGGTGGCCCAGCAGCGGGCCGCCTGACGCCCCCCGGCGCGGCCGGTACCCCCGGGTTTGCTACCATACCGTCATGACCGACACGATCTCCTGCATCTGTGGCTACCGCGGCGCTCCCGTGGTAGAGGACGGACGAACGGTCTGTCCGCTCTGCCAGGGACGCGTGAAGAGCATCGAGATCGACATTCCCGACGACGGGCGGCCGCGTCGGCGGCGCTTCCGACTGCCTGGGGACGAAGAGGAGGAGCCGGCAGCTGAATCGGCCCCGGCGGCGTGGCCGGCTGACGACGGGCCGGCTGACGGCGACGACGCTGAGGGCGGCCTCGAGACGGATGCCGGAGCTCCGATCACCTACCGCATTCCCTGCCCCAAGGGGCACGTCCTCGACATCCGCGAGGATCTGCTCGGCCAGCAGGTAGTC
>JBKDUV010000307.1:0-16156 GCA_046339335.1 Planctomycetia bacterium | reverse complement strand
GCCGAACTGGCCGACCTCGCGACGGCGCTCGTCGGGCTGCGCGAGCAGCTCGTGGAGCGCGGCATCACGATCGGCCGCCAGGGCACGCAGCAGGAGGCCGTGCTGGGGAGCATGATCGAGGGGGTGCTGGCGATCGACGCCCGGCAGCGGATCGTGGGGATCAACCGAGCCGCGGCCGACCTCCTCGGGCTCGACCTGGAAAACGTCGCCCGCCGATCGCTGCAGGAAGTCGTGCGGAACCCCGACCTGCGTCGGTTCGCGCTCCGGGCCATCGACTGCCGCGAGCCAGTGGAAGATGACCTCGTCCTCCACGGGGCACGCGAGCGGACGATCCGCCTGCGCGGCACGGCGCTCCGCGACGCTTCGGGGGAAGGGGGGGCGGTGATCGTTCTCAACGACGTCACCGACGTGCAGCGGCTGGAGCACGTGCGGCGCGACTTCGTGGCCAACGTGTCACACGAACTGAAGACGCCGATCGCCTCGATCAAGGGGTTCGTCGAGACGCTGCTCGACGGCGCCGCCGACGACCCGGAGGCGAACCGCCGCTTCCTCGGGATCATCGCCCGCCAGTCCGATCGGCTGGCGGCGATCATCGAGGATCTGCTCGCCCTGTCGCGAATCGAGCAGCGCGAGGGGGCGGGCAACCTGCCGCTGGAGGAGGCGACGATCGCCGACCTTCTCGCTGCCGCCGCCGCCGACTGCGAGCCGCGGGCGTCCGAACGTGGCATCACCGTGGAGTGCGCATGCCCTGAAGACCTCGTGGCGGAGGTGAATCCGCCGCTGCTCGAACAGGCGCTCATCAACCTCGTTGACAACGCGATCAAGTACAGCGATCGTGGCAAGACGATCTGGCTGGCGGCGACGCGGGAACCGGCCGGCGCCGGGCATCCGGTCGGCCTCTCGATCCGCGTCCGCGACCAGGGCTGCGGCATCGGCGCCGAGCACTTGCCCCGGCTTTTCGAGCGGTTCTACCGGGTGGACAAGGCCCGCAGCCGCGCCCAGGGGGGCACCGGCCTCGGGCTGGCGATCGTCAAGCACATCGTCCAGGCCCACGCCGGCACGATCGGCGTGGAGAGCGAGCCGCATGTCGGCACGACGTTCACGATCCGCCTGCCACTCCAGCGTCCCTGACGCCCGCGGTCACGGCGAGGTGATAGAATCGTCATCATGGTCATGCACGAGCCCGACGACCTTTTTGCAGCGCTGCGCGAGGCGACCGTCGCCACGTATGGCGCACGGCTCGTCGCGGTTGCCATCTTCGGATCGTGGGCCCGGGCCGCCGCCACGCCCGCATCCGACCTCGACGTGCTGGTCGTCGCCGGGCCGCTGCCGCCGAGCCGGATGAAGAGGATGCGAGAGTTTCGCCCCGTGATCGACGCGACGCGTGAGGTTCGGTGCCGCTACTGGTCCGACGAGGGGCCGGAGATTGAGCTCTCCCCGGTTTTCAAGACCGGGCCGGAATTGGCCGCCGGCAGCCCCCTGTATCTCGACATGACGCTGTGGCGCCTGATACTCGTCGATCGGGGCGGGACGCTGGAGTCGTTCCTCGCCGGCTTGCAGGCGCGGATGCGGGCGCTCGGGGCGCGGCGGGTGCCCTTCAAGGGGGGCGGGTTCTGGGATTACAAGCCCGACTTCCGTGCGGGGGAGGTCGTCGAGCTATGACGACCAACGACCTGGCGGCAGGGTACCATCGCAAGTGCTGCGACCGCATTGCGGCCCACGAGGTGCTGCACGCGCGGCGTGCCTTCTCCGACGTGGTTTGGGAAAGCCAGGAGGTGGTCGAACTGGCGCTCAAGGGAATGCTGCGCTGGGCCGGCATCGACCCCCCGAAGATCCATGACGTGGGCGATCTGCTCCTACGGTTCGCGGGGCGATTTCCGGACGTGAGCATCGCCGAACTGGAGTTGCTGGCCGAGGCATCGAAGGCACTCCGAAAGGAGCGGGAGTTCAGCTTCTACGGCGACATCGACTTCATTCCGACCGACGAGTACGACACCGAGGACGCCGATACGGCATTCGGCCAGGCCAGGCAGGCCACGGCGTGTCTCGGACGGTTGCTCGGTGGCAAGGGCGATGAGTGAGCCGAGGCTCTGCTCGCCGGCCGAGCCGCGCATAACGCTGCGGCCCGCAAGGCGTCACAGCGTCAGGCAGCTTCCCGACAGGCTGCGGTTCTCGACGATCGCGACGATCGCGCGGGCCACCGCGTCGATGGCCGGCGTCGGCTCCTTGTCCCCCTCGGCCGCCGCGGTCCAGAGGACGCAGTTCACCCGGATCGCGGCACCGATCGCCGCGTACTCGGCAGCCAGCGCCCGGGCCAGGGCCGGCACGGCGGCCTGGCTGGCGAAGGCCGCCGTGGCACCGGGCGGCACCCGTCCGGAGCCGGCGGCGGCCACCAGCAGGATCGTGCCGCCGTCCGCCTGTCGCGTCATCAGCCGGCCCGCCTCCAACGCCGCCACGCAGGGGGCGACGACATTGACGTCGTAGTGCGCCTGCAGGTCGTCGGCCGCGAGGTCGTCGAGCGACACCGGACGCTGCATCACCGCGCAGTTCACGAGGATGTCGATCCGGCCGAAGTGGTCGGCGACGCGGTGCACGGCGGTGCGGGTCGCCCCCTCGTCGCGCAGGTTCGCCGTCACGGCGAGGCTCGGCAGGCCGGCCGCCGTGAGCGACTCGGCAGTGGTGCGGGCGGCCGCCAGGCCGCGATGGCCGTGGATCGCCAGCGAATGGCCGCGACCGGCGAGGCCGCGGACCAGGGCCGCGCCCAGCCTGCCCGTGCCGCCGAGCACCAGCGCCACCTGGCCGGTCGGCGCCGCGGCGCCGGGGACGGGATCGGGCGTGGAGGAGTGGTCTGGCATGTGCCGCCTCGGGATGCGTGCCGGCGCGGCGTCAGGCCGGATGCGGCCGGGCGTGAAAGGCGAGGATCTGCTCCCAGGCCTCGAGCGGCGTCTCGGCGTAGCTGAACAGGTCGAGGTGGGCATCGGCGATCACGCCGCAGTCGGCGAGATGCTGGAAGTCGACCACCTTCGACCAGTAATCGCGGCCGTAAAGGATGATCGGCACGGGCTGCATGCGGTGCGTCTGCCGGAGGGTGAGCGTCTCGAACATCTCGTCGAGCGTGCCGAAGCCCCCGGGAAAGAGCACGACCGCCGCCGCCCGGAGGATGAAGTGAAACTTCCGCAGGGCGAAGTACTTGAACTGGAAGCACAGTTCCGGCGTGATGAACGGGTTCGGCTGCTGTTCGGCGGGAAGCTTGATGTTCAGCCCGATCGACTTGCAGCCGACGTCGAAGGCGCCGCGGTTGGCGGCCTCCATGATCCCCGGACCACCGCCGGTGACGACGACGTAGTCGCGCTTGTCGTCGCACTGGTTGTCGATCGACACGATGCGGGCGAACTCGCGGGCCTCGTCGTAAAAGCGGCTGAAGTCGAGGAGCCGCCGGCTCCGTTCCACCTCGCGGGCGAGACGCTTGTCGTGCGGCATGGCATCGGCGGCGCGACGGGCCTCGGAGAGCCGGCGGGTGGCCGCCCCACGCTCGACGATCTGCGTCCCGCCAAAGACGATGACCGTGGAGACGATGTTGTCGGCCAGGAGGGCGAGTTCCGGTTTGCCGAGTTCGAGCAGCATGCGGACGCCGCGCATCTCGACCTTTTGGAGCAGCGCCGGATCTTCCATCGCCAGGGCGTAGCTTGGCGACGACAGGATCCGCTCCATGTTCTCGGCGACGAGAGCCACGTCGTCGCCGAGCACGGTGTCGGGAAGGATGCTGCAGGCCTTCGGCTTCGGCTCCGCCGCGGCCGGCTGGCCGGCGCCGGGGGAAGCGGGTCGTGGTTTCTTCGCCATCGTGGTGTCCTCGACGGGGTGGGACGGGTCAGGTTTCCAGTTCGAACGCGTCGCCGATCTTCGGCACCTGCACGGTCCAGCCGCGGGTCGTCCGCAGGAACTCGGCCATGCCGTTGGCGGCCGGCGGCTCGCCATGGATCAGGAACGTCCGCTTCGGCGCCGGCAGGTCGGCGAGCCAGCGGCCGATCTCGCTGCGGTCAGCGTGCCCGGAGAGGGCGTCGACGCGGCGGACGGCCGCCTTGACGGGGATGTCACGGCCATGAATCCTGAGGAACCGGGCCCCGTCCACGAGGCTGCGGCCGCGGGTGCCCGCGGCCTGGAAGCCGGCCACGAGTACGGTCGTCTTCGGGTCGGGGAGCCGGCGCGACAGGTGGTGGAGGATGCGGCCCCCGTTCATCATGCCGCTGGAGGCGATGATGATTCCGGGGCCGGCATGGCTGTTGATCGCCCTCGACTCGTTGGCCGTCTTCGCCATCCGCACGAATGGGCTGGCGAGCGACTCCGCCACGCCTTGCATCTTCGACTCGC
This sequence comes from Planctomycetia bacterium, assembly GCA_046339335.1. Classification (GTDB taxonomy): domain Bacteria; phylum Planctomycetota; class Planctomycetia; order Pirellulales; family UBA1268; genus QWPN01. Next base: position 11,788 of record JBKDUV010000307.1, on the reverse strand, counting down.
TGAAGTCGTGCTCCGTTCCGTGCCTGCGGAACACCTCCATGGCGTCGACCGCCATCGGCGAATCGACCCACACCGGCACCTCGGGGAGCCGGCCGGCTGCCATCAGCGTCCGCAGCAGGTAGACCAACTGCTGACAGCGGCCAATGGCGAACGATGCCACGAGCATCATGCCGCCGCGGGCGATCGCCTCCTTCGTGACCGCCTCGAGCTCGTCGAGCGGCCGGCTCGGCGTGTGGTCGCGGTCACCGTAGGTGCTCTCGCAGAGCAGGTAGTCGCAGGGAGGCGGGCCAACCGGATCCTTGTACAGCGGTGCATCGAACCGGCCAACGTCGCCGGAGAAGACGATCCGCTGCGGCGGGCCGGCCGGCGTCGCGACTTCCATTTCCACGAACGAACTCCCGAGCATGTGCCCCGCCTCGTGAAGCCGGCAGCGAAACCCGCGGCCGGGCTCGAACCACGCCTCGCGCGGCACCGTGCGCACCAGTCGCAGGGCACGGTCCACGTCGCGCTCGTCGTAGAGCGGCAGGGCGGGACGGTGCTTGGCGTAACCCTTCCGGTTGGCGTATTCGGCGTCCTCCGCCTGGCACTTGGCGGAGTCGTAGAGCAGGATGCCGAGCAGGTCGGCGGTCGCCGGTGACGTCCAGATGGCGCCCCGGAACCCGTCGCGCACGAGGCGGGGCAGCCAGCCGGAATGGTCGATGTGGCCGTGGGTGAGCACGACGGCGTCGATCGAGTCGGGAGGAACGGCGAACCGGTCCCAATTCCGCTCGCGGAGTTCTTTTTCCCCTTGGAAGAGCCCGCAGTCGACGAGCACCCGTGCGTCGTCACCTTCGACGAGGTGCCGCGATCCCGACACCACGCTTGCCGCCCCGAGAAATCTGATCCGCGCCATGTCGCCGCCGCCTCCTGCGTCCGCCACGTGCCCGCACTTCCCCGCCGGCCGTCCGCGGGGTGACTATCGCCGCGCCCCCGGCGCGGCGAGCGTCTCGCCCGCGAAGAGCAGCTCGCCGTTCCGGATGTCGAGCGCGTCGAGACGGTGAGTCTTCCCGGCCGCCTCTCCAGCCCGTGAAATGTAGACCACAATTGCGGTCCTGCCATCCACACGTTGCAGTTCGTTCGGGACGCCGAGCGAGTCGGCCCAGCCGGCCAGCCGGTGGACGAGCGGGCCGGAGGGCAGTGGCAGTCCTCCCAGCCGCACGGCGGTCACGTCGGCCCGCAGCCGGCCGGCGTCGAGCGGCGCGAGTTTCAGCGTCACGGATGCCACAGCGGCGACCGGCCCCCAGCCCACCCGGGCACCGACGCGAACGACGTCATCTCCGAGGGCCACCCGAGGCTGCGAGATGCCGGACGGGAGCAGACCGGCGTGGTTGCGGGGCAGGTCGGTCCGCAGCCAGCTGTTGATCTCCGCCTCGGTCACGGCCGTCGCCCACCGACCCGGTCTGCCGATCGACGAACCGACCGCCGCGGCCTTCGAAATCATTCGCCGGCCGGCGGCGTCGTCTCCTGGACGACAACCGCGATAAAAGGAGGGGACGTGGGCGAGCAGGGCGACGACCGACGCCAGCGCGGCGCCGGCGAGCAACACCCTGCGCCGCACGGGCCGTCGCAGCCACCCGCGCGAAGGTGACTGCGACGGCCCTGTTGCTCCCGGGACGGTGGCCTTCCCGGTGGCGGCGTTGGGCTGGGCCACCGCGTCAGCCCGCGAAGCCGAAGAACCGCGGGATCGGCAGGTCCGCGGTCGGCTCCAGCGTGACAGCGCCCACGCTCTCGTCCTCCAACTCGTCCCGCAGCACCCGGACGTTGGACGGCGCCTCGATCCCGATCCGCACCTTGTCGCCACTGACCCGCACCACCGTGACGACCACCGAGTCTCCCACCCGAATCCGTTCGTTCTGCTTCCTGGAAAGCACGAGCATCGAGAGCCTCCGTTCTTGATGGATGAAGTGAATCCGCCGAAGTTAGCGGCCATATGTACATGTGTCAACCTTCGTGCCACGGCCTGGTTGCCGCGGCAGGCCGCCTTCCGGAGCAGGCGCCCCGCTCCCGTCCGTTCCCGGAACCGCCCCTGAGTCGACCGGTTGGGCAAGACGTGAGCCAGGGGAAACATCGTCCGGTCAGCTGGACTTTCTTGTCCGGCCGTCAAGCAGAACCGTCCGGACCGCCTGTGCGGATCGCACCTGCTGCCGTGAAAGCGGTACAGTTTCCGGCCGTTCCACGCCTGGGCACGTCACTCGCCGCGGCGGGCGACGAAGGCGGCGACGTCCACTGCGGTCGCCGCGGCCACGTGGGCCTGCGCCTCCGCAATCCGCTTGCCGTCGGCGGCGAGCAGCCGCGGGTGCACGCGATGCACGCACCGCATCCGGCTCGCACCCGGGAGGATGGCCAGTCCCCGATCGATCTCCAGCGTGACCTCTGCGGGGATCGCGCCGGCCGCCTCGAGTCGGCGATTGAGAGCCAGCCGCGGAAACGGGGGGATGCCGCCGGGATGGAGCAGCGCCCTGAGCAGGATCGCCGTGTCGGCGAACTCGCGGTACGCGCCGGCGGCCTCCGGTGACGGGGCTGCTTCGTAGGCCACCGCGTAACGGACCCGGGGGCCGACCAGTTCCAGCGATGCCTCGTTCTCGGTGAGCCCGGCGTCGAAGTCGGGTCCACCCGCCCAGCGGACGAGACGGTCGTCGGCGGTTCGCGCCCAGCGTGCCAGCGAGACGCTGAGCCGCTCCAGACGGACCGTCTCGACCTGCGTCTTCAGGTCGCGCCGCGGATCGATGACCACGACCCGCTGCCGGGCGGGATCGTGGAGGACGATCTCGGCGAGTTGGAGCGCCGGCTGTTCGGCCGCTGCCGCGCCTTCCCGCGGCGGAAGTTCGAGGAAGTCCCAGGCGACGCCGTTCTCGAAGAGCGTGAGGCTGCGGGCGACCGGCTCACTGGCGCCGTCGGCGAAGAGGTCACTTTCCACTCGCATCGTGCAGCCGCTGTCGGCGGCCTGCGGATCGCCGGCGAAGCCGCTGCCGGCCAGCGCGCAGGCAGATGCGAGGGACACGAATCGCCATGCGGGCGAGCGGATCATGAGCCGGGCCTCCGGGACGGGGGGAGGGTAGCAGCCGGAAGCGATCGGCCCAACGGCGAAATCCCGCCCGTCTGCCCCTACGGCCTGCGGCCGCAGACCGCACCCACCACCAGCCACGTGCCAGCAACGAACCAGATCGCGATCAGCGAGCCGGCAATCGCGTCGAACATCTCGCCTCCGCCCCTTCCGCACCCGGCGGCCGCCCTGACCACCTGCCGGGGCAAACCTAGTGTGCGGAATGCCACCGTGCGGCCTCTGATCGCGGTCTGGGTGTCGGCCGCCGGCTGCGAAATCGCTCCAGCCGTCATGACCGGCCGGCACGGTGGCCGGGTGCGTCGGCAGGCCGCCCGGTCGCGCCGGTGCTGCGGGGTATAGTGAGGACGACCGCGGGAGCCAGCCTTGAGCATTCTCGACGAGATCGTCGCCCGCAAGCGACGCGAAGTGGAGGCCGCCCGCCGGCGAGTGCCGACGGCCGCGGTCGAAGGTCGGCTGGCGATCGCTCCGCCGGTCCGGGATTTCTTCGCCGCGGTCGCCGCTCCGGGAACTACCCGGCTGATCGCCGAGTTCAAGCGCCGCAGCCCGTCCGCCGGAGAGATCCGCCCGGGGGCGACCGTCGAAGAGGTCGTTCGCGGCTACGCGGCGGCGGGGGCCGCCTGCCTGTCGATCCTCACCGACGGCCCTGGCTTCGGCGGCAGCCTCGTCGATCTCGAGGCGGCGCGGATCGCCGTGCCGCTGCCGGTGCTGCGGAAGGAATTCGTCATCGATCCCTACCAGGTGGCTGAAGCCCGGGCCCACGGGGCCGACGCCGTCCTGCTCATCGCCGAGTGTCTCGACGACTGCCAGTTGCGCGGCCTGTATCGCGCCGTCCTCGACCTCGGCATGACACCGCTGGTGGAACTCCACGACGCCGGGAATCTGCCCCGCGTGCTCGACCTGGGGGCCACGCTCGTGGGCGTCAACAACCGCGACCTGCGAACGATGACGACCGATCTCGATACCGTCCTGCGGCTGCGCGAACGGGTGCCGGACGAGGTTGTGCTGGTGGCCGAGAGCGGCATTCGCACGCGGGCCGACGTCGAGCGGCTCGCGGCGGCCGGAATCAACGCCCTGCTCGTCGGCGAATCGTTGCTCGCCCGGCCCGACCCGGGGCGGGCCGCGGCCGCCCTGCTGGGCCGCTGAGGTCGCACCGACACGGGCGTCGGCCGCGACCGCGGCGCGATGGTCTTCAGGCGGCGGTCGGCAGGAACAGGTAATCGTGGGACGAAACCGCCTCGGCCGTGTACCCGCGAGCGCAGATGGCATTGATCCGCGTCCTGATTTCCGCCGCGATCTCCGGAGACGCGGTCTTCAGCGAGTGCCCCCCCAGGATCTCCACGATCAGGGTCGGCTTGTCGCGACGGATCGTCTCCGCGGCGCCCTCGATGCAGTCCAGTTCATGCCCTTCGACGTCGATCTTCATCAGCCCGACGTTGTCCAGCCCGAGCGAATCGATGGAGACGGATTCGACGGCGTACGAGCCGTTTTGCTCGTCGCAAGAGAGCCCGCAGCCGCCGGCATTGTCCCAGTCGAGAATGCTCGACATGTAGAACCGCGATGCCCGGTCGGAAGCGGCCCTGTTGATGCACCGCACCTGGGGATACTCCCTGCAGTTGTACTCCGCGAGCGGAAAAATCTCCGGGTGAGGTTCGAATGCGTAGACATGCTCGCCACGGCGGGCCAGCTTCGCCAAGGCGATCGAATGCAGGCCGAGGTTCGCTCCGGCATCGACGACGTTCCGGCCAGGCTGAAAATGCCGGGCGAACAACTCCACGATGTCCTGCTCCCAGACGACTTTCCCGTCGAACAGCCAGCCGGAGATGCCCGTGTCGTTGGCGAGCAGTTTCAGGTCGCCGTAATACTCGTGGTGGACGAAGACGTGGTTGCCTTCGCGCCGCGCGGGCCCTGCTGCGGGTGTCCGCGGCGCCGGCTGGCCGAAGGTATGGCGAATCGCCTTGACGAGTCGTGAAGTCATCTGATCGTCCTCGGGGTGGTGAAGGTGAAAGGACTGTGGTCTGCGGGCGTGCCGCTGCTACGAAGCGAGTCGTTCCGGTGCCGGCCGCTCGTGGTCGATGCCTGGCGGGATGCGGCCGGCGGCATGGCGGATGTCACGGGCGTTCCTGACCGCTGCGCCGACCATGGTCTCCGCTGCCGCCTGCCACGTGGGCAGGCGAAACCCCTGCGGAGGCCACGTCGCCGGGAACGTGCCATGCTTCGAGTAGCCGATGAGCACGCGAGCCAGGTGTCCGGCGTCGGTCGGGTCGAAGTAGACGCAGAAGTCCGAGCCGACCTCCTGGTGGACGGCGATGCCGGAGGCGAAGACCCGCGTCCCGCGGGCGATCGCCTCGACGATCGGAAGCCCGAACCCTTCGGCCAATGACGGAAAGACCACCGCCTTGGCGTGTTCGTAGGCATACGCCACCTCGGCGTCGTTCAGGTCCTCGATCAGCATGAGGTTCGTGCCGTAACGGGCGTGGCCGCGGATTCGTCGGGCGATTCCGCTCCCTTTCCAGCCGACGATGCCCGCGATCAGGAAGCGTTCCTCCGGGCAGGCTGCCAGCACCTCATCGAGCGCGTCGAGAACGATCGTCTGGTTCTTGCGGGGCTCGATCGTGCCCAGCGTGAAATACGGACCGCCGGCATTGCCGCGAACGAAGGCCTTCAATTCGGACCGCACCGCCCCCCGGACCCGGCCCGGCTTGAAGTCGGCGCCGTTCGGGCAGACGCCGACGCGCTGGTCGGCGACGCGCTGGCGGCGCAGTCCCCGCAATTCCTCGCGACACTCCGCGGCGATCGTGTGCGATACCGCGAGCACGAAATCGGCCCGGCTCAGCGACTCCGTCATCCAGCGACGAAAAATTTCCGTGCTGTGCTCGGGAACCAGTTCCGGATTGCGGATCGGGATGAAATCATGCTGCAGGACGCCGACCACGAGGCCGCCGCTCCGCGCCCGGTCGACTTCCGGCCAGATCTGTTCCGTCCAGGACGAATCGGGCAGCACCAGGATGTCGTGGGGCAAAAACGAGAAGCCTGCCGGTGTTGCCGACGGGGTGAAGAGCACCTGCCTGAGTCGCTTGAGCTGGCGGTCGACCCGACGGTTGATGAATATCTTCTTCAGGCGGAGGAGAATCCTCCGGGTCAGGGTCTGTGCGGAGCAGCTCTGCACGAGCAACTCCCCGTCCGCGGACATGGTCGCCCGCTCGAAGACGTGGCCGTTGAAGCGGATCGGCACCAGCTCCATGCCGCGCTTTCCAGCCACCGCCTGGCCGTGCTTGACGAGGTTGCGGACCACCCGCTGGATCCCGGTCGTCACCGGCGTCCGCATGGTCTGGGTGCAGTCGATCAGCAGGCGGGGCGTGCCTGCAGGCGCGGCGGCCCCAGAGCCGTCGCGTTGCTGCCGGGCACCGCTGCTTCGTCCCTCGTCCGCTTCCATACGGATACGCACCGCTGTCGCCTCGAAATCGTGAACGTCCATGTCGCACGACCTGCGGGCTGCCGGACGTGCGGTCCGCAAGGGGCGTACGTTGCCGCTCCACTGCAAACCGCGCCTTCGGCCGGGGCAGCCCCGCCGCCCGCAGTCCGACGAAACCGTACCACCCCCCCCTTGGCGCGGCCAAGAGCAATCTCTCCCCCCGCCGGAGACGGATCGGGCTCGCGGCGGTGGCTGCGCGAAGCGTTCATCGGGAGCAGGCCCCCGTTTCCCGGCGGCCTTTCCGGCTGCGTCGCAGCCGGCTCTCGGGCCTGCAAACCGCCCGCGTCTGGGGTAGAGTGCCGGAGCGGGCGGGAGGGCGACGACGGGACGTCGACCCGGTGGCCCGCTGACGAGCAACCCCGCCGATCGTCGTGCCTCATGAACTGCATCGTTCGCCGGTCTCGGGTCGCATGCCCGTCGTTCGCAAACGCCGCGCGGAGGGGCGCGGCGGTCCGGCTGGTGCCGTGCTTCGTGCTGCTGGCCGCGCTCTCCGGCCGGGCGGCCGACCGGCCGGAGCCCCTTGCCGTCGCACCGCATTCGCGGGTCGTCGTCGTGGGCAACACGCTCGCCGAGCGGATGCAGTACTTTGGCCATTGGGAAACGCTCCTCCATCAGCGCTTTCCACGGCACGAACTCACCGTGCGCCATCTCGGCTGGTCGGCGGACGAGGTCAACCTCCGGCCCCGGTCGCAGAACTTCGTCGCCCACGGCCATACCCTCGCCGACCACCGCCCGGACCTGCTCGTGGCGATGTTCGGCTTCAACGAGTCGTTCGCCGGCGAAGCCGGCCTGCCGCGTTTTCGCGCCGACCTCGACCGCTGGCTCGGCGAGGTCACGACCACCGCCTTCAACGGCAAACGGCCGCCGACGGTGGTGCTCTGTTCGCCGATCGCCCATGAGAACCTGAAGAACCGCTTCCTTCCCGACGGCGCCCGCACCAACGCAGACCTGGAGCGGTACACGGCTGCGATGTGCGAGGTTGCCGCCCGTCATGGCGTCCGGTTCGTGGACCTGTTCACGCCGTCACGCCGCGCGCTTGAGGACGCCGTGCGGCCCTGGACGATCAACGGTGTCCATCTCAACGCCTGGGGCGACCGGCAGGTGGCCGAACTGATCGACCGGGCGTTGTTCGAGCCGCAGGCAGACCGGGACGGTTGGCGGGACGGCCTCGAGCCGTTGCGGGCCGCAGTGAACGACAAGAACCGGACGTTCTTTCACGACCTGCGGGCGGTCAATGGTTTCTACATCTACGGCGGTCGGCGTCACCCCTTCGGCAGCGTCAACTTTCCCCCTGAGTTCCGCAAACTGCGGGCCATGACCGCGGTCCGTGACCGGCGAATCTGGGACATCGCCCAGGGCCGGCAGGTGACAGCGTCGGTCGACGACCGGGAAACCGGCATGCTGCCGGTGATCCCCACGAATGTCGCCGCGCCGATTCCCCCGACGACGGCGGAGGAATCGCTGGCCATGATGCAGACCGCCGACGGGTTCGCGGTCAGCCTGTTCGCCTCGGAGGCCGACTTCCCCGAGCTGGCCAAGCCCGTGCAGATCGCCTTCGACGCCCGCGGTCGGCTCTGGGTCTGCACGATGCCCTCCTATCCGCAGCTCGTTCCGGGGGAGACACCGGACGACAAGGTTCTGATCCTCGAGGACACCGACGGCGACGGCCGGGCGGATCGCCGGACGGTGTTCGCCGCCGGTCTCTACCTGCCGACGGGACTGGAACTGGGCGACGGCGGGGCTTACGTCGCCCAGCAGCCCAACCTGATGTTCCTCCAGGACACTGACGGAGACGACCGGGCCGACCGCCGCGACCTGATCCTGCACGGCTTCGACTCCGCCGACAGCCACCATGCCATTTCCGCGTTCACCTGGGACCAGGGGGGCGGGTTGTACATGCCGGAGGGGACGTTCCTCCATTCGCAGGTGGAGACGCCCTACGGCCCGGTCCGCCTGGCGGACGGAGGCGTCTACCGTTACGAGCCGCGGACCGGCCGGTTCGGCGTCTTCGTCTCCTATCGGTTCGCCAATCCGTGGGGGCACGTCTTCGACCGCTGGGGCCAGAGTTACATCGCCGACGCCTCCACCGGGTTCAACTACTTCGGCGCCACGATCTCGGGCGACGTCGATTATCCGCGCAAGCACGGGACGGCGCCGCAGTTGTTTGCCAAGCAGTGGCGGCCGACGGCGGCCTGCGAACTGGTTTCGAGCGGCAACTTTCCCGACGACATGCAGGGGGACTATCTGCTTTGCAACGTGATCGGCTTCCAAGGCGTGCTCCGCTACCGGCTGCGTGACGACGGGTCGGCCGTCGCCGGGCAGGCCGCGGATCCGCTGCTCTCGTCCCGTGATCCGAACTTCCGGCCCGTCGACCTGGAGTTCGGCCCCGATGGCGCGGTCTACGTCTGCGACTGGTTCAATCCGCTCGTTGGCCACATGCAGCACTCGATCCGTGACCCGAGCCGCGACCGCTCCCACGGGCGGATCTGGCGGGTCCACTCGACCCGCAGGCCGCTGACGGCCCCGGCCCGGATCGCCGGCCGTCCCGTCGCGGAACTCGTCGCGCTGCTCTGTGCCGCGCCCGATGAGCGGACCTGCAGCCGGGTGCGGATGGAACTCCGCGGCCGCGACGCGGCCGCGGTGCGGGCGGCGGCGGACGCCCGGCTCGCCGCGCTCCGTCCCGACACGCCCGACGGCGAGCACCAGCGGCTGGAGATGCTCTGGCTGCGGCAGCAGCACGACGATGTGGACGAGCGTCTGCTCGACGAGGTGCTCGCGTCTTCCGAGCCGCGGGCCCGCGCGGCAGCGGTACGGGTGCTGTGCCTGTGGCGCGACCGGCTCGCCGACCCGCTCGGCCGCCTGCAAAAGACGATTCACGACGCGCATCCGCGGGTCCGCTTGGAGACGACGCGGGCGGCGAGCTTCTTCACCGGAGCCGACGCGGTGCGTGCCCTGGAGATCGCCGCGGACGCCGTCACGCTGCCGCTCGACGAGAACCTGGAATACTCGGTCCGCGAGACCTGGGCGACGCTCGACGGGCGTGTCCGCGGACGGGCGTCCGCGGCTGATCCGTCGAACCGCGGGCCGACGCAGCAGCCCGATCCGACGACCCCCGCCGTCGTCGTGAAGCCGCTGATCGACCGCTTGCGGGCGAACCGCGTCCCGGCAGGCCAGCTGCCCTTTGCCCTCGAACTCGTCTGCCAGCACGGCCACGCGGCCGATCTGGCGTTCGTGTTCGAGACGTTTCTCGCCGCACCGGATCAGCCAACGCCGCTCAAGGTCAAGATCGTGGATTCGCTGGTCGACGCGGCGACCACCCGCAAGCTGCGGCCGGCGGGGGAGGGCGCCGCGCTCGAGCGGCTGCTGGAACGCGCCTGCACCGGGGCCGATGAGCGACTCGCGGCGTCCCTGCGGCGGCTGGCGGCGACCTGGCAACTGGCGTCGGTCACGGCCAGTCTGCGCCGGGTGCTGGTGGACCCGCGAACCGACGACGAGACGCTCCGCGGAGCGGCCCGTGACCTCGCGGCCCTCGACGACCCGGCAAGCCGCGAACTCCTGGTCGAACTCTCTGGCCGCGAGTCGCCTTCGATGCGTGTCCGCCTGCAGGCGCTGGCGGCGTATGCGCGGGTGTCCCCGGAGGCGGCGGCGGCGGCGGCGGCCGCGGCGGTCTCCGAGGCCGCGCCGGGCGATCGGATCGGTGATCTGCTTGACGCCTTCCTGCAGTTGAAAAAGGGTCCGCTGCTGCTGGGCGAGGCGCTGGCCAAACGGCCCCTGAACGTCGATACGGCGAAGGTGGCGCTCAGGCATCTCGACGCGGTCGGCCGGTCCGATCCGGAGTTGACCGGCGCGCTCGGAGCCGCCGCGGGCGTGGCGGCCATGGCCGGGCCGCCGACCGCGGAGGAGATTCGACTGCTCGCCGCCGATGCGGCTCTCCGCGGGGATGCTGTCCGCGGCGAACGCGTCTTCCGCCGCGTCGAACTCACCTGCTTCACGTGCCATGCACTCAACCGGGCGGGGGGCGTGATCGGCCCCGAACTGACCACGATTGGATCGATTTCACCGATCGAATATCTCGTCGCCGCCGTGCTCGACCCGAATCAGGCGATCAAGGAGCAGTACGTGACCCGCGTGATCGTCACCGCGCAGGGGGAATCGTTCACCGGCATCGTCACCGACCGGAATGCCGAGCGGGTGAATCTCCGAGACGCGACGGGGCGGCCGATCACCATTCCGGTCGCGGAGATCGAGGAGGAGGCGGAGGGCCGCTCCCTCATGCCGCAGGGGTTGACGAAGTCCCTGACCCACGACGAACTGCTCGACCTGGTCGCGTTCCTTTCCGCGCTCGGCCGTCCAGGACGCTACGCCCTGCCGACGACGCCGACGATTCAGCGCTGGCGGGTGACCGCGGCCGATGCCGTCTCGGCCGAGCCGATGTCGGTGCCCGCGGCTGCCCAGGGGACGATCTTCGCCTACCACGACGGATCGCTGCCCGTCACGGACGCGGCGGCTGCGGTGCGTGAGCCCGGCGCCGGCGGCAGCGGTGTCGATTCCCGGCCGCCGCTGCCGGCGGCTGTCGCGCTGCTCGGTGAGATCACCGTCACGCAGGCCGGCCCGCTCGTGCTCGCGGTGGCGGGTCCGGCTGATGCCCGCTGGTTTGTCGACGGTCGTCCGCTGGAGGTCGCCGGCCCACGGGCGGAGTTGCCGGTCACGCTTCCGGCCGGCCGGCATACCGTCGAGGTGCGCGTGAAGGTTCCCGGTGCGAAGGATGCGCCGGGCACCGGCGCCGAACCGGCGGTCCGGGTCGAGCTTCGCAAGCCGGCCGGGTCGGCGGTGGAGTTCGAGCCCGTGGGAGCGGCGGGCTGAAGATGCGAAGCGGCAGTGGCCGTGCCGATTTCCCGGCAGAACCATCTCCGCCCTGCCGGCGTAGACACTCCACCGGCCAGGCCGCCGGACGTTCCCTCTCGAGGCATGTCATGCGCACGCTCCGCCCCCTGCTCCTGTCCGCCGTCGTCCTCGCCGTCGCGGTGCCGGCCTCGCCGGCCGCGGCGATCTCGCCGCGGAATCCCTTCCGCTCGTTCAACCTCTCGGGGATCAACTACGGCTCGATGCAGTGGGAACGCGCCCAGCAGGAGGGCCGGCGGGTCTGGCCGTACTTCAACACGCCCTCCCGATCCGTTCCGCGGTCTTCGGGTGTGTGGGTCGGTGGCGTGGTC
>JBKDUV010000306.1:0-13551 GCA_046339335.1 Planctomycetia bacterium | reverse complement strand
GCGCTCGACCTGACGGTGAAGCTCTGCTCGTCGAGCCCGTGCCTGGCCCGGCTGCTGGTGGGCACCCCCGGCAGGATCGACGCGCTGCTCGACAGCCTGCTGATCGAGCGGCTGCCGACGCAGGCGGCCCTCGAGGCCAGCCTCGGGGAACTGTGCCGCAACGCGGTCGATGCGGAGCCGATCCTCCACGCCTTCAAGGCGTCGCAGCAGCTGCGGGTCGGCGTCCGCGACATCCTCGGCCGTCAGGATGCGGAGAGCGTCACCGCCGCCCTGTCGGCGATCGCGGAGTCGGTCGTCCGCGTCGTCGTCGCCCGGGAACGGGACCGGCTCGCCGACCGGCTCGGCGAGCCCCGGGCGGCGGACGGCGGGCCGGCGGCGGCGGTCGTGCTCGCGATGGGGAAGTTCGGCGGCCGCGAGATGAACGACGCCAGCGCCGTGGTCGTCGTCTTCCTCTACGACCACGACGGCGAGTCGAGCCCCCGGCGGCGCGGCGGGGTTGGCACGAGCAACGCCCACTTCTTCGGCGAACTCGCCCAGCGGACGATGCGGGTCTTCAATGCCTTCGGGCCGCAGGGGCGGCTCTACGAGATGGATTCACGGCTCAGGCCGAGCGGCCGCAGCGGGCCCGCCGCCGTGTCGCTCGGGGAGTTCGCCCGCTACTTCGCCGCCGCCGGACCGGCCGCCGTCTGGGAGCGGCAGGCGCTCGTCAAGGCGCGGCCGATCGTCGGCCCCGCCGCGGCCGTCGCCCGCCTCGAGGCGACGCTCGCCGCCGCCGCGTTCGACCGCCCGTGGACGGCGGACGAGGTGGCGACGATCCGCCGGATGCGATACCGCATGGAGCAGGGCGCCCGGACGAGCAACCTCAAGCGCGGCCCGGGGGGCGTGGTCGACATCGAGTTCATCGTGCAGGTGCTGCAGCTCGTGCACGGCGGCCGCGAGCCGCGGCTGCGCACCCCGGAGACGCTCCGCGGCCTCGGCCTGCTCCACGAGGCCGGGCACCTCTCGGCGGAACGGTTCTCCTTCCTGGAGCGGGCCTACCGCATGCTGCGGGCGATCGAGGGACGGCTGCGGCTCCTCGACGCGGCGGCCCGACACGACTTCCCGGCCACGCCGGAAGAGCAGCGGAAGCTCGCCCACCTGCTCGGCTACGCGCAGCCCGACCTTTTGGTGCAGGACGTGCAGGCGACCACGTCGCGGACGCGGGCCGAGTTCGAGCGGATCTTCAACGAGACCGAAACCCGGCTGCAGGGCCGCGGCAGCCCGGCCGGAGGTCCGCCGCTCCCGGGCTGACCGGCAGGACATGAGCGGCCTCTCAGCCCCGAATGCCGGCGCGACACCGGGCCTGCGCCGCGATGTCGAGGCCGACGTCGTGACTCCAGGCGGCGAGCAACTGTTGCAGCACGGGCCCGGGGCGACCGCTGCCGACCGGCCGACCGTCGAACCGAGTCGCCGGAAGGATGCAACTCGGCGTGCTGGTGAGGAGGATCTCGTCGGCGCCGGCGAGATCGGTCGCGCGCAGCGAATCACGGCGGCAGGCGATGCCCAGCGTGGCGGCGAGCCGTTCGACGTGTGCCAGGCTCACGCCGGGCAGCGCGTCGGCGTCGGGGGGGGCGACGATCATGCCGCGGCGCACGATGGCCACGTTGGCCGTCGTCGTCTCGCTGATCCGTCCATCCGCGTGGGCGAGCAGCGCCCGGGCACCGGGCTCCACGGCATGGGCCTCGCGATCGGCGAGGAAGTAGTGGAGGCGGCTGCGAACCTTGGCGTGCAGCGGCCAGCACGTCTCCGGCACCTGCGTGATCGAGACGGTCCGCAGCGCCATGCCGTCGCCGTAGGCCCTGGCCCAGGCCCCGAAGGCGAGCGGAAAGGAATGGACGACGGCCAGCGATTCACCGGGCCGCCCGGCATGCTGCGCCGGGTGATCCCCCGGCGTCACGAAGATCACGACGCCCAGGTCCGGCCCGGGATCGCCCCCGGCGGCGGCCTGTGCCAGCCCGTGATTATGCGCCGCCACGCGGGCGGCGACCGCGACGAGTTCGGCGGGCGACACCGCCGGACGGATGCCGACCGCGGCGAGCGAGGCAGCAAGCCGCTCGGCATGCGGGTCGGGAAGGAACAGCCGGCCGTGAAACGTGCGGAGTTGCTCGGTGACGGTCGCGCCGAGCACGAACCCGGCGTCCCCCACGGGCAGGCAGAGCTCATCCCGCGGAACGAATTCTCCGTTCCGCCATGCCACATTTCCCGAAATCGCGACGGCGGCGGACATCAAGTGAGTGGAGGATAGGGGATTCGAACCCCTGACCTTCTGGCTGCCAGCCAGACGCTCTCCCAATTGAGCTAATCCCCCGTGGAAGCGTGCGGGTCGCGATGCCTGCCAGCGGGTCCCGGGATCGGGCCTTGACTGCCCTGGAAACTATCGCCGCGGCCGCCGGCTGTCAACGCTGAGGTCGACACCGCGGCCTGGCCGGGGAAACGCCGCTGGCAATGGAGCGGTTCGCCGAGCAGACTGAGCGGTCCGGGCGGCGCCGCGCGCCGCTTCCGTTTGCCGCTCTCATGCGCCTCGGCATGCCACCGCGATCGAGCCCCTGCGAAGCTTCCCTCCGCTGGCCGGCGTGGCTGCGGCAATGCGTCAGCGTCGCGGTCGTGATCTACCTCGCCGGCCTGCTGCTCACGATCCTCGCCAACTCCGACGCCGGCACGTCACGGCTCGTCCGCACGCTGAAGGCGCGGCTCTTCTCCCCGTGGCTGGTGCCGGCCTGGCTCGACCTCGGCTTCGCCCAGCCGCTGACCTACGGCGAGCCCGACGACGCCGACCAGCGCATCGAAATCGTTCCGCACGGTCGTGCCGCGAACGCCACCTCCGTGGTCGTGCTGCCGGGCGATCTGCGCGGCGAGCGGGCCGCCCGCTGGCGCCGGCTGGCCCGGGCGATCGCCAGTGACAAGACGACCGCGGAGGACGCTGCAGACCTCGCCGCCGCCGTCGCGGCCTGGAGCTTCCCCAGGCTCGGCTGCACGGACGTCGACATGCGGGTGCTGCGGTCCGGCCGCGCGGAACCGACGGCGCCGACGTCGACTCCGGACGACGAGACCGCCTTCGAGGCCCGCATCCGCCGCGTCGACGGCGACCTGCAACTGCTCAAGAAAGAGCCGCGGGGCGAGGTGGCACCGCTCGTGCCCGGACCGGGTGCAACTCCATGAGCGACGGACATGCTCGCCACGCCACGGCCGAGACCAGCGGCATCGCCGCGGCCTGGAACCGGTTTTGGTTCACGCCCGCCGACCCGCGGCCGCTGGCGCTGGTGCGGATCCTCACCGCCGCGCTCGGATTGCTCCTGCTCTGGAGCATCGCCGCGGATCTCACGAACTGGTTCGGCGCCGCGGGGGCGATCCCGGTCGCCAGCGGCGTCCGCTGGCGGGCTCCGGGGGGCTTTTCGCTCTACGATCGCCTGACGACGGCACCCGGCCTGCAGGTGCTCTTCGGCGGCACGGTGCTGGCCTTCGTCTGCCTCATCGTCGGACTGTGCACGAACGTGACCGCGGTCCTGGCCGCCGTTCTCTGGGCCTCGCTCATGCACCGTGGCCCGATGCTCGCCGGAGGCGCCGACGACTGCCTGGCGGTGCTCCTCTGGTGCCTGGCGATCGGGCCCGCGGGCCGCTGTCTCTCCGTCGATCGATGCATCGCGACGTGGACCGGCCGGCCGTCAGCGGCCGCGGGTTCGACTCGGGCCCGAATCGCCCTCGGCCTGATTCAGGTGCATGCGGCGGCGATCGCGGCGGCAGCCGTGATCGCCCAACTGCGCGGCGACGTCTGGTGGGACGGAACGGCCGCCTGGTGGATGGCCGCCCGACGCGAATCGCGGCTCGTCGACCTCACGGGGCTGTACGCCCGATCCGAACTGCTGATGGACCTCGTGACGCACGCCATCCCCCTGTTCGCGATCAGCTACAAGGCTGGGCTGTGGTGCACGGCGACGCAATGGGGCGTCTCCCGGGCCGGCCTCGTCGTCTGGCCGTTGATCGGAATGCTTGCCGGCGAACCGCTCTGGGGGCTGGCACTGGCGATCTTCGCCGTGCCGACCTGCGGCTTCTTCAGCCCCCGGGGGGACGCATCAGCCTGACGGAACCGGGTCAGGAAAGCGGTCGGCACGGAGCAGGTGGAGGACGGCCGGTGGCGCGGGCCGCGTTTCCCAGCGGTCCCCCGCGGGGAGCGCCGCAGACGGAAACGGGACGTCCGACTCGACGACGAGCGTGCTGCCGGCGGGCGCAGAACGCATCAGCGCGGCGACGAGTTCCATGAGATCGGCCCGGCGGCCCGGCGTTTCCCCGAACATCTCCCACGGCGGCGAGATGAAGACGATCCACGGTGCAGTCACGGGCAGCACGGGCATCCGGCGGGCCCAGAGGAGCACGTCACCGGTGCGCACGTCGGTCCGCGCGGACACGTCGAGCGCGGCGGCCGACCGGCGCAGCACCGCGGCGGTGGGGAAGTGCCGCTCGCAGAAGACGACGGCGGAGGCGCCGCGGCTCAAGGCCTCGAAGCCGAGGGCCCCGGTGCCGGCGAACAGGTCGAGGGCGACGGCGCCGCGGACCGTGGTGCCGAGCAGGTCGAACACCGTCTCGCGAACGCGATCCGTCATCGGCCGCGTGGGACCATCGGGCACGAAGGCGAGCCGGCGACCGCGGAGTTCACCGCCGATGATCCGCGGCGGGCTGGCCGCAGACGCTGCCATGTCGGCGGCCGCACCCCGGGCGGTGCGACGGCGGCCTGACGGGGGGCCGGATCGGGTCATCGACGGACCTTACTTTCGCTACGTTGCGACCGGGACACCGCGCTTGAGACGGCGACGACCGGAAACGTGCTATGGTAACGGACCGAGGAGGGCCACGACATGACGACGCGGAGAATGCCGGTGATCCCGACGACCGGCTGGACGGCGGCGACGGCGGTCATCGTGGCGACGTGCGGCGGACTGCTCGGCTCCGCTCAGCCCCCCGGCGTCGGCGGCGTCAAGGCCGATCTCGGCGCGACCCGGGCGGCCTTCGCGGCCGCCAGCAAGGAGTTGAAGGATCTGCTCGGCGAACTGACGGTACTGGAGGCGCAGTATCAGCAGCCCGACGCCGACAAAAAAGCGATCATCGCCAAGGCCCAGCCACTGGAGGGCAAACTGCGGGCCGCCAGCGAGCGGCTCGAGGCGACGGCCTTCGCGCTCGCCGACGTCGAGCCCGGCAACAAGGACGTCCGCGAGGTCACCGGCGCCGTGCTCGCCCGGACGCTGCAGGGGGATGCCCCCGTCCGCACGCTGGAGATCGCCGAACGGCTCGACCGCGCGGGGGCGGCCGATGGCGACATGCTGCTCATGGCCGCGACGGCGGCGATGGTGCTTTCGCGACTCGACGTTGCGGAGGCCTGGCTCGCCAAGGCCGAAAAGGCGGGCAGCAAGGAGAACGTCGCCGCCCTGCGGCAGGCGATCGAACGCGAGCGGCCCAAGGTGGCCGCGGAGATGACGAAGCGGCAGGCGGAGGCCGCGGCCGACGATCTGCCGCGGGTCAAGCTGGCGACCTCGGCGGGGGACGTCGTCGTGGAACTTTTCGAGAACGAGACCCCGAACACGGTCGCCAACTTCATCGCCCTCGTCGAGAAAAAGTTCTACGACGGCACGCCGTTCCACCGCGTGATCGGCGGCTTCATGGCGCAGGGGGGGGATCCCACCGGCACCGGCCGCGGCGGTCCGGGGCACGCGATCGAGTGCGAGTGCGGGGCGGCGGGCGCCCGCAAGCACTTCCTCGGCTCCCTTTCCATGGCCCATGCAGGCCCGAACACCGGCGGCTCGCAGTTCTTCCTCACCTTTCGCCCCACGGAGCACCTCGACGGCAAGCACACCGTGTTCGGGCGGGTGATCAGCGGCTTCGACGTGCTTCCCAGGCTGATTCGGACCCAGAACGACGAGGGCCGGACGCTGCCCGGCCTGACTCCTGATAAAATCGTCACGGCCGAAGTGGTGCGAAAACGCAGCCATGCCTACGAACCGAAGACCCTGCCCGACCCGCGGGCCAAGCCCCGCTGATCCGCACAGAGGAGCAGCATCGATGACCCGAATTCGTTCTTCGTGGCCGGCAGTCTCTTGGTGCGCCCTGCCGGTGGCAGTCGCGTGTTTTCTTTCTCAGGCGCCGGCCGCACCGCCGGCCAAACAGAGGGCCAAACCCGTGTCTGCACCCGATCGTGAAGCGGTCGATCCCGAGAAGAACCCGGCGGCGAAGGGGCGGATTCCAGACGGGGAAGTTCCCCGGACCGACGCCGAGTGGCAGAAGCGGCTCACGGCCCTGCAGTTCGAGGTGACGCGGAAGAAGGGGACGGAACGGGCCTTCACCGGCAAGTACACCGACACCAAGACGCCCGGCACCTACCGCTGCGTCTGCTGCGGCGAGCCGCTCTTCGCCTCCGGGGAGAAGTTCCACAGCGGCTGCGGATGGCCGAGCTTCACGGCCCCGATCGACGGCGTGAAGGGAAAGGCGATCGCCGAGCACGAGGACCGCTCCCTGGCCGGCATCGCCGGCTACGGCGTCCGCACCGAAGTCACCTGCCGACGCTGCGGCGCCCACCTCGGCCACGTCTTCAACGACGGCCCTCCGCCGACGGGACTGCGGTACTGCATCAACTCGGCGTCGATCATGCTCGAAGAGAAGGGATCGGCGACGGACGCCCCCGCCAGGAAATGAACGTCCGGACGAGCCTGGTTTCGCCCGCGATCGTGATCGTCCTTGGCTCCCGTGTTCCCGCCGCGGAACTCCCCGCGGCCATCCGCACGGGAAGCGGTGCGATGACCGCGCCGGGCCTGCGTCCCTTGATCGCTCGACCGCATCGCGGGCCTGACAGTCGCCGCGGCCGCGATCCTGGCGACTCATGGGCGACGGTCTCGCTGCACGGGCCGAGGCCTTGCCGCCGGCGTCGATTTGCGTGCCACACGATCCGGGGTAGACTCCGGGAGTTGGCTGCGGACGACGCTCCTTGACGCATGACGGGTTTTTCCCGCCCGTGTTGCCTTTGGCTCGCCTTCATCCTCTGGCGGGCTGCCATTTTCCTGGCCCTTTCGCCGTGACCCCGAAATCAACCGGGTCATCCTCAGGAGCGTCGTGTCATGGGTAAGAAACTCTATGTCGGAAACCTCGCCTACAGCGTCACCAGCGAGGCCCTCGAGCAGATGTTCCTCGAATTCGGGACCGTCGTGAGTGCGCAGGTCATCCAGGACCGTGACACCGGTCGCAGCAAGGGCTTCGGCTTCGTGGAGATGCAGACCGACGACGCAGCGCAGCGGGCGATCTCCGGCATGCACGAGAAGGATTTCGGGGGCCGGGCGCTGACCGTCAACGAGGCCAAGCCCCGCGAAGCAGGTGGCGGCGGCCGCGGCGGGCGCCGGTTCTAGTGCCGAGCGATCCGGCCATGACCAAGCACCATCCACCGGCGGCCGGGACCGCTCCGACCGCCGGCGACGGGCCCCCGTTCTCGTCGCTCGGCCTCTCGCCGCCCCTGCTCCAGGCCGTCGAGCAGCTCGGCTTCGCGGCGGCGGCGCCGATCCAGGCGGCGGCGATCCCGGCGATCATGGCGGGGCACGACGTGGTCGGCCAGTCGGAGACGGGCTCGGGCAAGACCGCGGCCTTCTGCATTCCCGCGATCGAGAAGGTCGTGGCGGACGATCGGGCGACGCAGGTGCTGGTGCTCGCCCCGACTCGGGAGCTGGCGATGCAGATCGGCGCCGAGGCCCGCAAGCTCGGTCGATTCAAGCCGGGAATTCGCGTGGCGACGCTCTATGGAGGCGACTCCTACGAACGGCAGTTTGCCGAACTGAAACGGGGCGGCCAGATCGTCGTCGGCACGCCGGGCCGGCTGACGGACCACCTCGCCCGCGGCACGCTCGACCTGGCCGCCGTCCGCATGCTGATCCTCGACGAGGCGGATCGGATGCTCGACATGGGCTTCCAGGAGGACGTCGAGAAGCTGTTCGCTGCCGCACCGGCGACCCGGCAGACGGTGTTCTTCTCGGCCACGTTCTCGGCCCCGGTCCAGGCACTCGTCCGCCGGCATTCCCGCGACCCGCGCACCGTGACGATCGCCCGGCGTCCCGCCGCCGGGCCTCCCCTCGTCGAACAGGTGTGCCACGAGGTCCGGCATCCGGCGAAGTTCGCCGCCTTGTGCCGCGTCATCGACTTTCACGACGCCCGCAGCGGCCTGATCTTCTGCAACACGCAGCGGATGGTCGAGGAACTGGCCGATTCACTCGCCGGCCGCGGCTGCTCCGCGGAGCGGCTGCACGGCGGTCTCGCTCAGGCCCAACGGACGCGGGTCATGGAAGGATTCAAGAAGGGTGCGTTTCGCTTCCTCGTCGCCACGGACGTCGCGGCGCGGGGCATCGACGTGAACGACCTCGAGCTGGTCGTCAACTACGATCTGCCGCATGACGCGGAGGACTACGTGCACCGCATCGGCCGGACGGGCCGGGCGGGACGTTCGGGACGCGCGGTGACGCTCGTCTCCGGCGCGGCGATTCATGCCGTGCGGGCGATCGAGCGGTTCACGGGGACGCCGATTCGACGCGTCCCGGTTCCGTCCGCCGACATGGTGGCCGGCCGGCAGGTCGACGCGGCGGTGGCCCGGCTGCGCTAGACGCTCGCCTCTGGGCCTTTTCCCCGTGCGGCACGGGTGGTGGACCGGCTGCTCGCCGAGGGGCATGCGGCCGGGGACGTGGCGGCGGCGATCCTCCACCATTTCTTGCCGCCACCCCCCGTGGGCGACGAGCGGATCGAGTTCCAGGAGGAGCCGCGTCGGCCTCCGGGA
This sequence comes from Planctomycetia bacterium, assembly GCA_046339335.1. Taxonomy (GTDB): domain Bacteria; phylum Planctomycetota; class Planctomycetia; order Pirellulales; family UBA1268; genus QWPN01. The sequence continues at coordinate 4,721 of JBKDUV010000306.1, read as the reverse complement.
CGCCGACCGCCGGCTCGGCGCCCCCAAGCGCCGCGGCCTGCCCGCGGTCGCGGGGCGGGCCGCCCGGCCCACCCACGGCCGATCGGCCCGGGGGGGAAAAAACGGCCGGGCACCTGATCCGCTGTCAGGCCCGCCGGACAGCGGGTCCGAAATCGGCCTGCCGTCGCCCCCGGCCTTCTGCTACACATCCGCCATCCGACGCAGCCGGTTGGCGCCACCTGCCGACATGAACGCCGCTTCGTGCCACGCGGAGCCATCGTCATGTTGTTCGTCGCCCAGATCGTCTGCTGGTTCGTCGTCCTCGTCGTGCTCATGTCCCTGATCGAGCACCAGGTCCACAGCCGGCTCATGCATCGGCAGCCGCGGTACTTTCCCTGGCGGGCGATCCATGCCCGGCGCCGGATCTTCACCAGCCACGCCATCGAGCATCACAACCAGTACCGGCGATCATTCCACGATCATCCGGTGCCCGAGGGGAAGGACCGGGGCATCCGGCTCAATCTTCGGGAAGGCCTGCTCGAGTCGGTGCCGGTCAGCCTGCTGCGGGCATGCGTATCGACCACGGCCGCGGTCATGTTCCCGTTGATCGTCTGACTGCCTCATCTGCTCTGGAACCAGATCCACCTGGAAATGCACAAGCCGACGAACCGGGCGTTCGCGAAGTGGGGGGCGTTCAAGCACGTCGCCCGGCACCACTTCCTCCATCACCGCCATCCGAACACCAACTTCAACGTGGCGCTGCCGATCGGTGACTATCTGTTCGGCACGGTGGCCACGCCCACCGCCGCCGACTGGGAGGCGATGCGGGCCGAGGGCATCGCCTGAACCGCAGGTCCGCCCGAGTGTCCGCGGCCCGGTTCGTCAGGCATGGCCGAGGAGCCAGGCCAGCAGGCCCTTCTGCACGTGCATCCGGTTTGCCGCCTCCTCGACCACCACGCTCTGCGGGCCATCGATGACGCCGTCAGTGACCTCCTCGCCGCGGCGGGCGGGAAGGCAGTGCATGAAGACGGCATCGGGAGAGGCGGCGGCCATCAGTCGCTCGTTGACCTGATAGGGAGCCAGCGCCGCCAGCCGCGCCGCCCGTTCCTGTTCCTGTCCCATGCTCGTCCAGACGTCGGTGTAGACCACGGCGGCATCGCCGACGGCGGCCAGCGGATCGGTGGTTTCGGAGATGTCGGCGTCGGGAAGGATCGTCCGCAGGTGGGCCCGGAAGCCGTCGTCGAACTGGTAGGCCGCCGGCGCCGCGAGCACGAACCGCATCCCCACCAGGCCGCAGACCACCGCCAGCGAGCGGGCCATGTTGTTGCCGTCGCCGACGAAGGCCAGCGTCAGCCCGGCCAGTCGTCCGACCCGCTCGCGGAGGGTGTACAGGTCGGCCAGCGCCTGGCAGGGATGGCAGAAGTCGGAGAGGCCGTTGATGACGGGCACGCTGGAGGCGGCCGCGAGCCGGACGATCGTGTCATGAGACTTGGAGCGGCAGACGATGGCGTCGACATACTCGCTGAGCACGCGGCCGTAGTCGACGATGCTCTCCCGCGACGACGCGAAGCCCGAATCGGCGCCGAGGAACAGGCTCGTGCCACCGAGGTGGGCCATCGCCGCCTCGAAACTGGCCCGCGTGCGCAGGCTCGGCTTCTCGAAGACGAGGGCCAGCACGCGGCCGGGAAGCAGGGCGTCGCGCCGGCCGGCCTCGTGCTTCGCCTGCAGGTCACGGGAGACGGCGAACACCGCCTCGATCTCCGCGGGCGTCAGGTCCTCGGGTACGACGATGTGCCGCATGTCTTCAGCCCCCGGCGGCCCGTTCGACGACCGCCTCGATCGCCGCACAGAGCCGGTCGCAGCCCTCGGCGACCTCGGCCGGACTGATGTTCATCGCCGGGAGGAGGCGGATGACGCGCCCCTGGGTGCAGTTGACGAGCAGATGCCGGTCGAGGCACTCCTGCACGACCGCGGCGCCGTCGATCGTCAATTCGATCCCGATCATCATGCCGATGACGCGGACGGCACGGACTGCGGGGCAGCGTGCCTGGAGGGCCTCGAGCCGGCCGCGGAAGTCGGCCGCCGCCCGCTCCACGTTGCCGAGCAGCCCCTCCTCCTCGATCATCCGCACCGCGGCGATGCCCGCGGCGGCGGCGACGGGATTGCCGCCGAAGGTCGCGGCGTGCATGCCGGGTCGGAGGTGCGTGGCGAGTTCGGCCGTCGTCAGCAGGGCACCGCCGGCGATGCCCGCGCAGAGGCTCTTGGCGAGCGTGATCACGTCGGGCGTGACGCCGAAATGCTGGTAGCCGAACCAGCGGCCGGTCCGGCCGCAGCCCGACTGCACCTCGTCGAACACGAGGAGCAGGTCGCGTTCGTCGGCGATCCGGCGCAGCCCTTGGAGAAAGCCCGGCGGCGCCGGAACCACGCCCCCCTCGCCGAGGATGGGCTCGACGAGGATCGCGCCGGTCTGGTCGTCGATCACACGCTCGACCGCCTCCAGGTCGCCGTGCGGAACGTAATGGAAGCCCGCCAGCATCGGCCCCAGTCCCTCGTGGTACTTGGGCTGTGCTGTCGCCGTGACGCTTCCCATCGTGCGGCCATGAAAGCCGCCCCGGAAGGTGACGATCTTGTATTTGCGACCGTCGCTGCGGAGCCTGACGAGCTTGATGGCGGCCTCGTTGGCCTCGGTGCCTGAATTGCAGAAGAAGGCCTGGCCCCCGAAGGACCGCTCGGCGAGCAGCCGGGCCCACTCCCCCTGCGGCTCGGTGTACCAGGTGTTGGGCACGTGGATCAGCCGGGCCACCTGCTCCTGCACGGCACGAACGACCGGCCCGGGGCAATGGCCGAGCAGGTTGCAGCCCCAGCCGGGAAACAGATCGAGGTATTCGTTGCCCTCGGCATCCCAGACCCGCGAGCCCGCGCCGCGGACCAGGCAGACGGGAAACCGCCGGTAGTTGGGCACCACGTAGCGGGCGAAGGTGGCGATGACGGCCTGGGTCTTCGCACCGGTGGCGGCGGGCGTCTGGTCGATGGTGGCCATGAGGGATTCCTGTGCTCGCTGTGGTGGGGAGACGCGAAACTGCCGGGCGTGTCAGCGGGCCGCTGCCGCGGTCGCCGGCCGCGACGGAAGACCGACGGCGTCGTCACGGGTCAGTTCCGTGCCGACGCCGCTGGTGGTGTAGATTTCGAGCAGGAGGGAGTGGCGGATGCGGCCGTCGATGATGTGGATTTTCCTCACGCCGCGGTCGAGCGTCTCCAGGCATCCCTCGATCTTGGGAATCATGCCCGCGGAGATGGTGCCGTCGGCGATCAGCCGCCTGGCCTCGGCGGCGGTGAGCGAATGGATCAGGCTCTCGGGATCGTTCACGTCGCGCAGCACGCCCGGAATGTCGCTGAGGACGACGAGCTTTTCCGCACCGATCGCCGCGGCGACGGCCGTGGCCGCGGTGTCGGCGTTGACGTTGAGTTTCTCGCCGTCCGCCGACGTCGCCATCGACGGGATCACGGGCACCTGGCCGGCATAGGTCAGGTTGTCGATCGTCAGCCGATCGACGCGGGTCACCTCGCCGACGTGCCCGAGGTCGAGTGGCGTGCCATCGGGCCCCGGGAGCGTGAGCCTCTCGCCGTAGAGCACGTTGGTGGAGAGGAAGTTGAGCGACATCGCCCGGCCGCCGTACTCCTCGATCCGGGCCACGAGTTCGTGGTTGAGATCGGTGGCCAGCACCTTCTCGACGATCGCCAGCGTGGCGGCATCCGTGTAGCGGCGGCCCTGCACGAACCGCGGCTCGAGGCCCGCCTTGTCCATCGCCCGGCTGATCGCCTTGCCGCCGCCGTGCACGACGACGATCCGCATGCCGAGCGTGGAGAGAAAGACGATGTCGATGAGCAGGTGCCGGAGGGAGTCCGGATGCTCGACGACGCTGCCGCCGAGTTTGATCACGGTCGTCGTGTCGCGGAACTTTCGGATCCAGCCCAGGGCCTCGATGAGCGTGTCGGCCTTCTGGATCGCCTTCTGCTGCGTCTTGCTGGCGCTGGGGGAACTGGGCACGTCGCGGACCGTCCTGATGGTCTGGGAAACAAACCGACCAGTGTACCAGCCCACCGGTGCGGGCAAGCGGCTCGGTTTTTCGCGAATTGCAGTCGAATTACCCGGCTAGGATTCGAACCTAGACAAAGGGAACCAAAATCCCTTGTGCTACCGTTACACCACCGGGTATCGCGGTGTCTCCGGCAGCATGATACCGAACCCGCCCTCCCCACACAGCATCGCGTCTTTGGGGCGAAGGAGTCCCCTATTGCTCCTGATGCTCCTGTGCCCCGAAGTTCCTGCCTCCCGATGCTCCCTCACCCCGCCGACCCCGACTCCGACGGCGGCCCCTTGCCGGGGCGATTGGTCACCGCGAACGAGAGTTGCTCCAGTTCGATCGCCAGATCCACGCCGACGTTTTCCACGCCGGCAGGCAGCGCGAGCGTCACCGGAGCAAAATTGACGATTCCTTCGACGCCGGCGGCGACGAGTCTGTCGGCCGCCTCCTGGGCCCGATCGGCGGGCACCACGATCATCCCCAGCCGGATACCCTGGGAACGAATCGTGTCGGACAGTTCCGCGAGCGGCTGGACGCGGAGGCCCTGGATGGTCCGCCCCACCTTGGCCGGATCGGCATCGAAGGCGGCGGCGATCTGGAAGTTCTGGCGGCCGAAGCAGCGGTAGCCGAGCAGCGCCTGCCCGAGATTGCCCACCC
>JBKDUV010000305.1:0-7344 GCA_046339335.1 Planctomycetia bacterium | reverse complement strand
CGCCGGCCTCTTCGCCCGCGTGTTCCGCCCGGCTTGTGATCGGCCGCTCCGGGGGTCAGGGATCGGACCTCGGGAACCCAAGTGGACCTCCAATTCTCGAAAACCCGACACGAACTAGCGCAGAGCGGCCGTGGGGTCATGCGTTGAATGGCATAATTCTTGCCGACCCCACCCCCCCTTTTCGGCGCGTTCGGCAGTCATAGAACGCCTCGCCTCCGTTGCTCCGCTCGCGTCTTCTTCCCGTGGCACGAGCTGCACCGCCAGGCGAGGTTGTCGTCGTCGTCGCGGCCGCCGTCCTCGAGGGCGACGATGTGATCGGCGTGGCCTGCCTTCCCGTAGGCGACGCGGCCGCAGTCGCGACAGACGTAGGAGTCGCGGATCGCGATCCGCTGCCGCTTCGCCTGCCAGTCGGCGGTCCGGTAGTGCGCGATCTCCTTCGTCGCCGCCCGTCGCATCGTGGGCGGCCGCCAGCGAGGAACAGGCGCGGTCACGACAGCCCCCTCATCGGTGCCTGTAGACGAGGTAGGCGAGACAGCCGGTCTGCGCGAGCTGGCAGAGCAGGTAGATCGTCTGCTCGTCCTGGAGGGCGTAGTAGAGCGTGGTCATGGGATGCCAAACTATGAGTCAGGGAATGCGGCGGTAGGCACGGCGATCGTGGAGCCTGTGTAACCGCGATCCGTCCCGATAGTAATACGGAGATCGTCGACGAATCCATTCACGCCGTTGGATGAAGAGGAGGTCGCCGTCGCGCTACTGAACAGAGTGATCGCCCCCGTGTCTCCAGTGAGCGCCGACGTCCCGACGGTAACGGACCCCTGCGAGGCCCCGTTGATGTACGTTCTCACAGTCGTGCCGGATCGCACGAACGCGTAATGAAACCACGCGGAGGTCGGGACTGCCAGGTTGTCGACCCTGAGCCAGCCGCCGCCGGTCGCGAATTCACTCTTCCACGTTCCGGAGAAATAGTTGAAATGCACGCCGCCCGTTATTCCAGTCAGACGCGATCCATAGAACCAATTGAAATCGCTGACGCTCACGACGTAGAACCATCCCTCGATCACGAAGTTAGCGGAGCCGAACCCGTTCATCCCCACGCCCAGATTGACGGCGCCGTTCGTGCCTCTGCTGATGCTCTTGCTTCCCCACTTCGCCTGGGTCGTGGATTGCGTGGCGTCGCCGTAGGCCGTGACCGTCTTCGGCGTCGGAGACGAGTCCACGATCGTAGCGCCGCTGCCCTCGCCGTGCAGCAGCAGGGCGACACTGGAAAAATAATCGTCGCTCGAAACCGGCCAGGTCCCCGCCCGCTTGAACGATTCGGCCTCGCGCAGCGTCCAGACACCGCTCGCGGCGGAATGCACCCCCGAGGCCGCCGGCACGCGACGGAATCCGATGTATCCTCCTGGCCCCCTCACGCGTCACCTCCAGGAATCAAGACAGCTCTTTCCAGCAGGCGACGACATGAAGGTCGCCGCCGACCGAGGCCGTGGCGTAGATCGACTCGGCCTCGGTCAGGCAGAGGCCGAGATCCTTCGACGCGACGACGAGCGTGGCGTCGGCCGGGACCGTGATCGTGTGCGCGAGTTTGGTCGCCGTGCCCGTGTTCGTTGCCGAGGCGTAGACCGAGATCGTGACGTCGCAGGCGTTCACGCCGTCCACGTTCGCGACGATGAGCGAGTCGATGAGATACACCTTCCCGGAGGAGGCCGCGTTGCTGACGATCTGGGTCTCGGTCGTGTTGTCGAGCCTCACGAATGCGTTGTTGAGGACGACAGTCGAGGCCGAGGCGATGTTCGGGTTTGCCATGCGTCACCTATGACAGGGCGAGGACCAGGCCGAGCGAGACACCGCCGGAGCCTGTGTTCCCTCGTGGGATAGTGATGTCGAGGACCGCGGCCGAGCTGCTGCCGCTGTTCGTGACCGAGGCGTTCGACCCTGCCGCTCCGGTCGTCACCGTGCCGATGGTCAGCGTGGCGGCGGACCCGGCGGGGCCGGTTGCCCCGGCCGAGCCGGTGGCCCCGGATGGGCCGGTGATCGCCGACAGGGCGACGATGTTCGTCCAGGTCGAGCCTCCGACGTAACGCCACTGGATGTGCGTCCCGGAGGCCTGGAACTCAACGTCGCCTCCGTCGGTCCCTTCGTCTCCCCTGGGGATCGTCAGGTTCAGCGTCTGGGCCGGCGCGGTGCCCGTGATCGTGGCCGAGGCCGACGAGCCGGCGGCCCCCGTGGTCACCGTGCCGATCGAGAGCGTGTTCGCGGGTCCGGCGGCCCCGGTTGCCCCCTGCGGCCCGGTGATCGCGGAGAGGGCGACGAGGTTCGTCCAGGTCGAGCCGCCGACCGGTCGCCATTGAACGTGCGAGGCGGTCGTCTGTAGCTCGAGCGTCGCGCCCGTCGCGCCGGTGGCCCCGGCGGGGCCGGCGATCGACGCGAGCGTGGCGAGATCCGACCAGGTCGAGCCGCCGACGACGCGCCACTGGATGTGCGTCGCGGTCGTCTGTAGCTCGAGGTTCGGTCCGGCCGCCCCAGTGGCCCCCGCCGGACCCTGGGGAAGCGTGAGGTTGAGCGTCTGGTTTGGCGCGGCGCCCGTGATCGTGGCGGCGGCGGTGCCGGTCGCGACCGTGCCGATCGCCAGCGTGTTCGCCGGCCCCGTGTTGCCGGTCGGGCCGCGGTCGCCAGTCTGCGCGACGGTCACGCTCGCGGTCGTGCCGGAGACTGCGACCGTCACAGGGCTCCCGGTGATCGTCACGCTCATGGCGAGGTCGGCGACACGACGCCGGAGAGGTAGGTCCTGGTCACTGTTCCGGGCGACACGCCGCGGAAAAACCAGCGGTAGCTCTTGGTCGGCGACAGGGCCGCGGTCTGCGTTTCGGTGAGCGACAGGACGAGCTGGCCGAGGGCGGCGCTCGTCACCTCGATCGCGAAGGTCGCCGCGGTCGCGCCCTGCGAGGCGATCGCGACGCCGTTCTGGTAGGACGGCGCCACCTCATAGACGATGGCGGTCCAGGAGAACCCGGTTCCGTCGATCGACAGGTCGATCCCCAGCGCGAACTCGTCGCCCGGGACGAACGCCAGCGTCAGGTCGGCCGGTAATGCGGAGAACGTGGGCATACGGAGACCGTAACCGCGGGCCGGAGTGGCGGGAAAGTTTCAGATCGCCGCGGCCTCGCGAAACGCGGTGTCGAGCGTGGCGGCGTCGAGGCCGAGGGACGGGCCGAGAGCGGCGAGCCACGGGCTGTCACGGTGGACCTCGGTCCCGTACTCCCACTCGACGCGGACGCTCTCGCGGTTGATCGCGTCGGGGATCGACGCGATCGCCGCATCGACGGCCGCCAGGCCGATGCCGTGGCGCACCAGCCAGAGGCGGGCTTGCCGGGCGGAAATCGTCGTCGGGACAGGCCGCTCGTCGGGAGCGTACTGCCAGCCGGCCGGTAGTTGGTCGTCCGGTACGGCCCTGCATCCGTCTGGCGGAGACCAGCCTTCGGGAAGGTCTGGTCGGACGAACGTCACGACGCGGCCGGCAGCATTCACGATCGCGAGAGAGTTTGCCATATTCAGTACCAGACGGTGATCCGGACGTACCCCTCTGCGCCGTTGCCGCCGGCCCCGGAGTTGTAGCCGTTGAATGCTGCGCCGCCGCCGGCCCCGGCGCCGCCGTAGCGGCCGCCGTTGCCGCCGTTGCCGCCGGCCGTGGTGGAGTTGCCGCCCCCGCCGCCGGAGCCGCTGCCGCCGGCCCAGGAGATCGAATTCGTGTTGGAGTCAACCGCACTCGGACCTGCGCCGCCTCCGGCGGTTCCGCCGGCATTCGATCCGAATGCACTCGTCAATCCCGCGAGCAGGTGATCGCCGCGTCCTTGTCCGCCGGCGCGAGAAGTGTCGGCAGTTGAAATCCCGCCGCCTCCGGCGCCGCCGGCCGCCGTCATGTAGATGGAGCCGGCCGTTGCCCAGCTCTGCCCAGGATTCGGAGCGCTTGCCTGCCCCGAAACAGAGGACGAGCCGCCGGCGATCCCGAGCATCATCGAATAGAGGTTGATCGAACCGCCGGTCCCAGCTGCCGCCGTGCCGCCCGCACCACCTCCGCCGCCGCCAGCGAATAGCGACCGAGATCCCCAAGCCACGGTAGTGTTGCCGCCCGCAGACCCTGCGGCGCCGTTGGTGTCGTCCGTTGTCCTCGCCGCGCCGCCTGCACCGCCGGCGCCGACTGAAACCGTGAGCGATTGCCCCGCGATCCCGTCGGCAGACGCGGAAAAAAGCACGTCGCACAGCCCAGACGAGGCACCGCCGCCGCCTCCGAATCTTGCCGTGCCTGATGCCCCTCGTCGCCCGCTGCCGCCGCCACCGCCGCCACCGATGGCCGTAACACGGACCATTTTTGCCGTAGATGGGAGCGTCCACGTCCACGCGCCGTTTGAGCCGGTCGCGCCGGACGGAGACACCGAACGCGTGAACTCGAAAACGTCACTGGTCGACGCGTAGGCCTGGTCGCCGCGGAGGAACGTCGAAGACGACGCCGTCCCGCTCCCGAGCCGCGCCGTCGCGATCGTGCCGCTGGCGATGTCGCCGGCGGCGTGAGGGTGAGTGGTCGGCGTCCGCGAGTCGGAGAGCCGGGCGTCGTTCCCGACGCAGACCGTGCCAGCGGTCGCGCCGAAGTTTGGCACCAGGGCGCCGCTCGAGGGCGTGAGCCCAGCCCCGACCGAGAGGCCGACCGTCTGCGCGGCGTAGGTGACCGGAGCCGTGGCCGAGACGACGCCGGGGTCGCCCTGCGGGCCGGTCGCCCCCTGCGGCCCGGTCTGGCCTGCCGGGCCCGTGGCGCCGGTCGCTCCCGGGGCACCTGCGGCCCAGGCTGGGCCCAGCGGCCCCTGCGGGCCGGTGTCTCCTGTGTCGCCCTTCGGGCCCTGCGGTCCCGTCGCTCCAGCGGCTCCGGTGGCCCCGGCCGGTCCCGTGTCGCCTTGCGGTCCCTGCGGCCCCTGGGGGCCGGCTGGGCCTGCTGGACCGGCCGCTCCGGTGGCCCCGGCCGCGCCGGTGTCGCCCTTCGGGAGCGTGAGGTTCAGCGTCTGGTTCGGAGCCGCGCCTGTGATCGTGGCGGCCGCGGTCGCGCCGCTCGTCACAGTGCCGACGGCGAGCGTGTTCGCCGGGCCGGCGGAGCCGGTCGCGCCGGCCGCGCCCTGGGCCCCGGCAGGGCCCTGGCCACCGGAGACCGATACCCCGACGTTCTGTTCGCTCGCGGTGACGGAGATCGGGCTCACGGGTAGACCTCGACGGTTCCTTGAGTGGCGGTCCGCTTCGCGTCGCCGGGGGCGACCCACTCGACGCGGAGCCCGTAGGTGCCGGCCGCCAAGGCGGCGGTCTGCACCTCGGAGAGGGCGAGGTTGATTTGGCCGTTCGCATGGGAAACGACCGTGAGCGTCGGCGTGGCGACGGTGACCCCGGTCACGACCGAGTAGATCGCCGCCGCGAACGTGTAGCCGGTCGTCGCGAACGAGAAGTCGAGCAGCGTCGAGAACTCATCGCCGCGACGGAACGCGACGGAGAGCGGACCGGGGAGAGATGTGACCAGTGCCATGCCGCGAGGTTATTCCGGGAGACGGTCGCCGGAAAAGTTGTGATGCAGTGGGTGCCAGCGTTCCGCCCGCTGGTCCTCGGTCCAGCCGGCCCGGATCTCCTGGCAGATCTCGGCGATCTCGGCCGGCGTCGGGTCGACCAGGCGGCGAGGGCCTCCGCCGCGGCCGCGCCCGACCTTCGCGTCGGCGAGCTGGTCGAGGATCCTCGTCAGGAGCCGCCGATAGGTGACCCCGACCGCGGAGGCGACGTCGCGGTGGCAGACCCCGTCGGCCAGAAGCCGCCGGGCGAGCTGCTCCTGTTCGGGAGACAGCCAGAGTTTCAGGTCCTTCTGGGCCCTGGACACGGTCAGAGCCTCCGGATCTGGATGATCGTCCGGGCCGGCTCGCCGCGGGCGGCGTAGCGCTTGATCGCGCGGCCGTCGATCACCTGGGTGTCGTCGTGCCAGACGCCCCCGCAGGCCGTCACGGCGTCCTGAACGCCCTTCGCCAGGTTGTCCCAGTCGCCGCACCGCAGGCCCGGGAACGCCGGGGCCGAGGCCGCCAGGTCGCCGGCCTTCGTCCAGTGCGAAGGCGGCCGCGCGAACACACACACGATCACGACCTCGAACGGCCCGTCGCTCGCCTTCCAGCGGCGCCGCTTGGCCTCGAGGCCGACGCGGATCGCGATCGCCTGTTTGTACGGGCGGATCGTCTTCCCGGGCGTATACATGTGCCCGCCGCGCGTAGCCCGCGCCCGCGGCTGCGGGATCGGGTCGCCTGGGATCTCTACCGCGATCTCGTTCGGTGCATCCATGCACCGACGACGCTATCGGTTCCAGCCCACGAGTCCAGCGCGGCGGCCGGGGCGTGATAGACGGCTCCGCATAACGCCGGCTCTCGCCGTCACGCCGCAGGCTGGCGTCGATCCGGCCGGGTGATATACGGCTGGAGGCGGGTTATGCGGAACCGTAGAAACATGGTTCTGTGGCTACTTGCCGTCCGCAGGCGGGGCCGGCAGCGGCATCCAGTGGGTGACCATTCCGGCTTCACGCAGCCAAGGCTCTCCAGTTTCGCTGTCCCTATACACCGATCGCCATTCGCCGCGATCGCATTCCGCAACTATATGCGAGTAGTGCGGCCCATACGCCAGAACCCACTCGCCTCTGTTTGGCAGCCGCTCCGTCACTGGAATCCATCGGCCGCATCCGGTGATGCCCATGTTGTGGATCGCGATGTGGTTCGCCGCGATGTGAAGCCAGTCCCGAATCGCCTGATCGCCGTAGCAAGCAGCAGCCGCGACGGCGTGGAGTTTGACCGCCAGCGTCCGCGAGTCGATGGCCGTCTCGTTCGCCACAGAACCAACGGATGCAGGAGACGGCTCAGCCGCGCCCTGCGTGTTGTCAGTGTCCATAGGTCGCCGCTCCGGCTCCTTCACGTTCTGTGTCCTACTTCAACCGCTCCAGCAGTGCCTTGAGAACGTCTGCCGCCTCTTGGTTTGCGGCCCCGCCATAGGTGATGTCCTCGCAGCAGTCGATTGCGCCCTTGATGGCTTGCCGCTCCGAGTCTGCGAGTGCTGGCAAGCGATAGAGCGGGACGACCGTACTTTTCATTGAGGGGCAGGATGTGGCGTGTCTCCGCGCCGCCTGTTCAGTGAACGAAACCGTGTATCTGTCGAACCGTTCGTCATTTTCCCATACCACAGCCCACGCAAACGGCCGCACAGAACCAGTCGATGCAGGAGACATCGCTGCCGAGTCCTGCGGTGTTGTTTCGTCACTCATGCGATGCTCCTGATCTCGCGTGTTCTCAC
>JBKDUV010000304.1:0-29364 GCA_046339335.1 Planctomycetia bacterium | reverse complement strand
GGAGAACTGTGGCCGACGTTCGCCAGGCTGGGCTGTCGCCGCGACCTGACGGTTTCACTGGCCCGGCGGGGCCGGCAGGCGCTTCCCGACTGGCGGACGAGCATGCAGGAGACGACCTGGCAGCTCGGCGTCTGGGCCAGCCTGCGGATCGTGGCCGGTCGCGGCGGGACCGTTCACGCGGCATGTTTCGGCATGCCCGACGAGGCGTGCCGCCAGGCGCGGGCCGCGGCGGCAGGCTGGTGTCCGCTGGTCGAGGAACCGGCGGAACTGGCGGTGGTCACGCTGTCCGATCCGCAGCAAGGCTGGCCGGCGATCACGAGGGCCGTCGCCGCAGCGGCCCGTGTCACCCGGCCCGATGGCACGATCTGCATCGTCTGTCACGAGGCGGTCGCGCCGGGCGTCATCTTTCTGCGCTGGCGCCAGGGGGCGCCACTCGAGCGGCTCGTGCACGAGGCGGTTCGCACTGGAGACCCGCTGCTGGTGGCCGACGCCGTGCAGACCAGGCTCTTCGCCCGCGGCCTCGGCGAACGCCGGATCGTGCTCCTCTCGCGGCTCGACGAGGGGGCCGTCGAGGAACTCGAGTTCGGGTTCGCACCCGGCCCCGAGGTGATCGAGCGGCTGGTCGATCGATCCACGACCGCGGTGGTGCTCCACGAGGCCGATCTGATGTTTCCCCAGCCACACCGCTGACCGCCGGCTGCGGTCAGTGGATCCGCTGCCGCAGGACACTGCGCGGAAGCGGTCCCCAGTGGCGTGAGTCGCGGCTCGCGGCCGGGCAGTCGCCGAGCACGAAGACGGTGTCCGGAGGGCACTGCCAGGATGCCGTGCCGTCCGCCGCGGCCCGGTGGTGCACGTCCCGCCACCGCCAGGCGTGTTCCATCGTCGCTCCGGCGAGTGCCACGGCCGCCGCCGGCTCGAGTCCCACTGCCACGGCCGGGGCCGTATCGGCGGCGGCGGAGTCTCCCCATGGCCTGACGGCAGTCCACGCCTCCGGCGCCGCCGGCGGGAGACACGACCGGGGCACGGGCCGGGCAGCGATTTCTCTCGGTAGCCGCCAGGCCGCAGCCACGAGATGCCCGTCAAGCCTGCCGGCGACGACCGCGTACCGGCCGGCCTTCCGCAGCCTCCAGGTGAAGACGGTGTCGGCGACCCGCGCCCGGACGCGGAGGGGCGACGCACCGGGCTGCCGCGGCACCTGCACGACGGCCGCGCAGCCGACGTCCCGGACGGGCAAGAGCAGGACGCTGGTCGCGGTCATCTGCGGCTCATCGTCGAGGACCTCGCCCCCCGGCAGCGACCACAGCCAGCCGGACGAGTCCGCACCGCCAGCAGCGGCCGGTGATCCGTCGGCGGCGACCTTGCTGCCCATCTCGGCCAGCAGTCGCGGCCCCTTGAGAATCGTCCGCCCCACGACGACGAGGTCGCCGGCGACGAGCGACACCGTTTCCCCGGGCAGGCCGGCGATCCGCTTGATCACGGGCGGACCGTCGTCCGCCGCCAGCACCCAGCGGTCAAACCTGCCCGGCTCCCGGAGCCGGTCCCCCAGCGGAAGCGGATCGGTCGCGACGACGTCTCCGGGCAGCAGTCCGGGAGCCATCGACGTCCCTTCGACCATGAACCGTCGCGGGGCCAGGATAGCCGCCGTCGCACCGCCGGCCGCGACGACCGCGGCCAGGGCGAGCCGCCGCGACCAGCGGTGACGGAGCCGGCCGCCGGCCGGAAAGGCCTTTGCCTCGGCGGTCGCGGCCGCGGTGATCGAACGGTCCCCCCCGACCGGCCGCGTGTCCACGGCCGGTCAGCGGACCGCGACCCACTGCCGGCTCTTCGCGCTGGCGAGCACGGCGTCGCAGATCTTCTGCGTCTCCAACGCGTCGCGGAACGTCGGCGGGCAGGGCTGTTTCTTGGCGTAGGCGTCGAGGAAGTCGGCGACCTGGTGGACGAAGCTGTGCTCGTAGCCGATCGCCAGGCCCGGCACCCACCACTTGCCCATGTAGGGATGGTCGCCATCGGTGACGTGGACGCTCTTCCAGCCGCGCATCGGACCGGGATCCTTGTAGTCGAAGACCTGGAGCCGATGGAGGTCGTGGAGGTCCCACTTCAGGCTCATCTTCTCGCCGTTGATCTCGAACGTGTAGAGCGCCTTGTGGCCGCGGGCGTAGCGGGTGCTCTCGAAGAGCCCCAGCGAGCCGTTGCTGAAGTGGCAAAGGAACGAGCAGGCGTCGTCGATCGTCACCGGCTCGACCTTCCCGGTGAGCTGGTGCGGCCGCTCTTTGACGAACGTCTCGGTCATCGCGGTGACGTCGCTGACGCCGCCGTTGAGCCAGACCGCCGTGTCGATGCAGTGGGCGAGCAGATCACCCGTCACGCCGCTTCCGGCCGCGGCGGCATCGAGCCGCCACAGCGCCGCGCCCCCCTGGGGCAGGTCGGCGGAGATCGTCCAGTCCTGGAGGAACTCGGCCCGGTAGTGGAACACGCGGCCGAGGGCCCCCGAGTCGATGATCTGCTTGGCGAAGGTGACCGCGGGAATCCGCCGGTAGTTGTACCAGACGGTGTTGGGCACGCCCGCCTTCTCGACGGCGGCGCACATCCGCTCGCCCTCCGCCACGTCCATCGACAGCGGCTTCTCGCAGAGAATCGCCTTGCCGTGCCTGGCGGCCTCGATGGCGATCTCGGCATGGAGGTTGTTGGGCGTGCAGATGTCGACGGCGTCGATGTCGTCCGCCGCGACGAGTTTCCGCCAGTCGGTCTCGACCCGCCGATACCCCCAGCGGTCGGCGAACGCCCGGGCCTTGTCGGCGTCGCGGGCGGCCACGGCCTGGAGCACCGGCAGGTACTCGAGGTCGAAGAAGTCCTTGACGCGGTTGTAGCCGTTGGAGTGGGCCCGGCCCATGAAGCCGTAGCCGATCATGCCGATGCGGAGGGGTTTTGCCATCGCTGGGTTCCTCGTGGGTGACGTTCGTTTTGAATGGGAAGCAGTTCGCTGCGGGGCGGCGGCAGTCTCGTCGCTGTGCGCCGCGGCGGCCCAACGCTCCTCGAGCAGCCGCCGACCCCTCCGCTCGGTTCCTGGTCAGGCCCGGAGGACATGTGCTGGTGTTTCTTTCGCCGTGACGGCAGGGCTCCGGCGCAGGGGGAAAAATGTACGGGGGTGGATCAGTCCCAGCCGTGGGCGTCGCGGACGGCGATCATCGTGGCCAGGATAGTGTTCCAGGTCTTGGGGTTCTCGAGCGTGGCGTTGGGAAACATGCAGCCGTCCCAGCAGATGTGGCGGATGCCGCGGTCGGCCGCGCCCTCCAGCCACAGTCCCGCGCACTTCACGATGTCGAGCTTGCCGTTGGGATCGTCGGCCGGGCAATGCTTCCCGGTTTTGTCGTGCGCGCCGGCGCCGTGCACCTGGCCGTCGTTCTGGGCGACGTGAAAGTCGATCGTCCACGGCCTGAGCTTCGCGACCATCGACTCGTAGGCGGGCCAGAACTGGGCCTCCGTGTAGCCCGGCTGCACGAGGGCGTGCTCGGGGGCGTTGTAGCCGAGCAGGTAGAGGTAGGTGTGGGCGAGGTCGGCCTGGAAGCCGAGCGCCTCCGGCATCCCCACCTCCTCGAGGAGATCGAGCATGTCCTTCCAGGAGTGCATGCCCGCCCAGCAGATCTCCCCCTCGGCAGCCAGCCGCTGCCCGTTGTCCTTGGCGATCGTCGCGGCCTCGCGGAACGTCCGGGCGATCTTCGCGGTGTTCGCCCGGGGATTCTCGCGCCACGTGCCGACACCGAACTCGGCGGAGTCGATGCGGATCACGCCGTACTTCCGCACGCCATGCTGCTCGAACACCCGCGCGATCCGGCAGGCCATGCGGACCGCGGAGAGGAATTTTTCCCGGGCCGCGTCGTCTCCCATGGCCGAGTCCCCGACCGTGCCCGGCCAGACGGGGGCCACGAGCGAACCGACCGTGAAGCCGTGGGCGGCGATCATGTCGGCGATCCGGCGCAGTTCGGCGTCACTGGCCTCGGGATTGGTGTGGGGCAGGAAGAGGAAGTAGTCGATGCCGTCGAATCGCTGGCCACCGACGTTCGCCGCCGCGGTCAGCTCGAGCATCCGCTCGAGCGCGATCGGCGGCTCCTGGCCGGGGTCCGTCCCCTTGCCGACGAGGCCGGGCCACATGGCGTTGTGAAGTTTCGGGGCGGCGTGCGTGGGCATACGTGGAAGGTCCTCGTGTTCCAAACCATTCACTGGTCACTGGCGAAGGGCAGGGGTCGCCCGGGCCACCGCGATCGGACGTTCGCTCCGGCCATCATGGCCTCCGCTCACTCGATGCTGGCTGCTCTGCGCCATCCTGGCCGCGCTGGCCGGCAACGCCGGCTCGATGGCATGGGCGGCCGCTGCCGAACAACGCTGCCGGTCAGCATCGAGTTGCATCATGCCCGCCGCCCGTGGCTGGGAAGGTCGTCGTGCACGTCGGGACCGAAGTAGCGCAGGGCGACGAGCGGGCCCGGGCCGGTGTTCTCGACGGTGTAGCCCGCGGCGGCTGCCTCGGCCGAGATGAACAGTTCGTCGGCGGTCATTTGGCCGAAGCGGATCAGGGTCGGCGTGGCGACGTCGTGGGCACCGACGCGGCCCTCCCCCTGGACCGTGATCCAGCCGCTGGCCCCCGCGTCCCGCACCGTGACCTTCGCGCCGGGATCGAGCGTCAGTTCCTTGGCACTGAACAGCTGCCGTCCCTCGAAGTGTCCATAGACGATCCAGCGGTCATGGACGCCCGGTCCAGACCGCTTCTGGTCGAGGATCGGCTCGAGGTAGTTGCTCTGCTTGAAGTGCGTGTCGACGTTCTTCTCCCAGTCGAGTTCGCCGACGATGAAGTCGAGGTCCCGGTGCTTCTCCTCCGGCATGTCCTTGACGAGCAGGCTCCAGGGCACGGCTCGCCCTTCGACGAGCGACTGGAACATCGCGAACACGTCGCTGCCCCACTGCGGCTCGTAGGTCAGCAGCGACCCGGGCGCATGCAGGACGCCCGGCGGGATCAGCCAGCCGGTGCCGCGCTTCAGCCGGTAGGCCTTGGCAAGGTCGAGGATGCCGTTGTCGCCGCGGTTCCAGTTTTCCAGGCAGCGGAGGACATCCCCCTTCGTCGTGCCCGGCTCCAGACCCATGAACGTGTAGGGAAAATGGTTGTCGCAGTTGTTGTACTGCGGGGGGAAGTAATAACTCTCCGGCTTCCCCTCCTGGCCCACCAGTTTGGCATCCTCGAACGACTGGTGCATGTGATGGGGGATCGGCCCCATGTTGTCGAAGAACTTGGAGTAGACCGGCCAGCGCTGGTAGCGGTCCCAGATCGCCTTGCCCACGAGCCGCCCGCGGCCCTCGCCGACGGCGTCGCGCAGCAGGAACCGCTCGCCGCCGAAGACGCACCATGAAAGCCCCTCGTCCGGCAGCCGTCCGTCGTTGGCCGCCTCGGTGGTACTGGCGAACCAGCGTTCGTCGATCCCGCCGCGGTCGAGGCCGTAGGCGTAGTAGTCGTCGGGGTGGAGCCGGATTCGCTTGCCGGGGTGGAGAAAGCTGCGCGGTACCCAGGTCGGGGCCAGGCGGAGGATGCCGCGGCCGGCATCCATTGCCCGGTCGAGGGTGGCGGCCGGGTTCTTGGCCTCCGGCAGGGTGGCGGATGCGGAGACCGAAACGGCAGCCATGCAAAAATCCTTGGATTTGGACCGGCAAATCGGGGACCGGGTCGTCGGGCAATTCGTTGTACGGCCCGGCCGGAAAGGCCGCAAGAAGCGGCCGCCGGCGGCCCTCTTTCGCCGTACGGACCCGGCGGTTCCGCATCCGCGGCGGTTGCCCGTGCGAAGACGCTGTCGATAGGCGATGCCGCGGCATGGCTGGTTCGGCACTGCCGGTGAAATACACTGTCCCCGGCGGGGAGCCCCGACATCGGCGCGTGCCGTGTCGGGGTAGCCCCGGACGATCCAGGAAGACGATCCAGTGAAAGGAACAAGGTTCCACCCCATGTCGCGTCCCCCCAGGCCGAGCCTTGCGCTGCGGTCCGCGATCCTTCTGGGCTGCCTCGCCCTCGCTCCCCTGCCGTCGGCCCGGGCCGCGGAGCCGCTCCCGGCGGCCCGCATCGTCGCCGACCGCGTCCTGCAGTGCAGCGTGGGCATCACGTGCAGCAAGGACGATTTCATCAACCACACCGGGACCGGGATCGTCGTCTCCTCCGACGGCCACATCCTCACCGCCACCAGCACGGTGCCCGCGGGGGCCGAGAAAATCCGCGTCTTGTTTCCCGGGTTCGTGACCCGCGAGGCCACGATCGTCGCGGTGGATGACGCCCTCGCGGTGTCGCTGATCAAGGTCGACGCCAGCGATCTTCCGTGCCTGCCGCTGGCCCAGGAAATGCCCGAGGTGGGGAGCACGGCCTACACGGCCGGTGACGTCGAAAATGCGTTGCGGGCCAACGGCCGGGCGTCGTTCAGCCGCGGCATCGTCAGCGGCATCTACACGGTGCCGAAGAACCCCGAGGCTCTGTACACAGGCGTGGCGATCGAGACTACGGCCGCGATCAATCCTGGTTCCGATGGCGGGCCGCTCGTCAATGAACGAGGGCAGCTCAGCGGCGTGATCACGCTCGGCATCCTGCCACTCCGCTGGCAGGGCACTGCCGTGCCGACGAAGGTGCTTCTGGAACGATTCGCCCCCTTCGCGTCGGGCGCGGTGAAGCTCGACTTCCAGCCGCTCGCCGGCCTGCCGGCCCGGAAGGCGGCCGACCATCCGCTGCGGGTCGTCGCCGACGACTTCGCCAAGTATCTCGTCGGCATCGACGTCGAACGGCGTTTCAAGCCGGAAATGCTCCCCCGCGTCTCCTGGGAGGAATATCGGGAGCTGCTCGGAGGCTGGGACAAGTTACCCAAGGACAAGCGGGTCCGGAAGTTTGCGGAATTCGCCAACGTCGCCAAGGTGATGGAAGTCAATCAGCTCCTGCGGCGGCCTGCCGGCCCATTCACGGGCGTCGTGATCTCCCCTGACGGAGACGTGCTTACGAGCCTGTTCAACGTCGGCGGCGACAATGCGGTGATCAGCAAGAAGACGGGCGCGCCCCGAACGTTCGGTGTGAGCGAGCCGATCGAGAAGCTGTTCCGCGACCCGGACGGGGGCCTGGAGCGGAAGGACAACGCCATCACGAAGATCTCGGTCGTGCTCGCGGACGGCAGTCGTCGCGAGGCCACGCTGCGGGCAAAGCACGAGCCTCTGGGGGTCGCGCTGCTCAAGATCGAGGCCGAGGATCTCCCCTGGCTCGACCTGGCCGGCGCCACGGTCTCGCCGCAGCTCGGCGACGCGGTGGGACTGATCGGCTACGTGCCGGGCGAGAAGCCCGGCTACACGCTCAACTCCGGGATCATCAGCGCCCCGGCGCGGCTTCGCGGCTTCCTCTTCCAGACCGATGCGCTGCTGAACTACGGCAACTCCGGCGGGCCGGCCTTCGACCGCGCGGGCAACTTCCTCGGCCTCGCCGCCGCGCCCATCGAGCCCGACACGCTGCTGGGGCAGCTCGTCCCACCGCCGCAGCTGATGATGTGGAGGCGGGCCCCGAACTCTGGGGTGGGCATGATCTCCCGGGGAGACCGGATCCGCGACGCGATCGAAGGGCTGAAGGCCGGCAGGTCGGTGCAGCGGATCCCCGGTCCGATCCTGGGTGTCGAGCCGGACGAGTCGAAGGCCTTCACCGAGACCGTGGTCCTCGGCGGCGTCGCCCCAGGCACGCCCGCCGAACGAGCCGGGCTCAAACGTGGCGACGTGATCGTCGAATTCAACGGCATGGAGTTGCAGAGCTGGCCGGAACTGCAGGAACGGATCTCGGCATGCAAGGCCGGTGAGTCCGTGCAGCTCAAGATCCAGCGCCGCGGCGGCGGACCGCGGCTCATGATCAAGGGCCGCGAGGTGGAGACGCTCGACGACCTCCAGAAGTTGAAGAAGGCGCTCAAGCCCGGGGAGACCTTCGAAGGAGTGCTGTCGACCGATGACACCCGGGACGTCACCGTCGTGCTGGGAGAAAGTCGATGAACAAGCGGAAAATTCTGGCGGCGGCTTGTGCGGTTCTGGCGGCCGTGCAAGCGGGTGGAACGCCCCGTGCCGACCATGGCACCGACCTCGTGCCGCTGTGCGTGAAGGTCAAGCCCGCATACGTGTTCATCGCCGGCGGCAGCGGCGTCGTGATCAGTCCGGACGGCCTGATGCTCACCAACAACCACGTCATCGAGGGAAAACGGACCTTCGACGTCCGGCTCGGTGACGGCAGTTCCTTCAAGGCAAAACTGCTTGGCACCGATCCGTACGGTGACCTCGCCGCCCTGCGGCTGGAACTCAAGGACGGGCAGAAGGTTCCCTACCTTCCGCTGGGCGACTCCGACGCGGTGGTGGTGGGTGACGAGACGATCGCCGTCGGGAATCCGTTCGGGCTCGGCGTCATCGACCAGTCGCCGACGTTCACGGCGGGAATCGTCTCCGCGGTTCACCACACGCAGAACACGTACACCGAGTGCATCGTCACCGACACCGAGGTCAACCCCGGCAACTCGGGCGGTCCGCTGATCACGATGAAGGGGGAGGTGGTGGGGATCAACGGCCAGATCGCCACCCGGTTCGGCCTGCGGTCGAACACCGGCCTCGGCTTCGCCATCAGCGCCAAGCAGGCTAAGCTCTGGCTGCCCCGGTTCCTCGAGGCCGGCGGGGGCGAGGTCAAGCATGGCCGCATCCCCGGCCTGGCCTTCGAGGAGAGGCAGGAGGGAACCGCGGTACGGGTGCTGATCAAGGACGTCGCCGACGGATCGGCTGCGGCGACGACCGGCTTCCGCCCCGGCGACACGGTGCTCGGCGTCGACGACGCACCGATTCCCAGTCTCACCCGGCTGGCGGCGGTGATCGGCATGTATCCGGAAGGGCACGAGGTGAAGGTGGCGGTGAAGCGGGAAGCAGGCCAGATCGAACTGCCGGCCAAGCTCGTGGCTCCAAAACGCTGCCAGATCGGCGTGAACTTCCAGCGTCCCAGGTCCGGCAACCTCGACGTGATCGTCTCGAATGTCGACGAGGGCACGCCGGCGGCGACCGCCGGACTCAAGGAGGGGGACGAGATCCTGGAGATCAACGGGCGAAAGATCGAACTGCGAAATCGGGACGAGTTCAAGGCCTTCGACCGGATGCTGCGCATGACGTTCAACGAAGGGGACGTGCTCGCCGTCACGGTCCGCCGTACGGAGGAGGGGAAGGAGCCCGTCGATCTCGACCTGCGGCTGATCGCCAAGTGACCGGCCGGGACTGCGGGTGGACCCGCCCCGCATTTCGGCGATGATGGTGAGGATGTTCGCCTCCGCCACCATGCCTGCGTCGACGTCTCTCCCCGAGCGGCTGCGGGGCCTCGCGGCGCGGCTCACGGGCGAGTTGCGCGTCGAAGACGTCGCCCGGACTATCTACTCGACCGACGCCTCCGAGTACCAGGAGCGGCCGTTGGCCGTGGCCTTTCCGGCCACGGACGACGACGTGGGTGAGCTCGTCCGGTTCGCGGCCGCCGAGCGGATCGGACTCATTCCCCGGGCCGCGGGGACGTCGTTGGCCGGCCAGGTGGTTGGTGCGGGAATCGTCGTCGACGCTGGTCGGCGGATGAACCGCATCCTGTCGCTCGACGTCGCCGCCCGGCGGGTTCGCGTCCAGCCTGGCGTCGTCCGCAACGCACTCAACCGGGTCCTCGCCCCCCACGGCCTCGCCTTCGGCCCCGAGACCTCGACGGCGTCGTGGGCCATGATCGGCGGCATGGTGGGAAACAACTCCTGCGGTTCGAACTCGATCGCCTACGGCTCGACCCGCGATCATCTCGTCTCCGCCCGCGGGTTCCTCGCCGACGGCTCGGCGGTGACCTTCGGTCCGCTCGACCGGGCCGCGTTCGCCGCCAAGTGCGCCGGCCCCGACACGCTCGAGACCCGCATCTACCGGGTGATCGCCGGGCTGCTCGGCGACGCGGCGACCCGCCGGTTGATCCGCGACTCGTTTCCCCGGCCCGAGGTGACCCGACGGAACACGGGCTACGCCCTCGATGCCTTGCTCGATGCCGGCTGCTTCGAACCCACGAGCGACCGCCCCTTCAACTTCTGCCGGCTGCTCGCCGGGTCCGAGGGGACGCTGTTCTTCGGCGTCGAGTTCGAGCTCGACCTGATCCCGCTGCCGCCGCCCGGGGGCCTGCTCGTGGCGCACTGCCGGAGCGTGGACGAGGCGCTCCGCGGCACGCTCGTCGTCATGCGGCACCGGCGGGATCCGGCCACGCCCCCGCACCGGGGCGCGGAGGCGGAGCTGACCGCCTGCGAGCTGATCGACGACAAGATCCTCGCCTGCACGCGGGACAATCCGGAGCAGGCCCGCAACCGCTCGTTCGTCGTCGGCGACCCGGCCGCGGTCCTCGTTGTCGAGGCCAAGCATGCCGCGCCGGAGGCGGTGGCGGCGAAGCTCGCCCTGATCGAGGCGGACCTGCGGACCGCCGGCATCGGCTACGCCTGGCCGCAGCTCTTCGCTGCCGCCGGGGACAAGGTCTGGGAGCTGCGCCGGGCCGGGCAGGGGCTCGTCAACAACATCCCCGGCGACGCCAAGCCGCGCGAGATCGTCGAGGACACGGCGGTGGCGGTCGCTGACCTGCCCGCCTACATCGCCGAGTTCGACCGGCTGCTTTCAGAGAAGTACGGCATCGACTGTATCCACTACGCGCATGCCGGGGCGGGGGAGCTGCACCTGCGCCCGCTCTTCGACCTGCGGTCGGACGCCGGGCTGCGGATGTTTCGCGACGTCGCCACCGACGTGGCGGGTCTGGTGAAGAAGTACCGGGGCAGCCTCAGCGGCGAGCACGGCGACGGCCGACTCCGCGGAGAATTCATCCGCACGATGGTCGGGCCGGAATGCTATGCGATCCTGGAGCGGGTCAAGCAGGCCTTCGACCCGGCCGGAATCCTCAATCCCGGCAAGATCATCGCCGCGCCCCCGATGGACACGGCGTTGCGGATCCTGCCCGGCGTGCCGGCGCCGGAACCGGACACGATCTTCGATTTTTCGGCCACGCAGGGGGTGCTGCGGGCCGCCGAGAAGTGCACCGGCGTCGGGCAGTGCCGCAAGTCGCACCTCATCGGGGGCACCATGTGCCCCAGTTACATGGCGACCCGCGACGAGGAGCACACGACGCGGGCCCGGGCCAACGTCCTGCGCCAGGCGCTCTCCGGCGGCCGGGCCGATCCGTGGACCGATCCCGCGCTCGCGGACGTCATGGACCTCTGCCTGTCCTGCAAGGCCTGCAAGTCGGAGTGTCCCTCGAACGTCGACATGGCCCGGCTCAAGGCGGAATGGGAGCAGCACTGGCACGACGCCCACGGCGTGCCGCTGCGGAGCCGGTTGATCGCCGGGTCGGCCGGCGCCATGCGGCGGGTCGTCGGCATGTCGTCGCTCTACAACCTCGCCGTCGGTGCTCCCGGCCTGTCGCGGCTGGTGAAACGGTTCCTCGGCTTCGCCCCCGGCCGCTCGCTCCCCCGGCTCCACGGCACGACGCTCAGGCGCTGGTGGCGGCGTCGTGGCCCGTCGCGGCCGGGCCGCCTCGGCCGCGTGCACCTCTTCGGCGACGAGTTCACCGACCTGCTCGACGTCCCGCTCGGCATCCGCACCGTCGAGCTGCTCGAGGCGTTGGGCTACGAGGTGATTTGGCCCGAACACGCCGACAGCGGCCGGGCCCAGATCTCGAAGGGACTCCTGCGCGAGGCCCGGGACCTGGCAGGCCGGAACGTGGAAGTGCTCGACCCGATCGTGACCGACGACGCCCCGCTCGTCGGCATCGAGCCCTCGGCGATCCTCGGGTTTCGCGACGAGTATCCCGACCTCGTGCCCAGGCCGCTGGCGGCCGGCGCCCGCCGGCTTGCCGGCCGGACGCTGCTCGTCGACGAGTTCCTCGCCCGCGAGTCACAACGGGGCCGGATCGGGCCCGAGGCGTTCACCACGGCCAGCCGCCACATCCTGCTTCACGGCCACTGCCACCAGAAGGCACTGGCAACGGTCGACTGCTCGGCGGCGATCCTGCGGCTGCCGAGCAACTACACCGTCGAGATCATTCCCAGCGGCTGCTGCGGCATGGCCGGCTCGTTCGGCTACGAGCGGGAGCACTTCGAAATCTCGATGCGGATCGGTGAACTCGTCCTCTTTCCCGCTGTCCGTGCCGCGAATGCCGACACGCTCCTGGCCGCGCCGGGGACCAGCTGCCGCCACCAGATACACGACGGCACCGGCCGCATGGCCCTGCACCCGGTGGAGATCCTCCATGCCGCGATCCAGGCGCCGTCACAGGCCCCGCCGCAGGCTGGGCGATCGGTGACGGGACCGCCGTGAGCGGTCGTCCGGCCGTGGTACCATGAGGCGCCGGAGGGTTGGCCGTGGCTTCGCGGCCATCCGGATCATCCGCACACCCGCCGAGGACCGTGACATGCTTCGCCTTGTGCCGTCCATTGCCGCTGGCGGCAGACGACGGCCAGCGGATCGACAAGAACGGGAAGCGGATGGGCACGCTGGAGTTCGGCGGCCTGGAGGAAGTCGCCCCCGACGCCGCAACGCTATCGGCGCCCGCGGCCATTCGCTGCATGCAGCTGACCAGGCCCTCGGACCGTGCCGCCAAGGCGGTCAACAGGTATAACCTTTCGCACATGTATGCGCTGTCGGACGTGTCGAACGAGGCGGTGGCGGAGTTTTCCAAGCGGTCGGGCTTCATGATCCACCTGTTCAAAACGCTCGACTGCGTCCCCTTCGCCGCCACGCTGCTGTCGGGGAATGCCGACTTCAATCACCTGGAGACGATTTCGGAGGAGGCCGCCGCGCAGGGCAAGATCCAGTTGCCGAAACTGGCAGAGGTCTCCGCCGTCGGCCTGACGGCCCTGCGGGGGAACGCGAAGATCGAGCTCCCGAAGGGGCTCGGGCCGACGAACTGACAATGGGTTTTGTACGGAGCATTTTCACTTCTCGGGAGGGTCGAAGGCATGGCAGGCGGACGGCGGGATTCACGGCGGCGATTTCTCGGCACGGCCCTGGCCGGCGGTGCCGCGGGCACGGCTCCACTGTTCGTGCCGGTGACGTTCGCGGCTCCGGCGTTTGCGAACGCGTCGGCCAACGACCGGCTCGGCGTGGCCTGCATCGGCACCGGCGGCATTGGCATGCGGGATGCCCGCGAGCATCGTGAATTCGGCGACATCGTCGCCGTCTGTGACCTCGACACGAAGCACGTCGAGCGGGCGAAGTTCGACGTCCGCGTGGGGGAAGGCAAGTCCGAGGCCTACGCCGACTATCGAAAGGTTCTAGAACGGCCCGACGTGGACGTCGTCAGCATCTCGACCCCCGACCACTGGCACGTGAAGATCGCGATCGAGGCCCTGCAGGCGGGGAAGCACGTCTTCTGCCAGAAGCCGCTGTCGCTGACGCTCGAGGAAAGCCGACTGGCCCGGGCCGCCGCCGAGAAATACCCACGGCAGCAGTTCTTCATCGGCACCCAGCAGCGGGCCGAAAAGGATCTCTTCCTGCGGGCCGTCAACATGGTCCGCAAGGGGCTGCTCGGCGAGATCCGCCGCGTGACTGCGGCGATCGACGGCAGTCCCACCGGCGGGCCGTTTCCGGCGGAGCCGGCCCCGGCCCGGCTCAACTGGGAGCGGTGGCTCGGCCAGGCACCGCAGGTCGAGTATCGCGTCCACCGCTGCCACGACCTGTTCCGCTGGTGGTACGAGTATTCCGGCGGCAAGTTCACCGACTGGGGGGCGCATCACGTGGACATCGCCCAATGGGCGCTCGACGAGGATGGCCCGGGCAAGGGGCCGGTCGAGGTCGACGGCACCGACGTCCATCATCCGATCCCGTTCAAGAACGGTAACCCGACCAGGGGTGACTGGTTCAACACGGCCTACGACTTTGCCGTGAACTGCCGGTTCAAGAGCGGCGTGGAACTGGTCGTGACCAGTCGCGGCGACAACGGGATCCTCTTCGAGGGCACGAAGGGTCGGCTGTTCGTCAATCGCAACAAGATCACCGGCAAGCCGATCGAGGAGGGCTGGGACAAGGACGCATTCGGCGAGGCCGACGTCCGTGCCCTGTTCAAGGGCAAGCCCGGCGAGGGGCACAAGCAGAACTTTTACCGCTGCATCCGCGAGGGTGGGCTGCCGGTGTCGGACGTGTTCAGCCACATCGTGTCGATGAACACCTGCCACCTGGCTGCGATCGCGGGGCGTCTGGGTCGAAAGATCGCCTGGGACCCGGTGACGGAGCGGATCGTCGGCGACGAGGAGGCGGCGTCGTTCGCGGCGCGGACGCCGCGGCCGGGCTACGAGATTCCCCGCGTCTGAGTGGCGGCAACCGAGACCAGCGCATGGCCACGCCGAACGCCGTCACGATCATCTGGTTCCGCCGTGATCTGCGGCTTGACGACAATCCCGCGGTCGCGGCGGCGGTGGGCCGGGGTGCGGTCGTGCCCGTCTTCATCTGGGCTCCCGAGGAGGAGTCACCCTGGACGCCCGGTGCCGCATCGCGATGGTGGCTGCACAACTCGCTCGCCGGCCTCGGAGCCGCGGTCGAGCGGGCCGGTGCAACGCTCATCATCCGGCGCGGGCCGACCCTCGACGCGCTGCGGAAAGTCGCCGTGGAGTACGGTGCCACGCACGTCGTCTGGAACCGGCTGTACGAGCCGGCGGCGGTCGCCCGCGACACGGCGATCAAGCAGGCGCTCGTCGGTGACGGTATGGACGTCGAGAGCTTCAACGGTGGATTGCTCTTCGAGCCGGCACGGGTGGCCACGCAGGAGGGTCGCCCCTACCAGGTGTTCACGCCGTTCTGGCGGGCGCTGCTCGCACGCGACGAGCCGGCGGAGCCGCGGCCGGCACCACGCCGGCTGGTGGCGGCCGCGCCGCGGCGGGCCGGAGGCGGCCGCGGCCTGACGCCCGCCAGCCTGGAACTGCTTCCCCGCATCGGGTGGGCGAAGACGATGGAATCGACCTGGAAGCCGGGAGAGTCGGCGGCCGCAAAGCAGCTCGCCACGTTCATCGGCCGGGGGCTCACGGACTACGGCACCGACCGCGACCGGCCCGACCGGGAGGGCACGAGCAGCCTGTCGCCCCATCTGCACTTCGGGGAACTGTCGCCGCGACGCGTCTGGCATGCTGTCCGGGCCGCTGCCGGCGGCCGCCCGGCGGCACGTCTCAGCGGCGGGGCGGAGGTGTTTCTCCGGGAGATCGGCTGGCGGGAGTTCGCGGCCCATCTGCTCCATCACTTTCCGCACACGACAGACGCGCCCCTGCGGGCCGACTACGCCCGTTTCCCGTGGCGGGATGATCCCGTGGGCCTGCGGGCCTGGCAGCGCGGGCTGACGGGGTTCCCGGTCGTCGATGCCGGCATGCGTCAGTTGTGGGCCACCGGCTGGATGCACAACCGGGTGCGGATGATCGTGGCCAGTTTCCTCGTCAAGGATCTGCGCGTCTCCTGGCTCGAGGGGGCGCGCTGGTTCTGGGACACGCTCGTCGATGCCGACATTGCCGCCAACACGCTGGGCTGGCAGTGGGCCGCCGGCTGCGGCGCCGATGCCGCTCCCTATTTCAGGATCTTCAATCCCACCAGCCAGGGAACGAAGTTCGACCCCGATGGCGGCTACGTTCGCCGCTGGGTGCCCGAGTTGGCGCGGCTCGCCGCCGCCGACATCCACGAGCCGGCTGCGGCCGGGGCCGCCCGGCTCGCCGCCGCGGGAGTCAGCCTCGGGACGACGTATCCCGAGCCAATCGTCGACCATGCCGAGGCCCGCCGGCTGGCGCTCGAGGCCCTTGCCGAAGTGACCCGGGGCAAGAAGGCTACTTCTTCCGCTCGGCGTCGGCCATCATGAGCCGTACCTTCTCGATGGCGTTCTTCTGCGCCTCGGGATCGGGCACCTTGGCAGCCTCCACGTCCGCATCCTTGAGGAGCCTGCTGGCGGCCCCCGCGTCGCCGTTGGCCAGGAAGGCGCCGGCCACGGCCATCAGGCCGTAAGCCTTGTTTTCCGGCGTCTTGATGTCCTGGGCGGCCTTCTCGGCGGCGGCGAGCAGTTCGGCCGTCTTTGCCGCGTCGCCCCCGTGAGCCCGCACGTTGGCGGCGGCCGCCAGTGCCTCGGCCTTGGCACGCGGGTCGTCCTGACCCAGGGCCATTTCCTCGAGCCGACTCGCGAGGTCGGTCGCCTCGGTGGCAAGGCCGATCTTGGCCAGGGAGACCGCGATCGCCGCGAACGCCTGCACCTTGAACCGTTCCTCCACTCCTTCGGCAGCCGTGGTGGCGGTGTCGAGCACTTCCCGCGCGGACTTGGCGTCGGCGAGGCCCCCGGTCTTGACGCCGTAGACGGCGGCTGCATCGGTCAGGATCCTGATCTTGCTGATCGGATCGGTGACCCGGCCGGCCATGTCGACGCCTTGCTTGACAGCCTCGCGGGCGGCGGAACGGGATTCGGCCTTTGCATGCAGGTCGGCGATTTCAACCAGCCGCTGGCCGGCGACCGCCGGATCGGCATCCGGCTTGATCAGGCCACGGGCCTCGGTCAGCGTCTTGCCCGCGCCCGCCTTGTCACCCGACTTGAGCTGACGGCGGGCCACCCGGATGAGCGCCCGCGCCTGCGCCTCGGGTGTCTTGGCGGCCCGGGCTTCGGTCAGGAGCTGGGCGATCGTCTTGCGCGGAGGAGGCTTCTTGCCGCAGCCCGTCGCCGGGACAAGGGTGATGAGCAGGAGCAGCGGGAGCCAGCGTGACGGGGAGCGGACGAGCATCGCGGAGCCTCCGGGAACGGGTGGCACGATCGACGGTCAGAATTTCAAGCGGGCGCGGAGCAGGCGGGCATGCGTTTCGGCCATCAAGTCATCCTCGGCGGCCTCGTCCTCGGCCTCGTAGGTCGCGGAAAACCGCAGGTAGGCCCCGCAGTCGTCCCAGGGAACCGTCGAGATCGAAAGGTCATGGATGAGGAACTGGCTGGCATCCTGGGCACTGGTGAACGTGCGGTCGCCGGCGCCGCGCGGGGACTTCGTGTACAGGAAGTAGGTGCCGCCGGGCATGTCGCATTCGAAGCCGACCGCCCGCAGCACGCCGACGAGCTTTTCCAGCCGGCGGCGGTATTTCTCCCGGACACGACGCGGGATCTCCGGGTCGGCCAGGGCCGCCGCACCGGCTTTCTGGATCGCCATGAACTGACCAGAGTCGCAGTTGTCCTTCACGTCTGCGAAGGCGCGCACGATCTTCTCGTGGCCACACACCCAGCCGAGCCGCCAGCCGATCATGTGGAAGCCCTTCGACATCGAATGCACCTCGACGCCCACCTCCTTGGCGCCGTCCACGGAGAGGAACGACAGCGGCCGGTCGTCGTAGGAGAGCATGATATGGGCGGCGTCCTGGACGACGATCACCCGGTGTCGATGGGCGAACTCGACCACCCGCTCGTAGAACCCGCGGGTGGCGGTCTTTCCGGTCGGGCTGTTGGGGTAGCAGAGGACGAGGAGTTTCGTCCGCGCGAGGACGTCGGCCGGGATGCCGTCGAGGTCGGGGAAGAAGTCGTTCTCGGGCAGGAGCGGCAGTCGGTGGACCGTGCCGCCGAACCAGCGTGTAGCCGTGCCGGCGACGGGATAGCCGGGGACCGTCATCAGGGTGACGTCGCCGGGGTCTATGAATGCCGCCGGCAGCATGGCGTAGGCGGTCTTTGAGCCGATGCAGTGGTTGACCTCCGTGACCGGGTCGAGCCGGACGCCGAACTCGCGGGACATGAAGGCCGCGGCCGCCTCCTTGTAGACGGCGATGCCGTTGTCAGCGTAGCCCCGGTGCTCGGGCCGGTCGATCTCCCGCCGCATCACGGCGCGGACGCTTTCCGGCGCCATCTCGTCGTTCTCACCGATCCCGAAGTCGAGCATCCGGCGGTCGGGATGGTCGGCAAGCGTCTTCCGCTTGGCTCGCTTGATGAGTTCGAACTTGTAGATCTCGTTCCCCTTGCCGTATCCCGCGCCGCCGATCCGCTGGGCGAAGCAGTCCTGAAACCAAGGGTCGGGAGGGCTGGACGCAACGGGGGTCGTGGAGGTGGCCATGGGGGGCGTAAGGGGCGAAGGGGGTGAGAAAGGGGCTCAGAATAGCCTGTTTTTCGCGGCTTTCCAACCGATTTGATTCCGCCCCGTCGCGAGACTGGAGTTGAGGGAGAGGAGTCCCCCCGCCATGCCCGCCGCCCCCGCCCCCCTGCACATCCCCGCCCCGCTGCATGTCCACGGCCCCTTTGACGGCGACTTCGACCCGTTCGAGGACGAGGACGACGTGGCCGTGATGATCACGTTCGGCCACGGCCGGCCGCGGGCGTCGCGCCGGTAGTCGGCAGGATCGTCACCTGCGGCTCACGACAGGGCCGATTCCAGGGCGGCCAGCCGCGCCGCCAGATCGGCCACGGTCGCCTCCAGCGTGGCGATCCGGTCGGCGACGTCCTCCGCGGCGGCCGGCGGGCTGGCCGGGTGTGCCGCGGGCGGAGCGGCCGCCCGCGCGGTGAAGACCGGCTCAACGCCTGCCTCGACGGTGCTGGGCACCGGCGGAGCCGCGGGTGACGGGCCGGCCGGGTCCCGGACGTCCGGCGCGACGACGCCCAGTTCCCGGCGGACCTTCTCCAGTTTTTCTTCCGGCAGGAGCCCGTGGGTCAGCATCCGGCCCCGTCCGGGGGGCGAAAGCCAGACGATGAGTCCGCGGGCAGCGAGGCCGTCGAGATGCCGGCGGAGCACGTCGATGTCGGGGATGGGGTCCATGCG
Organism: Planctomycetia bacterium; assembly: GCA_046339335.1. Lineage (GTDB taxonomy): Bacteria > Planctomycetota > Planctomycetia > Pirellulales > UBA1268 > QWPN01. The sequence goes on along the minus strand of JBKDUV010000304.1, from coordinate 10,573 downwards.
GCTGGCCCGGCCGCGCAGATCCCCCTCTGTCTGTTCCCCGCGGAGGAGCAGTTCGCCGAGTATGGCGAGTTCCTCCTTGCCGACGCCCAGCCATTCATAGGCGAGGTGGCGGTAGCGCGGAATCCGGCCGCTGCCGAAGACCTCGGCTGCCGCACCGCTGGCCCGGAGGCTGGCGATCGCCCGCGTCACCTGCTCCTCGTCGAGCGTCATCAGCGGGTCGCGGTTGCTCTTCTGGTTGCAGCCGGCGACCAGGGCGTTGAGCGAGAGCGGATACTGGTCGGGCGTGGTCTTGCCCTTCTCGATCAGCACGCCGAGCACCCGGCGCTCGTTCGCGTCGAGCGGCCTGATCCGCCGCGTCGCGTCCCCGTCCGTCTCCCCGTCCGTCGCCATGCGGCCGTCTCCTTGGCCGCCAATCGTACCGCATCGACGGGCATTCGTCCCGGACCCGCGGCCGCGACCGCACGCCTTCCGTCAGGCGATCAGGTCGCCGATCACCCGGGCCGGTTCGACACCCGTGAGACGCTGGTCGAGTCCCAGATGACGGTAGGTGAACCGCTCGTGATCGAACCCGAGCAGGTGGAGTACCGTGGCGTGGAAGTCGCGGATGTGCACCGGGTCGCGGACGATGTTGTAGGAGAACTCGTCGGTCTCGCCGTGGATCTGCCCCGGCCGTGTGCCGCCGCCGGCCATCCACATGGTGAAGCAGCGCGGATGGTGGTCACGGCCGTAGTTCTCCTTGGACAGGCCCCCCTGTGAATAGATGGTGCGGCCGAACTCGCCCCCCCAGACGACGAGCGTGTCGTCGAGCAGGCCGCGCTGCTTGAGGTCCTGGATCAGGGCCCAGCAGGGCTGGTCGATGTCCTTGCACTGGCTGACGAGCCGGCCGGCGACGTTGCCGTGGTGGTCCCAGTTGTTGATGTAGATCTGCACGAACCGCACGCCCCGCTCCACCATCCGCCGGGCCATGAGCACGGCGTTGGCGAACGTGCCCGGCTTGGTCGCGGCCGGGCCGTAGAGGTCGAGCGTCGCCGCCGACTCGGCGGCGAGGTTCGTCAGCTCGGGCACGCTCGACTGCATGCGAAACGCCATTTCGTACTGGGCGATCCGGGTCCGAGTCTCCGGGTCCGCGGTCCGCTCGAGCGTCAGCTCGTTGAGGGCCTGAAGGCCGTCGAGCGTGGTCCGCCGCACCTCCGCCGTCACGCCGGGGGGGTTGTTGATGTACAAAATCGGGTCGCCGCTCGAGCGGAAGCTCACTCCGGCATGCTCGCCGGGGAGGAACCCGCTCCCCCAGAGCCGGGCCCCGATCGCCTGGTTCTGCTCGTTGTTGGTCGGACGGGCCACGAGCACCACAAACGTCGGCAGATCGGCGTTGAGCGACCCCAGGCCGTAGCTCAGCCACGAGCCCAGGCAGGGCCGGCCGGCGATCTGGTTGCCGGTCTGCATGTAAGTGATGGCGGGCTCGTGATTGATCGCCTCGGTGTGCATCGAGCGGATGAAGCACATGTCGTCGACCATCTTCGACGTCCACGGCAGCAGTTCCGTGACCCACATCCCGCACTGCCCGTGGCGGGCGAACTTGAACTTGGACGGTGCGATCGGAAACCGCTTCTGTCCGCTGGTCATCGTCGTCAGCCGCTGGCCGTTGCGGATGCTCTCGGGGAGGTCCTTGTCGTACCAGTCCTTCATGCCCGGCTTGTAGTCGAACATGTCCTGCTGCGGCGGACCGCCCACCATGTGCAGGGAGATGACCTGCTTCGCCCGGGGGGCAAAGTGCGGCCCGGGCGGTCCGGCCGCCGTCCCGCTGGACTCGTCCGCGAGCAGTGACGACAGGGCCGCTGCTCCGAGGGCGTGGCTCCCGCCGGCGAAGAACCGGCGTCGGGTGAGGCTCAGGCCGAGTTCGTCGAGCGGCGAGCGAATCGGGGGCTCGGGCATGATGTTTCTCCCAGGGCCGACGCGAGCCGGCATCACTTGCAGAGGAATTCGTCGAGGTTCATCAGCTGGTTGGCGAGCATCGTCCAGGCGGCAAGCTGCGCCGTGTCGGTCCACGTGGCCGGAGCGTCGACGACCTTCACGAGCCTGCCGGCGTCGGCTGGGTGGTCGGCATACCAGGCAGAGAGCGCGACCCGTGACCGCTTGACGATCGACAGTTCGTCCGCAGTGAACGGCCGGGCGAGGATCCGGCGGGCGAGGACGTCGATCCGCGCGTCCTCGTCCGACGACGCTGCAAGGGCCTGGCCGGCGAGCACGCGGGCGGCCTCGACGAACTGCGGATCGTTGAGCGTCACGAGCGCCTGGAGGGGCGTGTTGGTTCGCTCGCGTTTCACGCAGCAGGTTTCACGAGACGGGGCGTTGAAGATGTCGAGCGACGCCGGCGGGGCCGTCCGCTTCCAGAACGAGTACATGCTGCGCCGGTAGACCGCGTCGCCCGCGTCCCGCTTGTAGCGGCTCGTGTCGCCCCCCATCGACACCGCCTCCCAGACGCCGTCGGGCTGGTAGGGCTTCACGCTCGGCCCGCCAGGCCGCCTGACGAGCAGGCCGCTCGTGGCGAGTGCCTGGTCGCGGAGCATTTCGGCGTCCATGCGGAATCGGGGGCCGCGCGAGAGCAGCCGGTTGGCGGCGTCGGCGGCGAGTTTCTCCCCCGTGGCCGTCGCCGCCTGCCGGTAGGCGGCGCTGGTCACGAGCAGCCGGAAGAACTGCTTCACGTCCCAGCTTCGACCGCGAAACTCGCTCGCCAGCCAGTCGAGCAGTTCGGGATGGCTCGGCAGTTCGCCGGTGGTGCCGAAGTCACCGCTGGTGCGGACGAGGCCGGTGCCGAACACCTCCTGCCAGAAGCGGTTGACGGTCACGCGCGCGGTAAGCGGATGCTCGGCGAGGAACAGCCAGCGGGCGAAGCCGAGCCGGTTGCGCGGCAGGTCGGCGGGAAACGGGGGAAGGATGCCGGGCGTTTCGGGGAAGACCTCCTTCGTGCGCTTGTCGTACTCGCCACGGTCGAGGATGAACGCCATCGCGGGCTGGTCGCGCTCGCTCATGACATGGGCGACCGTTCCGCGCTTGCCGATGGCGGCCCGTTCCTTGTCGAGCCGCTGCACGTCGGCCGTTGCCGCCTTGAACGCCGGATCGATGGTCGCCAGCCACCAGTCGTAGAGCCGCGCCGCGGACTTGACCCGCGCGGGGGCGGGCTGCGTCAGGATCGTGGTCAGGGCATTGACCACCCGCAGCCGTTCGACCTCGTCCGCCGCCAAGTCCCGGTCCCAGAGGCGGAGATCGGCGATCGCCGGACCCGGCACGTCGTTCCCGACGGCACCGAGCACGAGCGGTGCGGCGGTACGAATCGTGTTTTTTCCGAGCGATTCGGTCAGGGCGTTGATGGGCTGCTGCTTGCCGTCGAAAAAAAACCGCACCCCCTCCGCCGTGCCGGAGCCGCCATGCGTCACGGTCGCGAACGTCCAGACATCGGGCTGGAGCTGATCCCTGGTGGCGACCTTCAGTGCGTGTGACGCCGCGTCGTGAACGAGCTGCAGGGTGAGCCGCCGGCCGTCCAGCCGCACTTCCCAGCCGCGTCCGGTGTCGGCGTCCATGCGGGCCAGCAACTGGCCGCTCGTTTCAGTGGACGAGGGCTTGATCCAGAACGAAACACTGAACGGCTGGTCGTGCTCGAAGTCGCCGGCCGTGGGCAATTCCAGTGCGCCACCCTGGAGGCGGACCGCCTGCCTGTACATCGGCCCGTGTTCCCATGTCGTCGTCTCGGAAAGCGCGATCGCCACCTGCTCACCGGAAACCTCGGCCTGCGTCGCGTTGCCCGCCCCCTCAACGAGCGGCAGCGCGACGAGGGGCGTTTCCTCGAGCGAGAGATTCCGGACCTGTTCGGCCGTCAGGTCCGTCACCCAGGCATCGAAGTCGGCATGGCCCCTGTCCTGCCGGCCCTTCACGACGGCCTTGGCGTCGGCGAGCAGCCCTTCGACTTCGCGGAACCGTGTCCGCTCCGCGGGCTGCGGCACGACCACCACGGGAGGCGTGTCCTTGACGTTGCCATCCAGCGCCTTTTGGGTGGTGTTGTTGAAGAACGCCGCCAGTTCATAGAACTCGCGCTGCGAGAGCGGGTCGAACTTGTGGTCGTGGCAGACGGCGCAGCCGGTGGTCAGCCCGAGCCAGACGGTGGACGTGGTCTCGGTCCGATCGCGGGTGTAGAGGACGAGATACTCCTCGGGGATCGTGCCCCCCTCGTTGGTCGTCATGTTGCAGCGGTTGAACCCGCTTGCGATCTGATTGGCGAGCCGTTCCTCCGGTCCGGCGGCCGGGAGCAGGTCGCCGGCCAACTGCCGGACGGTGAATTCATCGAACGGCATGTTGGCGTTGAAGGCATCGATGATCCACTGCCGGTAGCTCCACATCTCCCGGTAGTAGTCCATGTGGATGCCGTGCGTGTCGGCATAGCGGGCGTAGTCGAGCCAGTACCTGCCGCGGTGCTCGCCCCACGCGGGTGTGGCCAGCAGCGCGTCGACCAGCCGTTCATAGGCGTCCGGCCGTTGGTCTGCCACGAACTCCTCCACGACCGTCGGCGCGGGGGGCAGTCCGGTGAGGTCGAGGGCCACACGCCGGGCGAGCGTGCGCCGATCGGCCTCGGGGGCGGGGTCGAGACCCTCGAGCTCGAGCCGGGCGAGGATGAAGCGGTCGATCGGGGTGCGGACCCACGACTCGTTCCGCACCGCGGGAAGGTCGGGCCGGCGCGGTGGAATGAACGACCAATGAGGCTCGTATTCCGCACCGGCGGCGATCCAGCGGGCGAGGAGTTCTTTTTGTTTGGCCGACAGGGTCTTTTTCGTGGCCGGTGGGGGCATCACCTCGTCCAGATCGGAGGAGTGGATGCGGTCGAGCATCGGGCTCGAGTCCGGGTCGCCGGGGACGATAGCGCCCGCCGCGATCGCCGCATCGCGCAGGTCGAGCCGCAGGTCGGCCTTCCGGGACGCAGAGTCGGCACCGTGGCAGGAGAGGCAGTTCTCCACGAGGATCGGCCGGATGTCACGGTTGTAGGACAGCCGCTCGGCCCCGACCGCCAGCGTCGGCGGCAGCATCAACGCCGCGCACAGAAACCCGGTCCGACAACGGTGATTTGCTCGCATCGCCTGCTCCTGGGGGCCGCGACCGCTCCCGGAAGGAGGATCGGGCGTCCGGGTCCGGTTTTCGTAGGCTGCCCAGAGGCCCGCCGAAAACCGATTGCCGGCGGGTTTCCGCCGCCAGCCCAGCCGGCAAATTCTACCAGCGCCGGGAGCCGGGGCACGCGACCGGAAGGGAATCAACCCTCGTCGGTGACGCAGCCCTCGGAGGCCGGACGAACGAAACGGACGTATTTGGCGAGGATTCCGCGGACGACCTTGGGCTCGGGCCGCTGCCAGCGGTCGGCCCGGCGGGCGAATTCCTCGGCCGAAACCTCCGCCTCGAGGGTCGCCGTGTCGGCGTCGATGACGACGATGTCGCCGTCCTCGAGCAGGGCGATGGGCCCGCCGTCGACGGCCTCGGGCACGACGTGCCCGACGATGAAGCCGTGCGAGCCGCCCGAAAACCGGCCGTCGGTGATCAGGGCCACCGACGACCCCAGGCCCGCCCCCATCAGCGCCGACGTCGGCGTGAGCATTTCCGGCATGCCGGGCCCCCCCTTGGGGCCGACGTAGCGGATCACGACCACGTCGCCGCGGGCGATCTTGCCCTGTTCGAGCGCGGCCAGCATCGCTTCCTCTCCGTCGAACACGCGGGCGGGACCGCGAAACCGGGCCCCCTCCTTGCCTGTGATCTTGGCGACGGCGCTGCCCGGGGCGATGTTGCCGTGCAGGATCGAGATGTGGCCGGTGGACTTGAGCGGATTGTCGATGGGCCGCACGATCTGCTGGCCCGGCTTGAGTCCCGGCGAGTCGGCGAGGTTCTCGGCGAGCGTCCGGCCGGTGATGGTCAGGCAGTCGCCGTGGAGCAGGCCGTTGTCGAGGAGGTACTTCATGAAGCCGCTCGTGCCGCCGACGCCGTGCAGGTCCTCCTGCACGAACCGGCCGCTCGGTTTGAGGTCAGCGAGGTAGGGAACGCGCCGGGCGATCTCCTGGAAGTCGGCCGGGCCGAGCTGGACGCCCACCGCGCGGGCCATGGCGATGAGATGAAGTACCGCGTTCGTCGAGCCACCGAGGGTCATCACGGTGACGATCGCGTTCTCGAACGCCCGCCGGGTCATGATCATCCGCGGCGTGATGTTCCGCTCCAAGAGCAGTCGCATCGCGGCACCGGCCCGGCGGCTCTCGGCGAGCTTGGCGGGATCCTCGGCGGGAATCGAGCCGCTGTCGGGGAGAGCCATGCCCAGTGCCTCGATCGCCGTCGCCATCGTGTTGGCGGTATACATGCCGCCGCAGGCGCCCGCCCCGGGGCAGGCATGGGCGACGATCCCCGCCCGCCGGGCGTCGTCGATCCGGCCTGCGACGTACTCGCCGTAGCACTGGAAGGCGGAGACGATGTCGATGGCCTGCCCCGCGTAATGGCCGGGTCGGATCGTGCCGCCATAGACCATCAGCGCCGGCCGGTCGAGCCGGGCCATGGCGATCAGGCAGCCGGGCATGTTCTTGTCGCAGCCGGGGATGGCGATCAGGCCGTCGTACCACTGGGCGTTCATCACCGTCTCGATCGAGTCGGCGATCAGGTCGCGCGAGGGGAGCGAAAACCGCATCCCCGGAGTGCCCATCGAGATGCCGTCGCTGACGCCGATGGTGTTGAACCGCATCCCCACCATGCCCGCCTCGCGGACACCCTCGCGGGCGGCGGCCGCCAGCCGGTCGAGGTGCATGTTGCACGGATTGCCGTCGAACCACATGCTCGCGATCCCGACCTGCGGTTTGGCCAGATCCCCGGCCGTGAGGCCGGTGGCCATGAGCATCGCCTGCGAGCCCCCCTGGGAACGGGGCTGGGTGATCCGGGAACTGTGCCGGTTGAGCTGGGTCATCGCTGGTCCTCGAGATGGGGCAGATGCACGCTGTGCGCGGGGCGTGATGATAGCACGACCGCCTCCCCGGCGCAGGGGCTGCGCAGCGTCGCGCCGCGGCGTTTCAGCCGCCTCGTCGGGCGCCGGCGCCGAGCCCGGCGGACTCGAGCACGCGAATCGTCGCCGGCGACTTGTTGAGGACGTAGAAGTGGATGCCGGGCACGCCCGCCGCCGTAAGTTCCTCAACCTGGCGGGCGGCGAACTCCACTCCCGCCTCGAACTGGGCTGACTCGTCGTCCCCCGCCGCTTCGAAGGCCCGTGTGAAGGCGTCGGGTAGCCGGGCCTTGCAGAGACTGGCGATGCGGCGGATCTGCGCGTAGTTGGTGACAGGCATTACGCCCGGCACGATCGGCTGCCCGATGCCGATTCCGCTGCAGCGGTCGCGAAAGCGGAAGAAATCGTCGTTGTCGTAGAACAGTTGCGTGACGACGACGTCTGCGCCGGCGTCACACTTGCGTTTCAGGTTTTCGAGGTCCGCCGTCGGGCTCGCCGCCTCCTGGTGGGTCTCGGGATAGCCGGCGACGAGGATGTCGAAGGCGGGAAACTCTTCGTGGATCAGGGCCACGAGTTCGGCTGCATACCGCAGGCCGCCGGCCGCCGGCTGGAACGTGGTCTCGCCCTTGGGCGGATCGCCGCGCAGGGCGACGATGGCGGCGGTGCCCTGCGCGCGGGCCTCGCTCAGGTAGGCCCGCAGTTCGTCGACGGTACTGCCGACGCAGGTCAGGTGGCTGGCGACGGGCACGTCGTGCCGCCGCCGCACCCCCGAGAGAACGTCGAGCGTCTTGTCACGGGTCGAGCCGCCCGCACCGTAGGTACAGGTGACGAGCGCGGGCCGAAACGCCATCAGGTCGGCGACGGTTCGCCACATCACGGCTTCGGACTCGGGCGTCTTGGGAGGAAAGAGCTCGAACGACAGGGCGAGCGGTTCGGTCTCGTAGGCGGTTGTGAGCGACACGGTGGCGTTCCAAAAGGTGCCGGCGCCGGCGGCGGTACATTCCCGATCCCAGGCGGGATTGTAGCCGTTCCGGCTGGCGACGGCAGGCCGCCGCGCAACTGCCGGCTAGGCCGGCCAACTGCAAGCGGGCCCGGCGTTCCATGCACCCCGTCCTGTACCGTCGGCAACGACGGTACGGTGCAGGAGATCTTCCAGGACGCCCGCCAGACCTATGCCGATCCCGACGAACCACCGGCCCCGATGAGCATTTTAGGGTCGCCGGAGTGGCAAACGCGACGGAGCCGCGGCACCCGATTCGTGGGCCAGGCCGGTCTGGCCGCTGCTGCTGCGGCTCGCCGGCACATGGGCTTCGCGATGGCGGGGACGATCGCCCGTCAGGCGTTCGCCTGCCGGTGGGCGAGATCCTCGAGGAGCGCGCGGTCGGCGTCGATCATCGGCATGCCGCGCCGGGCCATCATTCGTTCGAGGATCGTGGCGGCCTGCTCCGCGGTACTCGTCTCCACGCCGGGGCCGAGGAGCGAGGTGTGGAACGCCGGCACCACCTCGGGCACGGTGCCGCCGATGGCGGCCGCGGGCCCGATCCTGCAGCCACACGGAAGGGCCGTGTTGATGGCGGTCTTGACGAAGTCGGCGACGAAGGCCCCGAGGAACTGCCGGCCGGTGTGGAGCGTGGCCCGGCCGCCGTCGGGGAGCAGATCATGGAGCCGGACCGGGCCATAGGTCGCCTTGAGATTGCTGGTGATGGTGCCGGCGGCGAGGTTCGACCAACTGCCGACGTGGCTGTGGCCGAGGAAGCCGTCGTGCGGCTTGTTGGAGAACGGCTCGAGCACGCTGGCCTCGATCTCGCCGCCGACGCGGCAGCCGCGGCCGATGGCGGTGCCACCCCGAAGCCAGGCGTGCGGGTTGACGCGGGCGGCGGGTCCTATCCAGACGGGGCCGTCGATGCAGACGAAGGGTCCGACCTCGGCATCCGCCTCGACGACGACCGGTCCCGAGCGCACGGCGACGAGATTGTGCACGCGGGCGTCCGGGGCCACGAACAGTCCGGGCTGCAGTTGCCGGTAGGCGCCCGAGTCGATCCGCATACCGAGCGCGGCCTCGATCGCGTGCTCGTGGCTGGTGATGACGTCGTGAATGGCGCCGAGCAGGGGGATGCCGACGTCGGCCTGGGGGAGCGCGAGGGTGTCGAGTTCCCCGATCGCGGCGGGGCCGCTGTTCAGGACCTGCTCGACGAGCCGCCGGTCCGGCCCATGGCCGTCGGCGGAGAGATGCAGGACCGCGGCGGCGACGTGGCCCGCGGAGCGTACGACGCAGCGGCGTCCATGCTCGACGAGGCTGCGGACTGCGAAGAGGTTGTCGCGGCTGGGGATGACGCGGGCATTGACGAGCAGCGCGAGGCTGCCGTGCCGGGATGCGGCGGCCGCATCGCGCGCGGCATCTGCGGCACCGCCCCAGATCGCGCAGCGGCCGCCGGTGAGTGAGGCGAGGTGGCGGGCAAGGTGAGGTCTGACGCAGCGGCGGACGCTCCCGAAGTGCCGCAGGGCTTCGAACAGCGTCTGTGACCCGATGGTGAGATCGCAGGCGGGGCGGGCGGCGACGAGGACGCCGAGCGCGGTGGCGGCTTGATCCTCGAAAACGAAGACGTTCATGGGCTGCCCGCTGTGTGACGAGTGTGGCGGTCTTTCCGGGGGGAGCGGAGCACCGGCTCTGGCCGCGTTTGGCCGATAACTCTACCGCGTCTGGTATGACGGGGCGCGGTGACGTACCCTTCGAGTGGTCAAAGTGCTGCCGCAGGCCGGAGTGGCGGAATGGCAGACGCGGCGGACTCAAAATCCGTTGCCCGCAAGGGCGTGTGGGTTCGACTCCCACCTCCGGCATTTGTTTTCTAGGGGTTTTCGATCCTCGGGAGTTGGACGGCTCCCGAGGACAAAGTCGCGAACCCATTCTGAACCCATAACTCGGGTCTGGGGAAACGGATTAGCGATTTCGGCTGACAGGATCAGGCCACGCCTTGGCCGTCGCCAGCCGCATCGTCCTCCAGAATCTTTTTCGCCAATCTTTGACGCTGGAGCGGCGTCAACTTCTTGGCCTGGGCTTCGAGTTCCCGCTCAGCCAAAGTCTCCAACGGCTCGCAGCCCAGTCTTTTTGCCAAGGCTGGAAAATCATGGAGTGCTTTTGTCAGGTTGGTGTAGATGCCATCAGCCAACGTGAAAGCTTTTCTGCCAAACTTCTTGGTGTAGTTCCGCCGCTTGTTGCCCACAGTGGTCTGCAACTTCTCGGCTGAAGATTTTTCGGCTTGCCTGAGTTCGGCTTCCTCGCCCAACTCCATCGCAGTTCGCCTCAAGGCATGGTGACCGATTTCGGGTCGTCCAATCGCCTCTGCAAAAGTGGGGATTAGTTTCTCTACTACGGGGAGCATCCAATAGTTGACGTTTTCTATCCGGCAGCTGCCGCGTAGCGAACGCGTTCTTCTTCGAAGAAGTTGCGGACAATTCCTGGCTGATTTTGTCGCCGCCGGAGGTGTGCTCGGGCGTTGGCCATCATGTGCGACTGATCGCGGGGCCTTTGCCGGCGCATGGCCTGCTTGGTGTCTTGGTTGAGCAACT
>JBKDUV010000303.1:0-18088 GCA_046339335.1 Planctomycetia bacterium | reverse complement strand
GCCGTCCGCGGCCGCCCCGGCACCTCCGGCCGCGCTCCATGCCTCGACGGTCGGCCGGTCTCCGGCACGCACCTGCGGCTCGTCGGCGGGGTGCATGTGGTCGGCGCCGGTGCTGAGGATGCGCCGAATCAGGCCTGACACCTGCGGATCCCCGGCGATGATCGGGTCGCCCGCGTCGTCGCCTCCCTTGCGGAGTGCGGCGTACCGCTCCACGGAGAAACCGGCCTCGGCTTCACGGTCGTTGTGGCAGCCGGAGCAGTAGGTGCGAAGGATGGGCGCGATCTCGGCGTCGTAGGACGGCGCGGCCCCGGCAGCCGGGTGCCAGGCCGCGATGAACGCGCCGATCACCAGCCCGTAGCCCGCGTGTCGGATGCTCATCCCGCGCCTCCGGTCAATGCCTGAAGAGGAACTCACGGCTCGTCAGGAGCGACCAGTACATGTCCTCCACCACGGTCCGCCGGTCATCGGGCCCGGCCGCCGCCAGCAAGGCCACGAATTTCGCCAGTTCCGTATCCGTGGGGGGCCGCGACAGCGTCCGCATCCAGGCATCGCGTACGAGCTGGGGCGGCGGTGGATCCGTGGCCAGGGTCTGCGTGATCCATCCCTCCTTGGCCGCGAGCTTGTCGTTGAGCGTGGTGCCGTTGGACAGATGCAGAACCTGCACCAGGCTCGGCTGGCTCGATCGTTCGCACTCGCAGGTAATCTCGCGGGCGTTGCGGCCGAACGCCTTGAGGAAGTAGTTCTTCACGGTCGAATCCCGCAACTCGAGGGCCCGAGGCTCGTCGCCGTAGCCCGTCAACTTGGAAATCGAGCCGTCGGCGTTCTGCCGCTCCGTGTACCGGTCACGGACGCCCGTCACGTCGCCGATCGCGTCGGCGAGCACCTCGGCCATGAGCCGCTTGGGATACGCGCGGGCGAACCAGCGGCGGTCGTCGCGGTTCTCCGCCAGGGGCATGCTCGATCGGCCGTACGTCTCGGAGAGCAAAATCAGCCGCATCAGGCTGCGCAGGTCGAAGCCGTGGGCGACGGTGAAGTCACAGAGCGCCGCCAACAGGGGCTCGTTGCTGGCGGGATTGGTGGCCCGCAGGTCGTCGACCGGTTCGACCAGCCCGAGGCCGAAAAAATTGGCCCACACACGATTCACGATCGCCCGGGTGAAGTACGGGTTCTTCGGATCCACGAGCCAGTCGGCGAGCGGCTCGCGCCGGTCGCCGGGATCGTCGAGGGCCAGCGGCGTGCCGTCGAGCGGCGCGGGAGGCTGCGGCCGGCCGGTCTTGGGCTGCAACAGGTCGCCACGGCTTTCCACGAACACGGTCCGCAGCCCGTCTGCGTCATTGGGCACGCCCCCCCAGCCCTTGGCCCTGACCCGGGCGAACAGGTTGGCGAAGGCATAGTACTGGTCGTTGGTCCATTTCTCGAGGGGATGGTTGTGGCACTTGGCACAGTTGATCGACAGGCCGAGGAAGGCCTGGCTGACGTTCTCCGCCACCGTTTCCGGATCCTGGTGCACGCCGTAGAAGTTGGTCGCTCCATGCTCGACGTTCGATCCTCGCGACGTCACGACCTCGCGGACGAACCTGTCCCAGGGCGGGTTGTCGGCGACGCGGTCGCGGATCCAGCGGGCGTAGGCATCGATGCCCACCGGCTTGAGCTTGATGCCGGTGACGAGCAGGATGTCGGCCCACTTGTACGCCCAGTAGTCGACGAACTCCGGGCGGGCGAGGAGAAGATCGACGAGCCGCTCCTTCTTCGCCGGAGACCGGTCGGCGAGATACTCGCGAATCTCCTCCGCCGTCGGCAGCCGGCCGATCGTGTCGAGGAAGGCGCGACGGAGGAACGTCGCCTCGTCGCACGGGGGCGAGGGGGCGAGACGCAGTTTCTCCAGTTGCACGAGGTTGTGCTCGTCGATGACGTTGGCCCGCGGTGCGGCGGCGAACACCTCCGGCCCGACCTGGTGGGGAAACGGGGACACGACCCGGGCCACCGCGATCTGCGAGGAGAACCAGGCCGTCACCGCGCCGGCCCCGTGGCCGATCACGCTCACCGTGCCGACCGGATCGACCGTGGCGATCGTCTCGTCCGCCGAGGTGAACCGGGCCCAGTGGGTCACGTCGCGGGACGATCCGTCGTCATACCGGGCCATCACCTGCAGCCGATAGGTGGTCCCCTTGGCGGCCAACTGCTCGGCCGGCGTGAGTTCGATTCCCGTCAGCCGCTTCTCTCCCTGCTTCGGCCCCGGGCAGCCCGCCTCGATCCAGGCGGCGAGCCGTCGGTAGTCGTCGCCACCGACCTCCAGGCGCTTGCCCCCCTTGTGCGCGATGGCCATTGTCGGCTTCGTGAGCAGCAGGCTGGCGCCCGGCTCGACCGGGTCGATCCGGCGGCCGCGGGCGTCACGGGTGATCGCCAGGTGATCGCTGGCCGAGTCGTAGCCGAAGAGCGACAACCGGAATCCCGCCTTGCCGGCGAGGGCCCCGTGGCAGCCTCCGCCGTTGCAGCCGGCCTTGGACAGGATCGGCATCACATCGAGTTCGAAGCTCGGCTCCTCGGCCCGCACGCCCAGCGCGAACAGCAGGGCGAAGACGCCAACGCCGCAGCGGCTCATGCGAACAGTTCCTTGATCGGATCGGTTCCGAAGTCGGTCAGGGCGAAGGGCCGCCCCGCCGGACCGGGCAGGTGCCCCTCGTGGTCGAGACCGAGCGAATGGAAGATCGTGGCGACGACGTCGCCCGGCTTTACGGGGCGTTCGGCCGGATAGCCGCCGATCGTGTCGCTGGCGCCGACGACGCGGCCACCCTTCACGCCTCCGCCGGCAAAGGAGCACGTGAAGCATTGCGGCCAGTGGTCGCGGCCGCCCGCCGGGTTGACCTTCGGCGTCCGCCCGAATTCCGCCAGACCCGCCACGAGGGTGTCGCCGAGCAGGCCGCGGTCGTGGAGGTCGCCGATCAGCGCCGAATAGGCCTGGTCGTACATCGGGCAGACGATGTTCTTCATTCCTTCGATCGACGTGAACGGCTTCGAGCCGTGGATGTCCCACGTGATCTCGTCGAACACGGTCAGGAAGGTGTTGATCGTCACGAACCGCACGCCGTTCTCGACAAGCCGGCGGGCGAGCAGACAGCACTGGCCGAAGCGGTTCATGCCGTACCGCTCGCGCACCTCCTGCGGCTCCTTCGAGAGATCGAACGCCTCGCGGGCCTGCGTGCTCGTCATCAGTCGATAGGCGGCATGAAAATTCTCGTCGAGGAGCCGGGCATCCTCGCTCGCCTCGAACTGCCGCGCCGCGCCCTCGACGATCTCGCGCATCGACCGCCGGCGGTCGAGACGGGCGACCGAGATCTGATCAGGGGGCAGCAGATCGGGGACACGGAAGTTGGGCCGGGACGGGTCGGCCATGAGGGCGAACGGGTCGTGGGCCTTGCCGAGGAAGCCGCCCGCCGGGCCGTTGGGGAGGTTGCCGCCGCCGCGGCCCATCAGTTCGGGCAGGACAACGAACGGGGGCAAGTCGGTCCGTCTGCCCAACAGGTGGGAGACCACGCTGCCGGCGTGGGGCGAGTGGATGCCGCCGGTGAACCGTCGGCCGGTCTGCATCATCTGCCAGCCGGCGTCGTGCACGGCCGCGCCGTCATGGTGGCAGCTGCGGACGAGCGAGAACTTGTCGGCCATGGCGGCGTGGCGGGGGAGGAGCTCCGAAACCTCGAAGGCGTCGCTCTTGGTGCGGATCGGCTTGAACGGACCGCGAACCTCGACTGGGGCGTCGGGCTTCATATCCCAGAGGTCGATGTTCGACGGCCCGCCGAGGTTGAAGATCATGATGCACGATCGCTTTTCGTGGCCAGGCCGGACTTTCCCCTCGGCCGCCGCTCGGGCATATTGCGGGAGTGAGAGCCCGACGGCGGCGAGCGCTCCAACGTGGAGAAAATCCCGGCGGGTTTCCCCCGGACCGCACAGCACGGCCCGGGCGCCGGGGCGGGCAACACGAAACTCGAACATCCCACTGGACTCCGCGAAGGTCCGGAACGATCCGCTGCCTCCTATAATAGTCCCTATTCTCCGGGCAGCGACAGACCGGCCGTCTACCGCCGATCGAGGGCCGGAGAGGTCTCCACTTTCGCCAGCACGTCCTGCATCTGGTCGGCGAGCTGGTCCATCTGCATCTGCAAAACCTCCATCGGCTCGGCCAGGAACGCCGGGTCGTTCCAGATTTCGGCCCGCAGCCGGGCAATGTCGCGGCGTTGCTCGAGCATTCTGATGTCGAGCGGCCCAATGGCACCGGGTCGCCGCTCGTTCGCCGCGTGAGCCGCCGCCAGATCCTCGTCCGCGAGCTGCACCGCAGAACCCGCCGCCGCTCGCTGGGCATCGAAGCTGTAGCCATGGGGCTTGTCCCGCGTGGCAGCCACCTGCTCCCGCAGCTGTTTGACCCGGGCCTCGAGCCAACGCACGTCGGTCCTCGCCACCTGCCCCGGCGATGATGCATTGAGTTTCTGCGCCTTTTCGAGCCGCGTCTCCGCGAGACGCAGCCGGGCCTCGGTACAGCGGGCATGCAATTCCGCATGGCGGTGGTCGGGGCGGTCGGCTTGCGGCTGGGCGGCGGGCTCCGCCAGGCACCAGGCCACGGCGAACAGGATGACCGGCGTCGTGCCGGCGGCGATGAACAGCGGACGATGCATGGTCAGATCTCCTCTGAAGGATTCCGCCGACCTTCGAAATGAAGGATCGGCAGCGGCCGTGCCGATTGTATGGACTGGCCGGCTCGCAGGCAGCCGACTCAGGCACGGACGACCCCAAAGGAATGCGAACATGGGCAAGGGAAACAACTCACGGAAGAACGACAAGAAGAACCTGAAGCCGAAGCAGGACAAGACAAAGCCCGCCGCCAAGAAGTGACGGCAGGCAGGCGACGCGGGCGCGGTGCCGAGGGGCAGGGTCAGACGATTCCGGGACGGCCGAGCGGGTTCGTCCGCGCCCCTCCCTTCGGTCCGCGCCGGCATCGCGTCGCATGCCGAGAGGATGCCCGGGCACTCGTGCCTCCCGTCGGTCGAGGCGACGACCTGGATGCCGCATGGGCCGTTGCCCGGTGAGGCCGCGTTGTGGGAGGGGGTCGGACCCGCTATTCTCCGCTCCCCGCGCCGGCCGTCGCGGCCCGTTCTCGAGAGGCCGCTCGTGCCCCGTTGCCCGCTTCCCACCGCGACGCTCCTGGCAACCCACTGCCTGAGCGTGCTCGCGGTCGTCGGTTCGGCTCGCATCGTCCGCGCAGTGGACGGCGAGCCGCCGATGGTGGCGAAACCGATCGCTGACGATGCGCGGGACAGTGGCGACCGCGTCGCTCTCCTGCCGCCGGTCGAGTTCAACCTCGAGGAGGGTCTGTTTTCGAGCACGCCGATCGCCGATGCAGACCCCCAGCCGGCGCCCCGCGCAGGCGGGCCCGGCGGCGGGCCGTTCGGCCGTGCGGCCCCCGTCTCCATCGGCGGCTTTTACGCGCCGCCGACGGACGTCGTCGGGCAGCCGGCGATGATCGGCATGAACGCCCAATTCACCCGCGTCGCCGCGCCGCTGGTACCGCCGCGCGAGGGGGAGCCGCTGTGGATCGGGATCGGCAGGTTCGGCCGCCTCGAACTCGCCGGCGACGCCATCCTGCCCGACTCGGGCCAGCCCGTGCCCGAACAGCTATGGCTCGTCGAGACCGGGTTCGCGCATGTTCGTCCGCTCGCCGCGGGAAGCACGCTCGGTGGCACGTTCCTGTTCGGTTCCGCCAGCGATCGGCCCTTCGCCGCGAACCGCGACCTGACGCTGATGGCGATCGCGTTCTGGAACAAGCCGGCCAGGAACGACCGCGACGAGTGGAACTTCAGCATCTTCTATTCGCCCACTTCGCAGTTGCCCTATCCCCTGCCCGGCATCGCCTACGCGTGGCGGCCGTCGGCCGCCTTCGAGGCCAAGCTCGGCGTCCCGGCTGCGTTCGAATGGCGGCCCGATGACGCCTGGACGATCTCGGCCTCCTACTTTCCGCTCGTCAACGTCAACGTCGAGGCCCGGCGCAGGCTCGGTCAAGACTGGACATTCGTCGCCTTCTACCGCACCGACACGCAGATTTACTTCCTCGACGCCAGGCTGCGCGACGACGAACGCTTCTACGTCTTCGATCAACGTGCCGCGGTCGGTTTCGAACGCGGGCTCGGCGGCGGCTTCTCGCTCGAGGCGATGGCCTCCTGGCTCTTCGACAGGGAACTTTTCCAGGGCACGAACTTCACCTCGGGCCGCACCGACGTGGTCGAGTTCGACGCCGGGCCGGGCCTGTCGCTGCAGTTGCTCTGGCGTCGCTGACCTGCGGGCTGGGGCTCGAATGCGACCCCGGATCGGCCCCGCACCAGGCTCAGCGCTCCCGCTTCGCCCGTGCTTCTCGGGCAGCAGCGCGTTCCGCATCGCTCAGTTTTCCATCGCCATCCCTGTCGAACCGCTCGATGACCTTCCGGCGCCGTTCGGGGTCCGTCCCGGCTCCACCTCGGCCCTGGCCGCCCCGTCGTTCCCGGCGGTCCTGGATCGCCTTGCGAGCGGCTTGCCGCTCGTCCGGGTCGAATTGTCCGTTCCCGTTCGTGTCGAACTTCTCCAGCATTTTTTGCCGTTTGGCGACGCGGCCGGCCTGGTCCGGGGCCGCTCCGGGGGCTGCCAGGGCGAGCGGGCTCGAAAAACCGGCGACAAGGATGATGCACACGGCCAATGCGACAGGGTTGAGGCACATGGTTCGGGAACTCCAAAGAAGGACTGACGCGGTGGTCCCGGGATTGAACGGCGGAAGAGCCTCGAGGTTTCGGCGGTCGTCCAAAAGGATTTTTTGCCCGAGCGGGGGAGCCCCGCATCAAGTGTCCAGCCCCCTGCCCCGGGCCGGCTCGGAATCAACTTTCCCGCGAAAAGCGCGCGTCTGGAGGCTGGGCGTGGCGTGGGAAGCTGCCGGCGGCTTGTCGAATGACACGGCCGGCCTATGGTCCAGCAGGTGTGAAACTCATCCCGTGCCTGGAGTCATCAAATGCGTTTCTTTTCTTCGTTTTCCGCTGGTTCTTGTTGTCTGCTGTCGATCGTGGGTTTCGTGGCGGGGTCACAGGTCGACGGAGCGCCGTGCGCCGGCTCCAAAAACGACGCCCGCGGCCGCAGTGTCGTGCGTCACGCGGTCGTCACGGAGCGTGTTGTCAGTGGCCATGGAGTCCGCCAGGTGGCCTTTGCCGAGATGCCGAAGGACATCGTCGACACGGCAGTCGGTGCGGGAACCTTCAAGACGCTGGCGGCGGCCTTGGGGGCGGCGGAGCTGGTGGAGACGTTGAAGGGTGACGGGCCCTTCACCGTCTTTGCCCCCACGGATGAAGCCTTCGCAAAGTTGCCCCCTGGAACGGTCGACACTCTTCTCAAGCCGGAAAACAAGGGCAAGCTCAAGGAGATCCTCCTGCTCCACGTCGTGCCCGGCAACGTCCTCGCGGCCGACGTCGTCAAGATCACCGAAGCCAAGACTGCCGGTGGCAAGGCGGTCAGCGTCAAGGTCGCTGCCGATGGTGGCGTCAAGGTCGGCACGGCGACGGGGCTCGCCAATGTCGTGAAGACCGACATCAAGGCCAAGAACGGGGTGATCCACGTCATCGACGCGGTCATCCTGCCCTGACGGCGAGGGCTTCGCGGTTCACATGCGGCGACCGCCCCGGAGGATTCGCTTCCTCCGGGGCGTTTCGCCGTCACTGGCTCATATCCGGACCCGATTCGCTTCATGTGCGGAACTGGTCCGGCGTATCCGCTCGTCGGCGGCGTTTACTTGAGAGGCTGAAGTCCCACGCGCAGCCGGCACGTGTTCAGCGCGGTCAGGGCCGCGGCATTTCTCTTGAAAAGTTTCAGGAGCTGTGTCGCGGACACTCCGAGCACCTTTGCCGTCCGAGGCAGGTCGAACCGCTGAGCCTGCAGATGGTCGAGAGCTTCGGCAAGGAGGCTCGGGTAGTCCTCGTGTGCTGCAGAGACCACGAGCTGGCTGCCGCGGGTTCGTGACCGCCAGAGTCGAGATGCCTCTGGCGGCACCTGGCTTCGATGCTCGAGGGCGATTTTCTGACGCAGCCGTCGGATTGCCACCCGCCGGTTTTCTGCGAGTGAGCGGCGTTCGGAAGCCTCTGCGAAGATGCCCGTGGGCCCATGGATGAGGACGACTGCAGTCTGGGTCTTGTTTCGATGCTGGCCGCCGGGGCCGGATCGGCGCGTATGCAGTTCCCGGACGTGTCCGAGGAGTTCGTCAGCGGGCAGGGCTGCGGGATGCATGCGGAGGCCGTCGGTGCGGCGAACCTGTCGGGGGGTGAGAAACCACTTCCTGCTCCGTGACGCAGTGTCTCTCGTCGGCCCGACCGATCGGCTGCTGATCGATCCACCGGGACAAGTCACCATGACGAAGGCCGATGGCAGGCTTCCCTGGCCGCAGATCCTCGCGATGGAGGCGCTGACCGCAAGCATCGTCCTGATGTCGCGGCTTCCGGCTGAGCCGCTGCACGACAGAATCAGCGTTCACGCGACCACCGCCATCTCGGCGGTCAGGCCGGGACCGAAGGCGAGGGCCACGCACGGCGTCGGGGCCCCCGCCGCCAGCAGACGCTGGAGGATGAACAGGATCGTGGCACTCGACATGTTGCCGTGCGCGGCGAGCACCTGGTGCGAGGCAGCGAGCGATTCGGGCGCGAGCGCGAGCGCCTCCGCGACGCCCGCAAGGACCCGCGGTCCGCCCGGATGGACGGCCCACGAGCGGACGTCGGCCCGGGTGTGCCCCAGCCGGGCGAGACCGTCATCGACAACGGGCCCGATGTGCCGGCGGATGGTGTCCGGGACCTGGGCCGCGAGCGACATCTCGAAGCCGTGGTCGCCGATCAGCCATGCCATCTGGTCGGCCGACTCCGGCAGGATCTGCGAAGCCTGGCCGATGATCCGCCACTTCCCCGGCTCTGCGGCCCGGGCATGACCGGGGCCGACGCCCACGACCGCCCCCGCTCCGTCGGCAAAGATGCTGTTTGCCACCACGGAATCGGGGCGGTGGCCGTATTGAAAGTGCAGGCTGCAGAGTTCGACACACACCACCAGAGCGACGGCCCGCGGATCGGCCGTGGCAAAGGCGTCGGCCACCCGCAGGGCATTGAATGCTCCGTGGCAGCCCATGAATCCCACGTGCGTCCGCTGCACGCCCGCCGGAAGCCGGACCGCCGCCACGACGTCGAGATCGAGACCGGGATTCGCGAACCCCGTGCACGAGCAGGTGACGAGGTGCGTGATGGCGGCGGACGCGACGGCCGCGGCGTCGACCGCCGACCGCGCCGCGGCGATCTCCAGCGGAGCGGATGCCTCGCGATACCGCGTCATTCGGGCGGCGGTGGTGGGACCGGCATCGTCGGCATCGCACGCCGGCGGATAGAAACTCTGTGCGAACGGCTCACGCGCATGCTCCTCGAGAAGCACCGACCCGCGGCTTTCTATCCGCGTGTGCCGATAGATGGCGGAGAGCGTGCGCTCGCGTCCCGGCGCAGCGTTGTTGAACCCGGCCGCCAGCCTGGCGGCGTCTCCCTGGGCGATGCTGCGCGGCGGCGCCGCCGTCCCCAGGCCGAGCAGCGTCAGGCTCATGGCAGCCTCCCGGCACCGACGAGCCACGGCACAACGCCCGCCGCCACGCGCGGAGCCAGGCGGGCGATTCTCACCGCGGAGGTGAGCAGCCGCGGATGCCGGACGGCACGGGCCACGCCCAGACAGCGGGCATGACGCGGGCCGAAAAAGCGGTCGTAGCCCGACTGGTAGCGGTCCGCACGGGCGGCCGGACACGCCGTGGCGGCCGCGGCAGCGGCAAACACGCGGGCGCTTGCCAGCGCCCAGCCGATGCCCTCGCCCGTGAACGGTTCGACGTAGCCCGCAGCATCGCCGATCCGCACCACGGCGCCGTTGCCGCCGACCACGACCGCAGACCGGTGCGTGAGAGGCGGAGTGGCGCGCATGGGCACCGCCTGCAAGATCTCCGCCGGCACGGGCCCCTGCCCGGGACCAAACGCGTCGGCGAAAATGCCGGTAATCGCCACCGACGGCGTGCCCGCAGCTGCGACGGCCGCCGACGCCACGGCTGCGGCGACGTCGATGCGGCCGTCCTCGAGCCGCACCACCCCCG
The DNA here is from genome assembly GCA_046339335.1 of Planctomycetia bacterium. Classification (GTDB taxonomy): domain Bacteria; phylum Planctomycetota; class Planctomycetia; order Pirellulales; family UBA1268; genus QWPN01. The sequence goes on along the minus strand of JBKDUV010000303.1, from coordinate 7,932 downwards.
CGTAACCCTGCCTGCCGACAGCCATCACGAGTTCACCGGCAGGCAGGCGGACAGCGCCGGCCGGGAGCGTGGCGCCGACGCCGATCCGCCGCGTCGCCGTCTTCTGCAGCGCTCGCCCGCCGTGACTGCCGGCCGAACCCGCGTCAGGGCCCGTGATCCGAATCGCGGCGGCGAGCCCCGCAGCGATCACGACAACGCGGGACCGGAGGCGAATCGCACCGGCAGCGGACGGTCGCGCCTCCACGGACGTGACACCTCCGCTCAACACGTCGATCGCCGTCACCGTTAGATCGGGAACCCAGGCCGCGCCGGCGTTGATGGCCGCCCGCACCAGCCCCGTGTCGAGCGCCTCGCGCGACAGGGTCGCGCCGGCCGGCATGGGGATCCTGGCGTCGCAGCCGCCGGCCACGAGACGCACCATGTCGAGCGGCACGGCCGCCGGAAGACTGCCCGCGGGAAGCTGGAGCGCCGCGAGTTCCGCGACCGCGGCGGCAGACAGGCAGCAGCCGCAGACCTTCGGCCGCGGAAAACCGTACCGATCGACGAGCAGCACGCGCCAGCCGAGACGTGCGAGTCGTAATGCCGCCGCAGCTCCGGCCGGACCGCCACCAATGACGACGCCGTCCCAGGGCTCGACCGCCGCCGCTGCCGCGGTATGCGTGGCCGGGATCATGGCCGCGCTCCTTCTGGCTGACTCCGCCAGCTGATGAGCACGCGCTCGGGCCATGTCGCCACGATCCGTGCCGCGGGAAGCCCGGCTCGCTCCATGAGCAGGCGGTACTCCGCGCGGGTGCGGGCCGCACGCACCGAAAGCGGTCCGTCGACCCGCGCCACCCGCGAGCGTGTCAGCAGGCGCGTGGCGAGATGCGCGAGCACCAGTCCCCGCCGGCTGCGCACGAGATCGGAAACCACGCCGCCGAGCCTCGCCGCCGCGGCGACACTGCGGATGGTGGTGCTGGCGGCGTCGTCGTCGAGGTGATGGAGAAACAGCGAGGTCACGGCCACGTCGCAGTCAGGGCAGCCGCCGGCCAGCACGTCGCCAACCGCGAACGAGACGTTTACAACGTCACGGCTGGCCGCATGTTCGGTCGCCCGGGCGACGGCCCGCGGGCTCAGGTCGATGCCGGTGACGTGACACGACGGCCCCAGCCGGCGGGCGAGGGCCACGGTCACGTCGCCGCCGCCGCAGGCGACATCGACGACACGCAGCGGCCGGGGACTGTGCGGCCCATGCGACGCGAGCCCACTGATCTCCCGCGCGATCGCGGCTGCGGTGAGCGAGAGGGCATTGATCGTGCCGAGTGCCCGTAGGGCCGCGAGGTGCTCGCGCGGGTCGAGCGCGGGGTCGTCCATCAATTCGGGAGACCGCGCCTGTGCGAGCGGCGCAGGGCGTGCAAGACTCGCAAGGGACCATCGACTCGGGACGCGACTCGGCACGGCGACCTCCGCCGCTCGCACAGCGGATGCCAAGCGGAGCCCGTACTATACACGTTGTCCGGGATTGCCGGCGCTGCCCTCGGGGTCGATCAGGCTGCCACCCCCGCAGAGCACAAGCCGACTGCGAGAGACGTCGATGGTTTCTGCGACGCCTGCAACCAGGAGGTCTTCCTGCCGATCGACGTGTCGGCGGGCGCGCATCAGGACTTCGTCGAGGAGTGCCCGGTCTGCGGCAGCCCCATGGTTCTCCGGGCTAGGATCGGTTCTCTTCCCACGTCCTCGACCACACGGAAGTGATCGACGTCAAACCACTGCGTGAAGGCCTTCAGGCTCCGGTCCTTCGGCCAGGTTTCCTCGTCCGCGTACAAGCCATGAAGTTCCCGGCGGAAGATCTCGCCGCAGATCATTTGCAGGCTCTTTTCGGCCTCCTTGGGGTCCTGGCATGCGGGGATGAGGTAGGGGTTCGGTTCGAGTTGGGCAAGCTCGATGCTCAGGAGATCCGGTTCCTCGAGGATCAGCTCATTTCCCGGTCCTGTTCCTCGGAATCCATGTCCTCGAATTCCTCGTCGTCGCCCCACGGCCAGAAGAACATCTGGACCTGTCTGAGAATCACGACGTCTTCCTCTTCGTCAACGTCCACCTGGAACAAAAGCCCCTCGAATTCGGCGAGGTCCTTGAGTTCCACCGGGCTGAGCACGACGACGTTTCCCGCACCCTTTTCGGCCGTGACGAACGAGTAGCGGCTGATTTCGCCATTCACGTCGACGTCCTCGGCGCTCTCGAAAATCTCGGCCTCGCCCTCGATCTGAAACTGCGGCATGCGTAGAACCCTTTTGTCGTGAATCAAAGAACACACGCGGCGAGCAAAAACCGCTTGGTCCCGACAACCAGAAGCATACACCGCCACCCCGTCACCGGAATCACCTCCATGCGGCAACAACGTAATCCAGCACCGGCCCGACCAGAGCAACGCCCTGTCACGCCCCAGGGGCATGAGCGAAACGGACCGACCAGAAAACACTTGCTGCCGCGACGACTGGATACAGCATGGCCACCGCCGACATGGCTACGGAATACCACGGCAATCCATTTTCCGCAGACGCACAGGCCCCGGCGAAGGACAGCCGATCGGCGCGGAAAGGCTGTGTGGTAGGATCTCCTCCCGCTATCCCGTCCGGAGGCGGGCTCGAGACCGACCGCAGACAATCAACGATCAAAGCCCATGAAAGACCCGACCGTCCGAGGCGTTGTCCATCTGATCGAGGAGACCAAGACCTTTGGGCAGAAGGGCTTTCGTAAGCGACTGGTGGTGCTCGAGCAGTCCAAGGGCACGTTCACCAACTTCATCCCCGTCGAGTTTGTGAAGGACGGCTGCGATGCGGTGGACGAACTGATCCTGGGGGAAGAGATCGAGGTGACCTATCGCCTGAGCGGCCGCCGCTGGCAAAAGGATGAGTCCAGCGAGGCCAAGTATTTCCTCAGTGCCGAGGGCCTCTCGTTCAAACGGCTGTCAGCAAGCGGCCGGGCTCACGGCGGCTCCGACGATGCCATCGACCCAAACAACGCCTTTGCCGAGGCCGGGGAAGATGACGTGCCGTTTTGACGCGGCGTCGCTCCCTGTGAACGCCGGTCGAAAAGTGCAGCGCGCGGCGGTCGAAAAGTACAGCGCTGGGGATGGGTTGAATCTATTCCGGGGTAGCGGGTTGCTCCAAGGATCTGTGTGTCAGGACGGGCCAGAGGCCCGTCGTTGCCGCCTGCGGGCGTCCCGAAGGCGGAAGCTCTCGCCCTTCGCCTCGAGGATGTGGCAGCGGTGCGTGAGTCGATCGAGTGCGGCTCCGGTGAGCTGTTTGTTGCCGAGCGCCTCGGCCCACTGGAAGACGCGCCGCCCGTGCTTGACGAGGGCGTTGCAGCCGACGCGGGGGCACCACCGACCGTCGGTGCGTATCCAACGAACCTGATTATATGCCCTTCCAAACCAGTCGGGGCGACCCGCGACGTGCGTTCCCTGACGAGGCAGCGCCTTCGCAAAACGCCCGAGAAACCCACCGGTCTCTGCCCGTACCCCTTCCCGTTCCAGATCTGGTTCGACGGGGATGCGGTGCGGCAGCGATCAGCATCTCGGCGTAAACGCGGAGGCAGCTGACGGGGGCGGGCCCGAGCCCGCCCCCCTGCTCCAACCCGGAGGCAATTCAATCGCCTCCGAGGTTTCTCCCATGCTTCGTTTCAATGACGACGCCGGCCCCGCCGGCAGTGTTTCTTCCTACTCCCCTGCCCCCCTCTTCTCCGGTTCCGCCAACGACGCTCCCGCACCCAGCCGCCGCGGGCGGGTCCGAAGCGCCGACTTCGGCATGCCCGGGCGGCAGGGGCTGCTCGACCTGGCTCGCACCTACGTCGAAGTCCAGGCCCGGCTCTGGCCCGACCTCGCCGGAACGGCCGCCGTGCCGGCAGCTGACGCCGCCACGATCGCGGCGATGGCCGACGACTTCGAGCGGCGGTTCCGGCAGCAGCACGCTGAACCGTTCCGGCCAGACGGCAGCCCCCGCACCTGGGCCGATCTCGGCGTGGCCTACCTCTGCTTCAGCGACGAGAACTCGAACCCACGGTCGCTCGACCAGCAGCTTCTCAATGTCTTGAACCGGGCCCGGCGGAAAGGCGTCTTCGTGCCCTGGTGCTACGTCCTCGCCGACGCCGCCGTCAGCGGCACGCTCGCCTGTCGCACCGGCTACACGCTCGCCAAGTCCCTGGTCGAACGACGCGAAGCGTCCGGGGTGGCGTGGTTCCTGATCGACGACCTTTCCCGGATGAGCCGCAACACGATCGAGTCGCTGCGGCTCGGGGAACTCGCCGACGAGACCGGGGTGCGTGTCATCGGTGCCAGCGACGGGTTCGACAGCGCCAACCCGCAGTCGTCCCTGCTCCTGCCCGTGCTCGGCTCGATGAACGAGGCGTTCATCACGCAGTTGCGATCCAAGGTGAATCGGGGCATGGACGATGCCTTCCGTCGCGGTGACAACGTCTCACCGCCCGGCGTCGGCTACCGGCTTGTCGACGTGAAGGATGCCAGCGGCAACCTCGTGATCACCCACAAGGGCACGATCGAGAAAGCCGTCGAGATCGACCCCGAGGCAGCCGACTGGACGAAACAGGGCGCCGAGAAAATCGCCTACGAAGGCAAGAGCGCGACCGACGTGGCACGGCTCTTCAACGAGCATAAGGTAGGGGGCAAGCAGACATGGTCCGACGGCCGGGTTCGCCAGCATTACGGCCGCGAGAAACTCGTCGGCAAAGACGTGCGACACAAGAGCAGGCAGGTCACCGACCGTCAGACCGGCAAAAAGAAGGTGATCTCCCTTCCGAAATCGGAGTGGATCTGGCGGGACGTTCCGCACCTGCGCATTTTGTCGGACGAGCTGGCCGAAGCAGTGCATCGCAAGCTCGGCCTCGGCGCCGAGTCCTTCGGCGGCAAGGCGACCGATCGCCGGAAGAAGGCCCACCGCGTGGACCTCTACCCCAAGGTGCTGATCCGGCCGGTCTGCGGATGCCGCGGCAACCCGATGATCCTCGGTCGATCGGTCGGCAAGTACCAGAGCTTCTTCTGCTTCAATGCGAATAACGAAATCCACGGCTGCACGAACCGCGGCTACAAGTCGGCCAGGATCATCGATGAGGCGGTGCTGGGCACCGTCATGGCGACGCTCTTCACCGATGACTTTCTCGCCGACCTGACGGCCGACGTGAACAGGCGGCTGGCCTCGATCGCCCGGCAGCCGATTCCGTCCACCACGAAGCTCGAGCAGGAAATCGCCAACGAAGATCGGCAGCTCAAGCGGCTCACCGACCGGCTCGCCAAGCTCGATGACACGCACCTCGACGCGGTGCTCGCCAAGGCCGAGGAGATGGGTCGGCTGCTTGCGGCCAAGCGGGAGCAGCTCAAGGAGCTCCAGCGTGCCAGTCAGCGGCCGAGTGTCAAAAGCGTCAAGGAGAAGGACGTGGTTGTCGCGCTCGGAAAGCTTCGCGACCTACTGCAGAGCGACGTGGGCGTCGCGGCCCAGGTGCTCAAGGCCCTCGTGGGTGACGTCATCCTCCAAAAGCAACACGTCGATGGATACAAAAACCCGCAGATGGTCGCCCGGTTCACGATCAACGCCGTGCCGGCCCTGGCTGTCCTGGAGCGAAACAGGCCGAAGAACCGCGACGACGCACCCGTCTCGGTCTGGGGCTCGATCCACTCAAGCCCGATCGCCGAGCCGGCAACGGCGGCCGGCCCCGCTGAGGCGATCGTTCCCCTCACCTACGACCGCAGGGAGGCCGCAAGAAGGCTGCGCAAACCCCAGCCCAAGAGTTGATTCTGTAAGAAAAGCGTGCTACTTTTTCTTACATGGCAGGTCGTCAGAAGTTGCCGGAATCGCTCGACGCGAGAATCCTCGCCGCCCTCCGGCGTCGGGGCCGGGGATGTGTCGTTGTGCCGTCGGATTTTCTCAACCTCGGAAACCGAAGGGCCGTTGATGTTGCCCTGCACAGGCTTGTTCGTGCCGGGTCGATCCGCCGGCTGGCCCGAGGGGTCTACGACTATCCGAAGGAACACCCGCAGCTCGGTTCGCTCTCGCCGCCGCCCGAAGCGGTGGCGAGGGCGATCGCCGGCCGCGACCGCGTTCGCCTGCAGCCCGCCGGCGCGTATGCCGCCAACACCCTCGGCCTGACGGAGCAGGTGCCGGCGAAGCTGGTGTTTCTTACCGATGGCCCCAGTCGCACCGTCATCGTCGGCGGCACGACGATCCAACTGCGGCGGACGACTCCGCGCAACATGGAACCCTCCGGCCGACTGAGCGGTCTTCTGATTCAGGCGTTTCGGGAACTCGGCCACGATCACGTAACGCCCGAGCGGCTCACCCATCTGAAGCGCACGCTCCCTGCTGCGGAACGGCGAAAGCTTCTCGATGATCTCCGGCTGGCGCCCACGTGGATGCACCCGATCTTCCGTGAACTCGCGGCGGCCCGGACATGAGACTTTCGTTCCTCGAGCTTCCAGGCCACGAGCGTCGGCTCTATTTCGAGCAGGCAGCCGCAAGGCGAGGCCTGTCCGCCGTCGTCCTCGAAAAAGATTTCTGGGTCTGCTGGCTGCTGAGCGTGCTCTTTCGCTCGGAGTTCCACGACAGCCTCGTGTTCAAGGGAGGCACCTCGCTATCGAAGGTATTCCGGGTCATCGACCGGTTTTCCGAGGACATCGATCTGTCGATCTCCCCGGCACTGCTCGGGCTCCCCGAACCCGGCACGAGCCGCAACCAAGCCGACAAATGGATGACGCTCGCCGAGGCAGCCTGTGCAAAGGCGGTTCAGGAGCAGTTCCAGCCAACTCTCGAGGCCGAGGCGAAAACCGTTCTTGGCAAACCCGAGCGCGGAGCCTGGTTTGAGTACGCAGCTGACCCGACCAGCGGTGCGCCGAATCTGCTTTTTCACTACCCTTCTCACCAGCCGACGGGCTTCGACTACCTGCGACGTTCCGTGAAGCTCGAGTTCGGCTCCCTGACGGACCAGCAGCCGGTCGGGCGTCATGCCATCACGCCGTGGCTTCTCGACGCCCTTCCCGACGCGATGCCCGATTGGCAGTGCGACGTCGTCGCTCTGGGCATCGACCGGACGTTTTGGGAAAAGGCAACGATCCTCCACGCGGAGCATCATCGCCCCGCTGACAAGGGAACCCCCGACCGGTTCTCACGCCACTATGCCGATGTCGCGGCCCTCGCACGTCACCCCACGACGCAAGGCGCAATCGCAGACCTCGAAACCTGCGAGCGGGTCGTGGGCTGGAAACGGCTGTTCTTCGGCAGTGCGTGGGCGAACTACGAAACCGCACGGCCCGGCTCATTTCACCTACTGCCCAGCGATGAGCGACTGCCGGCCCTGCGTCGCGACTTCGCGGCGATGCGAGACATGTACCTCGCGGAGCCCCCGTCCTTGTCCTTCGATGCGGTGCTCGCGACACTGTCGGCCTTGGAACGCCGGCTCAACGAGTCCGGCGACGTTTGACGGCTGACCCAGCCGACGTGATCGTTCCCCTCATCTACGACCGGAGGGCGGCCGCACGGAAGCCGCGGAAAACCACACGCAAGAGTTGATTCCGTAAGAAAGCCGCCCGCCCGGATCATATTGGAAAATCACCGGCACACGTGGTTTTTCCAATATGGTTCGGGCATCGCGCCCACGTGAATGCACCCGCACTTTCGGGATCTCGCAGCCGCCCGGACATGAAGGTCTCTGTCCGTCGATCAGGACGAGGTAGTTCACGGGCGATGTGTCGCAAACGACGATCATCGACGAAGGCGATTACGAATCGCCTCCAACTGCTCACGAAACTCGATAAAGCAACCCCTCTTCTGTAAATGCCGGGATGAGCGGGCGGGTCATCTGGCTTTCATGTTCAGGTAAGACCTTTCAGTTTCCCAGTCGTCGCTGATCTCGCTGAGGACTGCCGAGACGAGCCTCAGCACGGAAGCC
>JBKDUV010000302.1:0-6262 GCA_046339335.1 Planctomycetia bacterium | reverse complement strand
CCGCCGACCTGCTCGGTGCCCGGCGTGCGGCCGGAGCGATGGTGACCGTGTTTGCCGATGGCGCCGCGGCCTGGCCGTCGCGGCTCACCCGGCACGCGCCGCGCTGGGGAAGCGGCCCGGACGAGTCGGGGCTCGCGGCCGCGCCGCGGGACATTCTCGAGGCGGTCTGCCGCGTCCAGGCCAGCGAAGGCCTGCGGCTCGTGGCGGCGATGTCGTTCGACGCGCCGCTGCCGGATCTGGAAGCGGCGGTGCGCGGCGGCCGCGGCGACGGCGTCGTGTGTGTCGGGCGCGACGGCCGACCCCGGCGTCACCCGGACGGAACGCCCCACTACAACCTGCTCGATCCCCGCGTGCAAGCCGCCGTGGAGGAGCACGTCCGCGACCTCGCCGGGCGGCTGCGTGGTCGGCCGCTGGTGGACGGCGTGGCTCTGCTCCTGCCCCACGACGGCTGGCTGCACCTGCCGGGAGTCGCCTGGGGGCTCGACGACGCCACGTTCGAAAGGTTTCTGCGTTCCATCGGCGTCGGCGATCAGGCGCAGGGAGCCGACCGGTTCGCGGTGCGGGCAGAGATGGTCGAGGGGCCGCTTCGCGATCCGTGGCTGGCATGGCGGGCCGATGAACTGGCGGCATTTCATCGTCGGCTGGCCGGGCTGCTCGCGGAGCACGACCCGCGCTGGAGCCTGTACCTCGCGCCGACGACGTTGTTCGCGCAGGGGGATCTCGCGGCCCGGTTCCGCCCGCAGCTTGCCGCCAAGCCCGCCGCCGACGACATCCTGTTGGAGATCGGACTCGATCCGGCGCGGAGCACGATCGATCAACGCGTGGTCTACGTGTCGCCGCACCTGCCCGGGGCGGCCGGTGAGCGGGTCGATCGCGGACTGCTCGCGGCGGTGAACGGGGCCGCACCGCTCGTCAGGGCTGCGACGCTGGCGCGGCGCCGCAGCGTCGCGATCATCGAGCAGCCGGTCGGCATCGACCTGCGACGTGCGGCCCGGCACGGGCCGTTCGCCGGCGGTCCGGCCGAGGAGTGCCCGATGCACGCCCCGCCGGCCGGCGACGCAGGGCGGCGGGCGCTCACCGAGGCGGTCGCGGTGGCCGATGCGGAATCGGTCTTCGACATGCGGCTCGCTCTCGAGATGCCTGCCGCCGTCGATTCCGCCCGGCGGGCATTTGCGACGCTGCCGGCGAGCCGGCTCGAGCGGATCGGTTCCGCCGCCGGTCCGGTGGTGCTGCGCGGCTTGCAAGGCGACGCCGGCCTGGTGCTCCACGCCGTCAACGCGGCGGCCGCGCCGGCCCGCCTCCTGCTGGCGTCGCGTTCCACCGCGGTCCGTCCCCTCGACGATCCGCAGGCAGCGCCGATTCCGGTGATCGACGGCGTCGCCACGCTCCCGATCGAGGCCTGGGGCATGCGGACGTTCGCGATCGACGGCGGCCTCGATGGGACGCCGCCCAGGATCGAGCCCGCCGAGCGGGTGCGGCGGGAGGTGACGGCTGGGATCGAGGATCTGCGCCGGCGCCGCAGGGTGCTGGAGATGCCGGCGCCGCTCGACGTCCTCGACAATCCGGACTTCGAAATCGGCGTCGAGGAGCCGCAGCGGGCGGCCGCGATCGCCGGCTGGGAACTCGTCGAGCCGCGGCGTGGCGGTCTGGCGTTCGTGCCGGGCGCGGGGGCGGTCGCGGGACAGCGTCCCGGACGTGGCATCGTGTTCTCGTCGGTGCACGGCCTGTCGACGCTGCGCAGCAACCCGTTTCCGGCTCCCGCCACGGGGCGACTGAGCATCGCCGTCAGGCTGCGCGTGTCGCATGGGGACGCACAACCGCCGCTGCGCGTCGCGCTGGAGGGCATGCTCGACGACCGCGAGTACTATCGGTACGCCGCCGTGGGCGGGCTCACCGGTGGACGGCCGCTGACCGGCGAGTGGGCCCGGTTCGTGCTCCCCGTGGAAGACCTGCCGACCGTGGGCCTCGAGTCCCTGCGGGTGCGGTTCGATCTTCTCGGTCCGGGTGCGGTGCAGATCGACGAAGTCCGCGTCTTCGACCTTGCCTTCGAGGAGCCACAACGGGTTCAGTTGTCCAAGCTGATCGGCGAACTGGAGCGGGCTGCCGCCGTCGGCGACATCGGCCGCTGCGTGGTTGATCTCGACGGCTATTGGCCCCGATTCCTCGGCGAGTTCGTCGCCGCGGCTGACGTGCAGCGGGTGGCGGAGGTTCCGCAGCCCGATCTGCCGCAGCACGAGCAGCAGCAGGCGCAGCCACAGACCAAACAGCACCCGCCGTCACAGCCGGCCGGGATGTTCGACCGCCTGCGCGGCTGGTGGCGCTGACCGACGCCGGCCGTGGGATGCGTTTCGCGCTGGAAACCACTGCCGGTCAGCCTGGCGGCCAGCCGAGCCGCCGTCCACCGAGCAGGTGAACGTGCAGGTGATCGACCGACTGGCCGCCGTCGGGACCGCAGTTGACGACCAGCCGGTAGCCGCGATCGAGGCCGAGTTTCCGCGCCAGCTGCGTGGCGACGACGACGAGGTGGCCGAGCAGGTCGGCGTCGGCGGCGGTCGCCTCGGCCAGCGACGGGATCGGCCGCTTGGGGATCACGAGCACGTGGACGGGCGCCTGCGGTGCGACGTCGTGGAACGCCAGGCAGCGGTCGTCGTCATGCTCGATCCGCGCGGGGATCGCGCCGCGGATGATGCGGCTGAAGACGGTGTCAGGCATGGCCGGCTTCCGGGGTCGCCTCCTGCGCGGCGGCCGGCGTCGCCGGCTTTCGCGAGCGGCGCCGCGGTGGACGCGGCGTGGCCCATTCCATGGTCAGGGCCTCGAAGACCTCGGGCGTCTCGTAGCGGATGATGGTCCGGCCCTCGGGCATCGGTCCGACCAGGGAGCGAAACACGGGCGCTCCGCGCAGGTCGAGGTCGGTGCTGCAGTCGTCGCTGCCGACCTGCAGGTGCGACCGCAAGATGCCTTCCGCGGAATCGAAGTCGTGGATGACTAGTTCCCCGTCCCTGCCACGTGTCACGAGCCGCCAGGTTTCCTTCGCCATCGTTGGAGCACTCCTCGCGGACCCGCGACGGCCGGCCAAGGCGTCTGTGATTCCGCTCTAGCGGGAGCATCGGCAGGATGCCGCCGCAGCGGCGAGCGGACCGAGGGCCGGCTGTCGCCTTCGGCACGGGATGCCGCGGTCGGCACGCCGCGTTCATTCGTGAAAGGCGTCACAGGCGGCACGGCCGGCACGCCGTGATCTTGAGGCTGGGGCGGGCTGGCCCTAGACTCTGTCGCGGAGGGTAAGCGAACGGCTAGCGGTCTGACTCGAAATCAGATGCCCCGAAAGGGGTTGCGGGTTCGAATCCCGTGCCCTCCGTTTTCATGTCTGCCGCAGGTTCGCGGGGCATCGCCGTCGGCAAACCACTCATGGTTCTGCGATTTTCGACGCGATGCCCTGCGGCCCGCGTCGGCGGAGGCTCGATAGGGCCTCCCGCTGAGCGACACGTTCGGCATTCACTGTCGACCGTGCAGGACCCGATACATCAGGCATGCCACGACCGCGTCACCGAGCAACGTTGCGGCGAGGAGCCGGCGGGTTCGCCTCCGCAGCAGCCGGCTCGACGTGGGGATCGGCGTGCGCCGCTCCCGCGTCCAAGAAAGCGGTTGTCTCGACACGATCTGGCCATTCGTCCGCGCATCAGTCGCACGGGAAGCAGGTGGCATGCCGGCGGGCCGGATGGACATGAACGGTGGACCCGTGGACAGAGGCCGTCTAGCACGCGGCCGGGCTACGGCCGCTGGTCGGTCGAGGGCTTGAGCCAGAGGTTGATGCCGCCGTCCACCGCATGCTCGTCGATCGCCCGCAGCTCGTCGGCCGTGAAGGTCGTCTTCTCGGTGGCGGCCACCAGTTCACGGATCTGCTCGGGCCGGCTCGCGCCGATCAGCGCCGACGTCACCTCGGCATGTCGCAGCACCCAGGCGACCGCCATCTGCGCCAGCGACTGGCCGCGGGCCCGGGCGATGTCGTTGAGGGCACGGACATGCGCCAGGTTCGTCTCGTTCAGGTGCTCCCGCTTCAGCGACCCGCCGCCGGGGCGGTTGATGCGGGCGTCGGCGGGGACGCCGGAGAGATACTTGTCGGTGAGCAGGCCCTGGGCGAGCGGGCTGAAGGCGATGCAGCCGACCCCCTCGGCGCGGAGCGTGTCGAGAAGTTCCGGCTCCACCCAGCGGTTGAGCATGCTGTAGGAGGGCTGATGGATGAGCAGGGGCACGCCCATTTGCCGCAGGATGGCGGCCGCCTCCCGGGTCTTGCCGGCGGAGTAGCTGGAGATCCCGACGTACAGGGCCTTGCCTTGTCGCACGGCCGTCTCCAGCGCCCCCATCGTCTCCTCGAGGGGCGTGTCGGGGTCGAAGCGGTGCGAATAGAAGATGTCGACGTAGTCGAGCCCCATGCGGGCGAGGCTCTGGTCGAGGCTGGCGAGGACGTACTTGCGGCAGCCGCCCCCCTGGCCGTACGGGCCCGGCCACATGTCCCAGCCGGCCTTCGACGAGATCAGGAGCTCGTCGCGGTAGGGGCGGAAGTCGCGCCGCATGTGGGTGCCGAAGTTGCTCTCGGTGCTCCCGAACGGGGGGCCGTAGTTGTTGGCGAGGTCGAAGTGGGTGATGCCGAGATCGAACGCTGTTCGCAGCATCGCCCGCTGCGTCTCCAGCGGCGTCGCGTCGCCGAAGTTGTGCCACAGGCCGAGCGTGATCTCCGGCAGCCGCAGGCCGCTGCGGCCGCAGGTCCGATAGGGGAGGGAATCGTAGCGGCCGGGGGCGGCGACGTAGCTCACGAGCGATCCTCAGATTCGGAAAAGCCGACAGCCGCGGACACGATAACGGCAGCGGCGCGGCGCGGCAAGCGGCTGTGAGGCCGGGGTCAAGCGCGGTGCCGGACGCGATCGAGCAGGACGGCCCCGACGATCACGAGGCCGAACACGACCTTCTGCGTGTAACGTTCCACGATGGTCAGGTTCAGGCCGTTCTGGATGACGGCGATGATGACCATCTTCATGCCGATGGCCACGACGGCGATGACGGTGATATGGTTGGCGACGTTGACGAGGTTTTCCGCGGGGGGCTCGTCGAAGATCAGCACCTCGCAGTCGCGGGCCAGCTACTTGACGAGCACCAGTTTCCCGTGGTTGCCCCCGGCGAGCGTGCCGGCCGTTTGCTCCGGGCCGGCGGCCAGGGGCTTGCGAGAACCGCTTCCTTTTTCGTGCTGCCTCGGCCGCCTATCCCAGCCGGCCCGCCGGCAGGTCATGGTGTGGCGACGGTTCATTCGCGGGAAGTTTCGCGATTCGGCATGAAATTTTGCGGATTTACGCTGAATTTCCGTCGAAAAGAATCTGGATATGCTATGATGCACGGTTGCTGGAAAGTGTTCCTGAAGATTCGTTCGCGGCATGGTTCTCGAGTCGGCCGCGGATGTTTTGGCCTCCCGTGGGACGCGAACCATGGTCCGTTTCGGTAGTTGTCTCGGACTGATGCTCTGCCTGGCCGTGGGTACGGCACCGGCCGAGGAACTTTCGGCGGACGGGCGGTTCGTGGCCGCCTTCGTCGAGAAACATTGCCTCCGCTGCCACGGCGGCGAGGAGCCGGAGGGGGGCGTGTCTCTCCTTGCGGTCAAAGATGAGACGGCACTGGCCAAGGAGCGGGCCACGTGGTTCCACGCGGTCGAACAGGTTTCCAGTGGTGCGATGCCGCCGGAGGGCCGGCCGAAGCCGGATGCGAAGGAAGTGGAGCGGTTCGGGACGGCCGTTCGCGACCTGTTCGCCAGGCTCAGCCGGTCTGCCAAGCCCGATCCCGGAGTCGTGACGCTGCGCCGCCTGAGCAAGACGGAATACGTCAACACGATCCGCGACCTGACGGGAGTGGTCATACCACTCGGCGAGGATTTTCCGGCCGACCAGGTCGGTCACGGTTACGACTGCATTGGCGAAGTCCTGATGCTCACGCCGCTGCAGTTCGATCGGTACATGTACGCCGCGGATGCGATCATGAAGGACGCCCTCGTTCCGCCGCCGCGACCGGAGCCGAAGAGGCAGCGAATCAACGGAGGCGGCCGCTGGGAGGGGGCCAAACCCCTTGGCAAAAGTTTCGATCCCCCGGGCCGGCTGGCCGTCGATGCGAAAGGCAAGGAAATTCCCCCGGCCGACCGGCTGCCGCCGGACCTGTCGAAGGACGTGCGGTTCCTCACTGTCGACGCGCCCATCAGGAAGATCTTCGACGACGTCATCAGTCC
>JBKDUV010000301.1:0-3892 GCA_046339335.1 Planctomycetia bacterium | reverse complement strand
CACGCGGCCTGTCATCCTGCTTACGGCGCGGGCCGCCGAGGACGACCGGGTGGGCGGCCTCTCGGCCGGCGCCGACGACTACGTCGTCAAGCCCTTTGGTGTGCGCGAGCTCTTGGCCCGCGTCGAGGCGGTGCTGCGCCGGTCGCCGGAACGGCCGCGGCCGGTCGACGTGATCACCTGCGACGGGCTCGTGATCGACCTCGCCCGCCGCGAGGTGCGGCATGCCGATGGCGGACGGGCCGAACTCTCGGAGAAGGAGGTCGAACTGGCCGCCTACCTCGCCGCCAACGCCGGCCGGGCGATCAGCCGCGAGGAACTCCTGCGCCGGGTCTGGCGGCTCGACCCGCGGGGCATGGCCACGCGGACGATCGACATGCACGTCATGCGGCTGCGGGAAAAACTGCGGGACGACCCGGCCTGCCCGCGCCGGCTGCTCACCGTCCGCGGCCAGGGCTATGCCTGGGCTGCGGACGGCGTGGAGGAGACGCGATGACCCCGCGGCGTGTCTGGGCGGCCTACGCGGTCTGCGTGCTCGTCGCGGCGCTGGCGCTTGTCGTGCCGACGCAGCGGGCGCTGGAGGCGGACCGGGCGGAGGCCGCGGCCCGGGACGAGGCGGCCGTCGAGGAGAACGTCCGGCTCGCCCTGTGGCGGATCGACTCGGCGGTCGGGGCGCTCGTGGCCCGCGAGACGGCGAACGTCCGCCGCACGCGGCCGCTGCCGCCAGTGAAGGAGGCGTTCGTCGTCGATGGGAGCGGCCGAGCGCGGGTCGTCTCCGCGGCACCGGCCAAGGCCGGGGGCGTGGCGTTCGACACCGCCCTGCTCGCGGCCCGGCTGCCGGTCGCCCCTGCGGTCGGGATTCCGGCGCCCAGCAACCAGCCGCCCAAACGCGTCGACCCGGAACAACTGGCGGGGCCACGGCAGCAGACGTTCAGAAACAGCGTCGAGTTTCAGGCCCGGTCGGCAACTGCGAACACGCTCCAGCAGCAGGTTCTGAACCAGGTGCAGCGCGACGACGCGCCATCCGACGCGCTCCCCCCGCTGGCGCCCCTGGCCGCGCTGTGGGTCGGAGATGCGCTCGTTCTCGCCCGGCGGGTCGCGACTCAGCCCGGCAGCGAGGAGATCGAGGGCTGCGTGCTCGACTGGCCGGCCCTGCGAAGCGAACTCCTCGCCTTGATCACCGATCTCCTGCCGCACGCCGGACTCGAGCCGGCGGCCGATGCCGACCCCGCAAGTGAGCAGCGGCTGCTGGCCTCGATCCCGGCACGGCTCCTGCCCGGCGTTGTCGTTGTCCCGCCGACCGCCGGCTGGTCGCCGCTGCGGGGCTCACTCGTCGCGGCCTGGACCGCGATGGCCATCGCCGCCGCGGCGCTGGCCGCGCTCCTGGCGAGCGTGCTTGCGCTCGCCGAGCGCCGGGCGGCGTTCGTGTCGAGCGTCACGCACGAACTGCGGACGCCGCTGACGACGTTTCGGCTCTACTCCGGGATGCTTGAGGAGGGAATGGTTCCGGAGGGCGAGGTGCAGGGCTGCCATGCGACGCTCCGCAGGGAGGCCGACCGGCTCACGCATCTCGTTGAGAACGTCCTTGCCTACGCCGGGCTGGAACGCGGCCGGCATGCGTCGCGGACCGGGCCGGTGCCGGTGGCGGAACTGCTCGCGCGGACCGTCACACGGGCGGCGGAGCGGGCCGAACAGGCGGGCTTCACATGGCGGGTCGCGATCGACCCGGCTGCCGAGGAGGCGGTCGTGCTCACCGATCCGGCGGCGGTCGAGCAGGTGCTGTTCAATCTCGTCGACAACGCCTGCAAGTATGCCCGCGGCGGCACGCCGGCGGAGATCGAGCTCGCCGTCGGCCGGCGCGGTCGGCACCTCGCCCTCGCCATGCGCGACCACGGCCCGGGCATCGCTCCACGCGAGGCGGCCCGGCTCTTCGAGCCGTTTCGGAAGAGTGCCCGTGACGCGGCAGAGGCAGGCCTCGGCGTCGGCCTCGGCCACGCGCTGTCGCGCCGCCTCGCCCGGCAGATGGGGGGCGACCTCGTGAGCGACCCGCCCCCCGATGGCGGCGCCCGGTTCGTGCTCACGCTGCCGCTGGCCGCGGTGGCCACCTGACGCGCACCCGAGAACCGTCTTCCGGCAGGCCGGTCAGCGGTCGCTGAGGCAGTGACCGGCAAGCGCCAGCCAGCCGAGAATCAGCAGGCTCCCCCCCAGCGGCGCCACCGCGCCCCACGGCACGCCCAGCCAGCGCGGTCCGCCGATCACGAGCACGTACAGCGAGCCACAGAACAGCAGCATGCCGGCGATGAAGCACCAGGCTGCCGCGGAAAGCAGCCGCGACGGCCGCCGCTGGAGAAGCAGGCCGCAGGCGAGCAGGGCCGCCGCGTGCATGAACTGGTAATGGACCGCCGTCTCGAAGTCGCGGAAATACTTCCAGCTCGCCGGCACCTCCATGCCCGCCACGGTCTTGGCCGGCAGGTCGGAATACTTTTGCTCCAGGTATTTCGTGTCGTTGAGACCGTGGGCACCGAAGGCGCCGAGGGTCACGGCGAGGCCGCCCGACAGGGCGGCGACGAGCAGGGAGGCGCGGGCTGTCATGGGAGGCTCTCCGGGGTCGAGTGCGAGGATGGGGGGGCGTCCGTCCGGCGGCGCGAGTCGATGCAGATCGTCACCGGTCCGTCGTTGACGAGTGCCACGCGCATGTCGGCCGCGAACACGCCGCGTTCGGCCGGCCGGCCGGCCGCGTCGCCGAGGGCCTGCGTGAACCGCTCGTAGAGTGGCACCGCCTCCTCGGGGCGGGCCGCCCGAACGAAACTCGGCCGCGTGCCCCGGGCCGTGTCGGCCAGGAGCGTGAACTGGCTGACGACGAGCGTCGCGCCGCCGACGTCGCCGACGGCGCGGTTCATCCGCCCCTCCTCGTCGGCGAAGATCCGCAGGGCGGCAATCTTTCCGGCCAGCCACTCGGCATCGGCCGGGGTGTCTCCCTGCTCGACGCCGACGAGGACGAGCAGGCCACGGTCGATACGGCCGACGGACTGGCCGTCGATCGTCACGCTCGCCTCGCTCACCCGCTGTACGACTGCCCGCATGGGCGTCAGTGTAGCGGCCGCCGCGATTCACGCCGGTTGTCGCGCCGGCGAATTGTCGCGCCGTCGCCGCCGACCCGGCGTCGGCTCCGGCTTACTGTCGCCGGGCGTAGCCCGGCTACTGAATTCTTCTCACTTCTGCCGTCCACCGGCGGGTTGGGCGGTTGGGCTGGCATGGCTGGAACTCACGCGAGCGCTGCCGCGAAAACATCCACCTACGGCAACGGCACCTGCGCCGGCTGCATCAGGTAGCCGATCAGGTCGCGGATCTCCTCCGCCGACAGGGCGTCGAGCATTCCCTCGGGCATCGGCGACTGGCTCGTCACCGTGATCTCCTCGATGTCGCTCCGCGGAATTGTCCGCGTCTCCGTCGGCGTCACGAGTGTCAGTGCCTTGTCGTCCCGGCTCGTCACCAGCCCGCTCAAGACGCGGCCGTCGGTCATCTCCAGCACCGACATCCGGTAGGCGGGAGCGACCGTGCCCCCGGGATCGACGATGTTTTCCAGCAGGTAGTCGATGTTCGAGCGATTGCCACCGGTGAGCTCGGGGCCGATCGCTTCCCCCGCGCCGAACAGCCGGTGGCAACGACCGCAGTTGCGGTCGTAGAGAAGCCGGCCGCGCGACGCATCGGCGCCGGCCAGCACCGTCGGCGTGAGCCGCTCCTTGAGGGCGTCGATCCGCTGTCGCTTGTCGGCCGCCGTCTCGCGGACCGCGCCCCACTCGCGGTCCAGCCGGGCGGAGACCGCGTCGTCGCCGAGGGCCCGCATCTGCCGCAGGTCGTAGGCCGTGATCGCCCCCCGTGGAATCTTTCCCGC
>JBKDUV010000300.1:0-21801 GCA_046339335.1 Planctomycetia bacterium | reverse complement strand
CGCCCCGCCCGTCCCCCCGCGGGCGCCATCGACCCCCGGCCCGCACAGCGGCCCGTCGCCCCCGCCGCCCTGGGGCCGTCACCGGCTCGGCTCGGCATGCCGCCAGCGGCGTTCGCCCGTCCGCGCGGCGAGCGCCTCGAGGACCTCCTCGTCGCCGACGCGGTGGAACAGGAAAACCGTGTCGCCGACGACCGCGACGCCGGCGTGGCCGGAGCCGACGTCCCGCCGCCACACGACCCGCGGGCCGGCGGCGGGCCAGGGGGCGAGCTTTTCGTCGGCCGCCGCCTGGCCATCGCGACCGGGGCCGAGAATCTGCGGCCAGTCTCCGGCGCGGGCAGCCGTCCCGGCGGCGAACAGGACCGCGATCACCGCGGCGGCTGGCAAGGCGATGCGCCGCATCATTCGCCCCGGCCGCGCTGGCGGAAGTACTTGAAGCCGGGCACGAAGAAGCAGGCTCCGCTCACGACCCCGAAAAGAATGTGCTGGTAGTCCGGCACGACGCACATCACCAGCGCCGTGACGAAGAGCAGAAATGCCTGCACATAAAAGGCCCCGGAGAGGATCCCCGCCTTGACGAAGAACACGAGGCCGGCGAACAGGGCGAGGACCGGAGAGAGCGTGAGCACCGGGAGGCCGTGGGGGGGCAGCAGGGCCTCGACCCAAAACAGCAGCACGCTGGCCAGCACGCTGCCTCCCCAGACGTGGGCGATCTGCCGCTCGACGGCCGTCACCGGACCGTTGCGGTGACGCAGCGCCCAGAAGATCGGTGCCCAGAGGGCGAGCCCGCCGCCCCACAGGGCGAGATACGGCAAGTGGCTCTTCACCCCCTGCCAGGCGAGGACGTCGGTCGTCACGCACAGCGCGAGACCGACCACCGAGTGCCACATCCAGAGCAGGCCCCAGTTCTCCAGTACCACCGCATGGTGCGTCTCGCGGAACAGCCGGCTGAAGACGTCGCCGATCCCGCCGCGCCGGGCCGCGACCGGCTCGCCGGCGAGGTACGACCGCAGGTCGGCCGCCAGCGCGGCCGCCGAGGAATAGCGGAGGTCCTGCGGCTTCTGCAGCGCCTTGAGCGCCACCATCTCCAGGTCGCGATCGGCGTCGCGGGCCACCGACCGCGGCAGCGGCGGGTCGGCCTCGAGGACGGCGAGCAGCGTGTCCATCGGGCTGGCGGCCTGGAACGGCGGCCGACCGACGAGCATCTGATAGAGGATCGCCCCCAGGCTCCAGACGTCGCTCGTCGGGCCGACGTCGCCGCGGCTGCCGGCGGCCTGCTCCGGCGACATGTAGCAGGGCGTGCCGAGGATCGCGCCGGTGTGCGTCACGGAGCCGTCGGCCTCGAGCTGCTTGGCGAGACCGAAGTCGGAGACGTGCGGCTCGCCGGCGGAGTCGATGAGGATGTTGGATGGCTTGAGGTCGCGATGGAGCACGCCCCTGTCGTGCGCCGCCTGCACCGCATCGGCGACCTTGGCGAGGAGCGCCGCCCCCTCGCGCGGCGGCAGCGGGCCGGAGGCGAGCCGCCGGGCGAGCGTCGTGCCCTCGATGAACCGCATGCTGTAGAAGGGATGGCCGTCGTGCTCGCCGACCTCGAAGATCGACACGATGCCCGGATGATCGAGCCGGGCCGCAGCCTCCGCCTCGCTGCGAAACCGGGCCAGGTCGGCCGGGCTGGCGAGATCGCGGCGCAGGAGCATCTTCAGGGCGACGGTGCGGCCGAGGCTGCGCTGCACGGCGCGATACACGACACCCATGCCGCCGCGGCCGAGTTCCTCGAGGAGCTCGTAGTCGCCGAAGGCGGCCGGCAGCGGGGAACTGCCCGGCATGAACGCCGTCCGATCGTCGGTCAGGGACGGGACCGGGGGCGCAGGCCGCTGGCCGAGCGGGCTGTCCCCGGGGTGGAGAATCGTCGACCGCTCGGCAACGGCATCGGCGACCGACATCGCCGCGAACAGTTCACGGAGGTGGCCGGCAAGGTCGGGATGGGCGGCGGCGAGAGCGTCGAGACAACGCTGCGCCGCGGGGCCGGGCTCCTCGGAGAGCGAATCGACGAGCAGCGCGAGACGCTCCTCGCCCGCGGCGTCGAGCGGCGCGTCGATGGCGAGCGAACGGGTCGATGTCGTCATGGTTTCGCCAGCCGCGGACGGGGCAGCGGAAAGTCGCCTTCAATGATAGGCGGGCAGCGGCCGGGGGGAGTCCCCTCAGTCTTCGTCAAGCAAGACCCTGAGACGGCGCATCGCCCGCAGATATCGCATTCCCGCGGCCGGTTTGGAGAGCCCCAACGCGTCGGCCGCCTCGGCCGTGGAAAGGTGCTCGAAATGCTTGAGCAAGACGATCTGCCGGTCTCCCTCGTCGAGCTGCTCCACCGCGGCTGCAAAGCGACGCTCGAGTTCGTGCCAGGTGGCGGCGGCGGCCGGCGTCAGTTCGCGGTCGGCGATGTTGCCGGCGAGATCCGCTTCGGACCGCGTGCCGTCGTCGGGTGCCGCGAGCGGCACCTCGCGGTCGAGGCTGCGACTGGCCGCGACGCGGTGCCGGCGGTGGGCGTCGATGAGCCGGTCCCGGGCCATGTGCCGCAGCCAGAGGCGGAACGGCATCGTGGGGTTGGCAAGGTAGTCGGTCAGTCGGCGGTTCGCCTCCAGGAGCACGTCCTGCACGATGTCGCTGGCATCGACCCTGCGCTGCACGACGCGGTCCATGCGGCGGTCGATCATGAGCCGAATCGCTGCCCGGTGCCGTTCCAGGAGCCCGTCGACCGCGGTGCGATCCCCACTGCGGACCCTGTCGAGCAGCACCAGCGTCGGTCCGGCCGCGGCGTCGGGTTCGGCTGGCGGGCCTGGAGTGCGGGCTGGAGAGGACATGCCCTCAATCCTACCAATGTGTCGGGCGTGGCGGTGGCGTGCCGGGCGTGACGGTGGCAGCGGCTGTGCGGGCCTGCGGTGTGAAAAATCAGCGGTCCAGCGGCCGGTTTTTGCCCAGGCCGCGAACGGGAGGCATAATCGTCGGCGGTCATAGGAGCGACCGCTGGCTGCCGCGACAGGCTGCGGTTCCCCGTGCCGAACGGATTGCACTTCGTGCCAGGCGTTCTTGCCCCGACGTCGTCCGCCTCCCGGCCGGCAGCCCGCTGGTGGCTCGTCGCCCTGCATCTCGGCCTGACCCTGGGCGTCACTTCCGGCATCGCTGCCGGCGAACCGGCGCTCGAATGGCGGCCGGCCGCGAACGACACGGTGGCCATCGCCAGTGGCCCCAGCGCCCCGGTCGACGACCTCGCCACCCGGACGGCGACGCTGGCCCACGAGGGCCGCTGGGCCGACGTGATCAGCATCTGCGAACCGGCAGCCCGCAAGGGGACGCTGTCGCCCACCCTGTTCCAACGGTACGACCTGGCGAAACTCCACTGCGACATCGCCCGGCGACATGCCGAACCGGCCTTCCGCCGGCAGATCGACAGGCTCACCGAAGCCGACGCCCGGCGACTCTACGGCGACGCCCTGGCGCGGATCGCCTCGCACCACGTCGACGCGCCGAACTTCAACCGGCTCATGTCGCGCGGCCGGCAGGCGCTGGACGTCGCCTTCGACGACGCCACCTTCACTGCGGCGTTCGCCACGCAGGCGACGCCCGAGCGGCGCGAGTTGTATCGCGAGCATGTCGGCCGGCTGTTTGCCGCGCGGCAGATCGCGACCCAGGGAGATGCGGAGACGGTAGCCGCCTGGCTGGCGCGAACGGCCCACTCGCTCCTCGGCGTGCCGCCGGCGGTGACGCTCATGGAACTCACAGCGGCCGCCGTCGGCGGACTCGACGAATACTCCGCATTCCTCACCAACGGGCAACTCGACGATCTCTACGCGCAGATCGAGGGGACTTTCGTCGGCCTCGGTGTGGAACTGAAGACCGCGGCCGACGGCCTGCTCATCGTGCACGTGATTCCGGGGAGCCCTGCGGCGCGGGCGGGAATTCGCGCCGGTGATCACCTCGTGGCGGTCGGTGGGCGGCAGATCGGCGGCATGGGCGTCGATCAGGCAGCCCATCTTCTCCAGGGGCCGGAAGGCTCGCTGGTGACGCTGGCGATTCTCCGGGCGCCGGCTCCGGCGCGGGCGATCACGGTACGCCGCGAGCATGTCGAGGTGCCGAGCGTCGAGGACGTGAAACTCGTCGATCCCGCGGCCGGCGTCGGCTATCTGAAACTCACGTCGTTTCAGAAGACGACCGCGGCCGACGTGGAGAACGCACTCCGCAGGCTCGACGGCGCGGGCATGCGGTCGCTCGTGCTCGACCTGCGCGGCAACCCCGGCGGCCTGCTCTCCGCCGCCGTCGACGTGGCCGACCTGTTCCTGGAGCGCGGCCTCGTCGTCGCCACCCGCGGCCGCAGCCCGGAGGAAGACTTCAACTACACCGCCGCCCGCGAGGGGACGTGGCGCATGCCGCTGGTTCTGCTCATCGACGGCGACTCGGCAAGTTCCAGCGAGATCCTCGCCGGGGCGATCCGCGACCATGCCCGGGGAACGATCGTCGGCACGCGGAGCTACGGCAAGGGCTCGATCCAGGGTATCTTCCCGCTCCAGGTGGCCGGCGTCGGCATCCGCCTGACCACGGCGAAGTTCTATTCACCCAAGGGCTTGCCGTTCAGCCGGGTCGGCGTCGAGCCCGACGTGCCGGTCCAGGTCGCGGCCCGTCCTGTGCAGACCGTTGGGGCCGTGCCCGCCACGGCGGCCGATCCGGTCTTGGAAACGGCACTGGATGTCGCCCGGCGTGGCCGCGATCGGCCCGTCACGCACCCGGTCAGCCGGACACGGTGATGGCGGCGCGGCCCCTGGACGCGGCCCCTTGAACTGCCCCCGGCGCGCCGTTAGGCTCGCCTTTGTTCCCCTCATCCGTCGTCCGGCGTTGAATTCTTCTTCTGGCTGCGCCGAGCGACACGGAACGACCGTACACGGGAGTGCCCGGAAGCCGCATGCCCGGCGGCTCCGGTCGCCTTGCATGACCGAAGCCCCGGGCTTGGCAGGTAAGCACATCCATTTTCCAACAGCCTCGTAACGAAGAAGGACTTTCCCCATGACCTCTGCCCGCGCGAGCGCAGTCGCCGCCATCAACAGCTACAAGGCCAACGGCCAGGCCTGGAACTTTCGCGAGACGCCCACGAGCGAACTCTTCGGCGCCAACGTGTTCAGTGACTCGGTGATGAAGGACCGGCTGCCGAAGAGCGTTTACAAGGCGTTGCAGGCGACGATCAAGCAGGGCAAGCCTCTCGACCCGGGCATCGCCGACGCCGTCGCCCTGGCGATGAAGGACTGGGCCATCGAAAAGGGGGCGACGCACTACGCCCACGTCTTTTACCCGCTCACCGGCATCACGGCCGAGAAGCACGACAGTTTCCTCTCCCCCACCGGGGAAGGCGACGCGATCGCCGAGTTCTCGGGCAAGGAACTGATCCAGGGCGAGCCGGACGCGTCGAGCTTTCCCTCGGGCGGCCTGCGGGCGACCTTCGAGGCCCGCGGCTACACCGCCTGGGATCCGACGAGCCCGGCCTACATCCTCGACAATCCCAACGGAACCACGCTCTGCATCCCCACCGCCTTCTGTTCCTGGACCGGCGAAGCTCTCGACAAGAAGACGCCGCTGCTGCGGTCGATGCAGGCGGTCGACAAGCAGGCCCGCCGGGTGCTGGCACTCTTCGGCCACAAGGACGTCGGTCAGGTCTCGGCGTCGGCCGGGCCGGAGCAGGAGTATTTCCTCATCGACCGCAACTTCTTCTTCGCCCGTCCCGACCTGGTCGTGGCCGGACGGACGCTGTTCGGCGCCAAGCCGCCGAAGGGGCAGGAGTTCGAGGATCAGTACTTCGGCGCGATTCCCGAGCGGGTGCTGGCCTGCATGCTGGAGGGGGAGCGGGAACTCTTCAAGCTCGGCGTGCCGGTGAAGACCCGGCACAACGAGGTGGCCCCGAGCCAGTACGAGATCGCCCCGATCTATGAGAACGCGAACATCGCCACCGACCACCAGCAGACCATCATGCAGACGCTGACGCGGGTGGCGCAGAAGTACGGCATGGCCTGCCTGCTCCACGAGAAGCCGTTCGCCGGCATCAACGGCTCCGGCAAGCACGTCAACTGGTCGCTCGGCTGCAAGCTCGGCAACCTCCTCGAGCCGGGCGAGACGCCGCATGCCAACATGCAGTTCCTCGTCTTCTGCTCGGCCGTGATCCGGGCGGTCCACCTGCACTCCGACATCCTCCGGGCCGTGGTGGCCGCCAGCGGCAACGACCACCGGCTCGGTGCCAACGAGGCGCCTCCGGCGATCATCTCGATCTTCCTCGGGGACCAGCTCGCCGACGTCTTCGAGCAGATCGAGAAGGGGAAGGCGACGAGTTCCAAATCCACCGGCACGCTGACCGTCGGCGTCGACACGCTGCCCACCCTCCCCAAGCATGCGGGCGACCGCAACCGCACGAGCCCGTTCGCCTTCACGGGCAACAAGTTCGAGTTCCGGGCGGTCGGTTCGAGCCAGTCGATCGCCGGCCCGCTCGTGGCCCTGAACACGATCATGGCCGAGAGCCTCGACTTCATCGCCACGGAGCTGGAGAAGGCCACGGGCGGCGACCAGTCGAAGCTCGCCGGTGCGGTGGAGAAGCTGCTCCAGAAGATCATCTCCGAGCACAAGGCGGTGATCTTCAACGGCAACGGCTACGCGCAGGAGTGGCACGACGAGGCGAAGAAACGCGGGCTGCCGAACCTCAAGGCCACGCCGGAGGCGCTCGACGTGCTCGTCGCCCCGAAGAACATCGCCCTCTTCGAGAAGTACGGCGTGCTCTCGGAACGCGAGATGCGTAGTCGCTACGACATCTACATGGAGCGGTATTGCAAGGACATCAACACCGAGGGGCAGGCGGCGCTGCAGATCGCCAAGACGATGATCCTGCCGGCCGGCTACCGCTACCAGGGCGAGCTGGTGGACACGGCCACCAAGCTCAAGAGCCTCGGGCAGCAGGTGCACATGGGGACGCTCGAAAAATTGACGAAGCTCGTGGGGGATTTCGAGAGCCGGATCGACGCGCTCGAGAAGGCGCTCGGTCACCATGGTGGCGGCGACCTGCGGGCCGAGGTCACGCACTTCCACGACGACGTCATCCCGGCGATGGCGGCGCTCCGCGAGACGGCCGACCAGATCGAGTCGATCCTGCCCGACGACCTCTGGCCGCTCCCGACGTACCGCGAGATGCTGTTCATCAAGTGAGCCCACGTTCGCCGCTGGTGTCCGCATGAGCCTTCCCGACCGCTTCCAGCTCGAGAAGGCGATCGCGGAAGAGGCGGCACGGCTGGGTCTGGAAGTGCCAGCGGGGAGCCTGCCCGGGCTCGCCGCCTACGCCGACCGGCTCTGGGCCTGGAACGAACGGCTCAACCTGACCCGGCACACCGACGTGCAGCGGTACGTCTCCCGCGACGTCGCCGACGCGGCTGCGATCGCCCCCCGGCTGGCGACGGGGGAACGGGTCCTCGACGTCGGCACCGGTGGGGGCGTGCCGGGAGTGCTGCTTGCGATCCTCCGTCCCGACCTCCGGGTCGAGCTTTCGGAGAGCGTCGGCAAGCGGGCCCGGGCCGTGTCTGAAATCGTGGCCGAGATCGGCCTCGAGATTCCGATGCATGCCTGTGCCGCGCAGAGCGTGGTGCAGGCGCGGGCCGGCGCTGGCGACAGGTTCGACACGCTCGTGGTCCGGGCCGTCGCGCCGCTCGCGAAGTTGCTCGGCTGGTTCGAACCGCTTGCCGCCTGCTTCGGCCGGATGCTGGTGGTCAAGGGGCCACGATGGGAGGATGAGAAGGATGCGGCCCGGCTTCAGGGCCTGACCAAGCGGCTGCTCGTCCGCCGGGTCGCCTCTTGGCCGATCCGCGGCAGCGACAACGAGAGCGTGCTTCTCGAAATCTCCCCCCGCGGCTGACGGCGGCCGATCTCAGAGGTTCATGCCGACGTAGCCCCCGGCGGCATCGCTGGCCGCCTGCTCGCGGGCGAGACGGTCGAGCGTCCGTGACAGGTCTCCGGCGGCGATGTAGCGGTCGAACTCGGTTTCCACCCCCCTGACCACCGTCCCACGCAGCCATTCGACTGCCGGCTGGGTGAGCCAGTCGCAGGTCTCACCGTCGAGTTCGACGACCAAATCGCTGCCGATCGTCCGCAGGTCCCGCTCATCGGTCAGCAGAGTGCCCTCGAACCGGAAGCGAACCCACCCGGAGGCGGGGTCGTTCGTGAAGTGGAACGTGCAGCGACCGTCGGTGAGATAATAGGTGTTGCGGGCGCCGTGGCGGGCCACGGCCCGCTGGAGGCGTTCGGCCCGGGCGCGGAAGCCGGGCGACGCATCGAGCGGGATGTCGAGCCGCGGCACGCTGCGCAGCGGCGTGCACTGGAACGTGATCGGAATTCCCGAACCTGTGGCCGACGAGTCCATGGTGCGACGATTCTATCGCAGGCGATTGTGTCGTGCAGCCGTCGGGGCCGGACTGACCGCGTTTGTCGGCGGCTGTGGCGGTCCGTCCCCTGCGACGCCGGCGGGACGCCGATTTTCCACCACCCGCCGGTTGATGGGAGTGCCGTGGACGATCACGGTCGAGGCGACGACCGCGGCCGTCGCGGAGGCAGCGATCGCGGCCGGCTTCGCCGAGGTGGGGCGGCTCGACGGCATCCTCTCGGACTATGACCCGGCGAGCGAACTCTGTCGGCTCTCGGCGGCCGCTCCAATGGCACATCCCGTCCCCGTCTCCGCCGCCATGTGGAACGTCCTCGACCGTGCCGTCGCCATCCGCGAAGCGA
The DNA here is from genome assembly GCA_046339335.1 of Planctomycetia bacterium. GTDB lineage: Bacteria > Planctomycetota > Planctomycetia > Pirellulales > UBA1268 > QWPN01. The sequence goes on along the minus strand of JBKDUV010000300.1, from coordinate 13,011 downwards.
GCGCGGGCGCCTTCGACCCATCGGTCGGTCCGCTGACCACGCTCTGGCGGCAGGCCCGCCGCACCGGCCGGCTGCCGCGGCCTGAACGGCTGGCCGCGGCCCGCGCGGCGGTCGGGTCCGGGGCGCTCGTCCTCGTCCCGGATCGCAGGGACGTCCGCCTGCCCCTGGCGGGCACGCGGCTCGAGCTCGGCGGCATCGGCATGGGCTACGCGGCGGACCGCGCGCACGAGGTCATCGCTGACCGGGGCGTCCGCACGGCGATGATCGACGCCTCGGGCGACATCCGCGTCTCGGCGGCCCCGGCCGGAACGCGGGGCTGGCGGATCGCGACCGCTCCGCATGGCGGACCCGCCGGCGCGGACCAGCCACTGGAACTCGCCCATGCGGCGCTGACGACGTCCGGTGACGCCTACCAGGGGGTCGAGATCGACGGCGTTCGCTACAGCCACATCGTCGATCCGCGTACGGGGCTCGGCGTGGTCGGGCGGACGGCCGTCATGGTGATCGCGCCCGACTGCACCTCCGCCGACGCCCTGGCCACCGCCCTCAGCGTACTCGGGCCCGGCGCGGGCCTCGCGACCCTGGGGCGGTTTCCCGGAACAGCTGCCCTGTTTTCCGTTCTCGATGCGGGCCACGTTCGCCAGATTGCCTCGCCAGGCTGGCCCGCCGGCGCTGCCCAGCATCCTGCACGGAGTGGCAAACCCTGACGATTCGCCCAAGTTTGTCGGTCGGGGCGACGATATCAGCGGTGCCGTCGTTGCGCCTCGGTGCAATCGGAGCAGGCACGGAGTCGGGGGGCCCCGTGCCGGGACCGGTCATCGACCGGCCCCTCCAAGGCGCGACGGCGGCGATTTCCGGCACGAAGGCCGGAGATCGGCCGCACCGTTATCGGATCCCCCGCCGTGACGCGCACCGTTCGAAAAGCCTGGGTCGTCCTGACGAGCGTCGCGGTCCTCGCCTCGGGCTGCGCCCCGCGGCAGCCGTTCTACTTCTTCGAGGACGGCGACCTGTCGCACTACGTCGGGGCGATCCAGAAGATCGAGTATCCGGACAGCGACCAGGAGCCGCTCGCCGAGGCCGCCGGCGCCGTCGAGCCACTCACCCTCTCGAACCCCAATTTTGACAACATCTGGGAACTCTCGCTCGAGGAGGCGATCCGCACGGCCCTGGAAAACGGGAAGGTGCTGCGAAACCTCGGCGGCCGGTTTGGCAGCTTCGGCGGCCCGCGTCCCCAGACCGGCGAGCCGCCGGTGTCGTTGCTCACCAATCCCCAGGCCACGCCGAGCATCTACGATCCGGCGATCGTCGAGACCGATCCGTTTCGCGGCGTGGAGAGCGCGCTGGCGCTGTTCGACACCCAACTGACCAGTTCACTGACCTGGGACCGGCAGAATCGACCGCAGAACGTCGGCGGCGTCGGCACGTTCATCTTCCAGCAGCAGTTTCTCGGCGACACGGGCAACTGGACCACCGGCCTCACCAAACGGACCGCGACGGGTGCCACGTTCGGTTTCGCCAACCAGACGTTGTACGACAACAACAATTCCCCGATCCGCCAGGACGGAGTCCCCTCGACCTGGCAGACCAACTACGACTTCACCTTCAACCAGCCGCTCCTCCAGGGTGCGGGCGTGACGTACAACCGGATCGCCGGACCGGACGCCTTCGAGAACAACTTCGGCAGACCCGTCTTTCGGGGCGTGCTCCTCGCCCGGATCAACGCCGACATCTCCCTGGCCGACTTCGAGGCCGGCGTTCGCAACCTGGTGAGCGACACCGAGCAGTCGTACTGGGAACTGTATTTCGCCTACCGGAACCTCGAGGCCCGCAAGGCGGGCCGCGACAGTTCCCTCGAGGCCTGGCGGAAGGTCCATGCCCTGATGGTCGAGGGGTCCAGGGGGGGCGAGCGCGACAAGGAGGCCCAGGCTCGGGAACAGTATTTCTTCTTCCGCGCCGAGGTCGAGCAGGCACTCACCGACGTCTACCGCTGCGAAAGCCGGCTCCGCTACATGATGGGCATCGCGGCGAGCGACGGCCGGCTCATCCGTCCGGCGGACGAGCCGACCACCGCGCGGATTTCCTTCGACTGGCAGCAGTCGCTCGTCGAGGCGCTCTCCCGTTCGGCCGAACTCCGCAAGCCGCAGTGGGTCATCAAGCAACGTGAACTGGAGCTGACGGCTGCCAAGAACCTGGTCCTGCCCCGGCTCGACCTCGTCGGCCGCTGGCGGTTCCTGGGCATGGGGCAGGAACTGATCAACCAAAACTACGTGGCCTACGACGCCAACGGGGCGGATCCGCTTGCCGGCACCGACTCCTATTCGTCGCTCCTCTCCGGACAGTTCCAGGAATGGCAGGCCGGGGCACAGTTTCAGATGCCGCTCGGCTTCCGGCGCGAACTGGCCACCGTCCGCCACCACCAGCTCCAGCTGGCCCGCGAGCGGGCCCGGCTCCAGGACGAGGAACTCGAGGCATCGCACGCCCTCGTCGAGGCGGTCCGCAACGTCGACACGAACTTCGCCCTCGCCCAGACCAATTTCAACCGGCGCGTCGCCGCCGAGCGGCAGGTGGACGCGGTGCAGGCCGCCTACGACGCCGGACAGGTGACGCTCGACCAGTTGCTCGACGCCCAGCGGCGCCGGGCCGAGGCGGAGAGTTCGTACTATCGCGCCCTCGTCGATTACACCCGCTCGATCTCCCAGCTTCACTTCCGCAAGGGCTCGCTGCTCGAATACAACGGCGTGTTTCTCGCCGAGGGCCCGTGGCCCGGCAAGGCCTACTTCGACGCCCATCGCCGGGCCCGGCAGCGGGACGCGAGCCTGTATCTCGATTACGGCCACTCGCGGCCGGCGATCTTCAGCCGCGGCCCGATCACCCAAAACTTCGAGTCGATCGGCGCCGACGCCCGCCCCGTGCAACTGCCGCCCCGCGACCCCGCCACGCGGACCGAGCCGAAAGCGGTAGTCCTGCCGCCGGCAGCCGGGCCGGGCACCCCGCGGGAATCCGCTGCACCGGAACTCCTCCCGCCCCCCGACGTCCGCTGACCCGCGGAACGCGGGATCGCGGCGTCACTTCTGCAACAGCGCCGCGGGCAGCTTGGCCGGCTTCAGCTCCCAGGTCTTGAAATCGTTCGCCAGCGGAGGCTGGGCCGCGATCGCCGCGCCGATGAACAGTGCTTCGCAGGTCCGGAGATCGATCGGCAGCCTTCCAAGCGGCCCGGCGGTACCGATCAGGATGCCGTCCTTGACCTGCTCGGCGGCGATCGTCAGCCGCCGCTTGTTCGTCGCCACGCCCTGCACCGGCAGGCCTGCGCCCCCGGCAATCATCTCGACCGCCTTCTGGTCCGCGTTGTCCCCCGCCACCGACAGCCAGATGATCCGGGCCAGCGCGGCCCGGGGCAGTTGCTTCGTTTCCTCGAGCACCCTGAACTTCACGGTCTCGGCATCGAGCGACAGCATTTTGCCACGGAGATAATCGCCGGAGTCGAGCCGGATCAGGTGGGTGGGCGGGTCGGCCAGCTGCAGCCGTGGCAGCGTCGTGAGCCGCTCCTTTTTCTGCGCGGTGAGTGTGCCGCCCTTCGGATTGAGCAGTTCAGCCGCCCGCAGGAGGGCATTGGGGATGAGCACCTCGTCCCCCCGGTCGGTCTTCACCCGTAGCCCGTCCGCATCTCCCGCGATCACCGTGCAGGAGATCACGTCGCCGGTCTTGAGGGTGACCAGGCTTCCCGCGGGACCGATGCCGGCCTTGATGCCCGACTTGTCGTCGTGAATCTTGAGCGCGGCCTCGAGCAGATCCTGCTCGGGTGAGGTGACATCGCCGCGACCGGCGCGGTCCCGGACCAGCGTCACTTCCTCGGCCTGCCCAGAGGGATCAGTCAGCCGCAGGCCGACGCTCGAACCGATGATTCCGCGGAGCAGCCCGACCACCTCGTCGAGCTTCAGTCCGGCCGCAGGCAGCGGCTGCCCACCGGGGAGCAATTGGATGGCCTCCAGTTTCCAGCCCCGTTGGATCCGACCATGCCGCGCCGCGGGACCGCCCGGGGCGATCTCGGTGACGGCCCAGGCGTTTCCCTGTTTGGCGACCGAAATGCCGGCACCGCCGAGCAGGGGCGTGCCCCGGAAGGAGATTTTCGCGGATGCCGCGGCCGCAAACCGAGCGGGCGCCACGGCACCCCACGGCTGCCACCCGACGCCGTTGGCCTGCTCCACGCAGCCGAGCATCCGATCCGTGTCGGCAGCCAACAGCCCGACGCGGCCCGGCAACGGACGCGGGTGCCACATGCCGGCCGACTCCAGCAGCGACAGCCTGTCGACCGGGCATGCGAGCGGCCCAACCAGCAGCGGGCTGTCGAGCGTTACCGTGTCCTTGGCGATTTCGCGGACCGAGCCGGTCAGCCTGCTGCCGGCCGAAAAACCGAGCAGCACCGGAGCCGGACCGCGGTCCGGAGGGGTCGCTGCCGGCGCGGCGTCGAACTCGAGTTCACCCGCCGCGGCCGCGGTGACCCGGCCGGTCTCCTCACCGTCGCGAACGACGAATTCCCCCGTCGCCCTGTCGAAGGACTCGAGCACGGCCGTCGCGCTTCCCAGCCCGACGACCGGCTCCAGCCGCGGCTGGCCCCCGTCCCAGGGCACGACGCGCAGGCTGTCGATTCGGAGCGTGCCCTTTCGCACCTTGACCGCGAATCCCGGCCGGACGGCTTTGCGTGCCGCAATCGTCTTGTCGAACACAGGCGGCCCTGCCGGCCGGCCATCCTGCGGGATCGTGACCGCCATCCGACCGCTCTCCTGATCGACGAACAACTGGACGTGCAGCCTGCCGCCGCCGACAGCGAGGCCGGCGATCTCCTCGAAGTCGGCCTTGGCCGCCTCCCGCCAGGCCTGCAGTTTTCCCTGACCGCTGGCCTGCAGCCGGTACTGGTCCACATGCGCCCGCTTCGGATTCGAAGCCGGCTTCAGAGCCTGCTTGAGGTCCGCGGCAAATTCGGCGTCGGCGGCCACGAACAGGTCGAACTCCGGCCGCACCGTCCAGGTGAGGACGACGTCGTAACAGGCCTTGGCGGGCGCACCGACGTCGCGGTACGCGACCGCATTGGGCTGATCGGTCGCGAGCATCCCCTTCTGCTCCTGCCACACCCCGCGGGCGGCATCCCAGCCCTCGAGCCCGCCGGGAACGATCGTTCGCACGCCCCCTTCGAGCCGCCGCATCCGTTCCACCGACACGCGCCTGATCTGCAACGGCCCGGTGCCGATGTCGAGCGGATTGACCGTGAATCGTTCGGCGTCAATCCCTTCCAGCGTGCCCAGGATGACGTCTCCCCCCTGCAGTTCGAACCTCCAGGCACCGGCCCGGTCCAGGACTTCTTTTCGGCGCGGAAAACGGACGCGGACGATCTCCGGAATCGCCAGTTCCAGTGGCGTCGCAAAGAGTTCCGATTTCCAGAGCAGCGTCGTCCGCGGCCCGTCCCCGGCGGCAGGGGCGTCGAGCAGGCTTCCGACGCTGAATCCGTTGCCGTGCAGGTCGAGCACGGCCGCAGCTGTCGCTTCGGGGGGCGGCACGAGCAACTGGGGGATCGTCTGCGGCGGCGACAGGCTCGCTGGCGGGGCAGGCGACGCCTCGACTTCTTTTCCGTCCGCCGCCTGCGGGCCGACCGAACCAGCGGCGACCAGGATGGCGGTCAGGCAGCCGACCGCTGCGGCGGCGATCGCTCCCCGGCCCGATCGCGGGCGGATGGCGTGGGGCATGGAGATTCTCCGTCCCAGGATCGTGCAGATGCCTGCGTTCATGGCTCGTACCACCCCTGTTTCACGATATGAGGCCGGTCATGTTTGCAGGCCTGCCGACGATCCGCGAGAACGGCCCACTGCCGCTCGGTGAAGATCGCCTTCAGTTCGTCTTCGTCCTCGTCCGCCAGTTCGATCCACACAAGCGCTTGGAGCTCGCCGATGTCGGATGCGTTCGGCGGATAGATGCGAATCGTCGGTTGCCGCGCAAGCAGCACGCGTTCCAGCGCCGCGTGCTGCCGGGCCGTGAGTCCGACGGTCCGATCCAGGGAAACCAGCACCATCGCCACCGCCGCAGCCCAGCGGCCGGCACGCCGGGCGGCAAAATCGGCCATCAGCCGGTCGTGCTGCTCCGCAGTGACCGTTGTCGGCAGGATCTTGAACAGCAGGGAATCGCCGTCGAACGCCCGCATGAGCATCTCCCGCGCCCGGACGGCATCCTCGTTCAACTGCTGCTGCACCTGCTGGACGAACTTGAAATCACGCCCTTCGAACTGCATCGCCTTGTACCTGGCGATGTCGGCCTCGATCAGCGCGACCGCTGGCTCGACGTCGGACCGCAACGCCTCGCGGAGCCGAAGCCGCTGCGGTTCCGTCAGTTCGCAGGCCGCATCGACGTGGCCGATCCATCGATCCAGGACCCCCTCCACGCGGCCGCGGACCGACCGTTGCGGCGGGTTTTGCCGCGTCCTGGGGGCCCGCTGCGGCGTATGCGTCAACAAGAACACCGTGCCTTCGTAGTGCGCCACATGCGACGCGACCTGGGCGGCGGCCTGGCGGGCATCGAATCGGTACACCTCGGGCTCGGCATGCACCACCTCTTCCGCGACGACGACGTCGTCCTCGGCGTGGACGCTGCCGCTGACGACAACGGCGCAGACCAGCCAGACCGCTGCGCGGGCGGCCCGGACAATCGGCTGAGGCGGACGCCGGATGATCTTCATTCGCCCCACCACTCATCAGGGCTCAGGACGCCGAGCCCGCTCAACGCCTCAAAGTGGAAGTCGGGGCTTCCCACCAGTGTCGACCGGCTCGCCTGGCCACGCCATCGCTTCCACTTCTCCAGCTGCCGGGGCGTCAGGGCGGGGGCGACGCAGTCCGTGGCGAAGTCGGGCACAGCGGAACTCAACGCGGTGCCGTTGAAGGTCATGACACTCGTCGTCCAGGCATCCTTCCAGTCCCGCTCGAGCGCGGCGGTGATCGCATCGCGTTGGCTGGCCGTGAGCTCCAGCTCGGCATCGAGGGACAGGAGCAGTATCGCCCGGGCTTGCTTCCGGCGCCGGTCCAGGCGTGCCCGCAGTTCGGCCTCGTAGGCGGCAACGTCCTCGGCGGACGTCTCCGGCCGGACCAGCGCCATCACGGCGTCGATGCCGGCCTGCCGGACATCAACGTTCGCGACGACGTTCGCGACCGGTCGACCGGCCGCCCGCGCATTGGCGAACTCGAGAGCCGCCTTCCCGATCGCTGCCTTCCCAGCCGCGAGCGCCTTCTGTCGCACCTCCGGCGGGAGGCTGCCGCAGGTCTGCCGGATCAGTTCGAGTTCGCTCTGGAAACCCCGCATCGACCACTGCTCGAAATTCCCGGCCATCAAGCGAATGTTCTGCTTGTGGTTCCACACCTGGAGTGCCTGTGGGTCATTCGTTGGCGGCGGGCCGTCGCTTTCCGGATCGGGGTCGGTGACGACGATTTTCTTCAGTTCCGCCTGCAATGCCTGCAATTCCGCCTGCGCCTGCTGGATCTGCTTCCGCCTGGCTTCCGCCTCGGCCTTCTTCTTGGCCAGGATCTCGGCCTTGTCGTTTTTCTCGGTCTTCGGCCTGGCGTCCGCAGCCCGCTGGTCCGGGGCGTTTTCCTGGGACTCGGCCTCTGCTCCGGCAAGCGCATCAGCACGACCCGAGGCCGGCTCGAATGCCACCAGCGGCGCGGCTGCACCGACGATGGCGACGACCGCGGCACCCAACCACACCCGCGGAACCATGGCGCTTCTCCCGATCCTGCTCAGCGTTCGTAGACGGGCAGGAACTTGAAGTTCACCGCCAGCGAGAGGAGGTAGAGCGACGTGGTAACCGTGGCGCCTCCCATGTTGCCATGCGGACCACCCGACAGGCTGCCGTCCTTCTGCTGCATCCGCTTGAGCTGTTTGACGAGGCCGTCGTTCCACTTCCGCCAGGCCTCGACGTCCGCCTGAAAGAGCGCCTGCGCCTGGTAATACTCCGTGTAGCCCGGATAGCCGTGACCCATGCCTCCCGTGCCGCCGCCGGTGCTGATGCCGACGAGGTACTTGGAGGCCGCCTTGTACTGGGGCAGGTCCCGCTTCCGGGCGATCGAGTAGCAGAGCACACCGATCGAGGTCACGGCCGGGCTGCCGCCGCCAGGGCTGCCCGAATAGCCGACCTGTCCGTTGCCGCCGGTCATCGTCACGTAGTACTTGATGGCCCGGTCAATGGTCTCGTCCGGCACTTCGATGCCGGCGTTGCGGGCCGCGAGCAGCCCCATCAAGACCGCGCCGCTGACGGAGGTGTCGGCATCCTTCTGGTCGGGACCATACCGCCAGCCTCCGGTCGGATTCTGCTTGGCGCTCGTCACCGCACACCGCACCGCCAGTTCCAACGCCTTGCCGATCGACCGCCCGGCTCCCTTGCTGCCCGTCTTGGCGCCGACCTCGGTCCAGAGCGTGCGATCGTCGACGACCCCGTACGCCTCGGCGAGGGCGAGCGTGGCGAAACCGTGTTGGTACATGCTGTCATGGCCCCCCTGGCTCCCGCACAGGTAGCCGACGTTCGAATCCTGGGCCTCGATCATGCTGCGGATCGCCTTGCGGATCGGAACCCGATACGGGCCGTAATTCGGATCCTCACCCGAAGCGAGGAGCACCATCATCGCCATCCCAGTCACGCCCGGGCCCGCCTGACCGTCCTTCCAGGAGCCGTCCTCGGCCTGCGTCTTGAGCAGATAGCGGAGACCCGCGTCGTAGATCTCGCGCACGTCCCGCGGCACCGGATCGCCGTACTTCACCAGCGGCGTCTGCCCCGCCGCGTCGCCCGAAACCGCCACCACCATCGGGGGCAGGAAAAGGAGCGGCCAGACGGCCGGCGGAAGTCTGCGGCGTCTCAGCGGGTGTCCTGCGATCATTCCGGTCATGGGGTTTCCTCCAGGATGCCGCCTGCGATCAATTGGGCCTGCAGTTCGGCCGGCTCGCCGAGTTGTTTCGCCAGCGCCGCGACAACGGCCCGCTGGCGGGGATCGAGCAGCCCGCCGAGTTTTTCCTCACCGGCCTGGTCGAGGCGGAGCATGACGAGGCCCGTCGGCGCCGTCATGCCACCAGCCGACCGCTGGCCGGACAGTTCCAGCGTCAGCGGCGGAATATCCGCCATGAGCAGCGCCTCGACCGCCGCGTGCTGCGCTTGCGTGAGGCCGAGGACGCCGTCGTGGACCAGCAGCGCCGCACCGATCAGGGCCTTCCACACGGTCCCGCGCCGTTCGGCCATCGTCTCCGCGTAGAGCTTTGCCTGCCGCTCGTCGAGCGTGTCACCGAGCACCTTGAAGAGCAGCGCGGTCGGACCGAAGGCGGCGGCCATGAGCCGCACGCACTGCTGGGCGTCCTGCTGCATCTGGTTGATCCGCTCCTGCCCCGCGCCATCCGCTCCCACAGTGACCTTCTGCCCCACGTACCCGGCACGGACCGCGTCGATCTCCTCGGCCAGCCGGCCCACGTCGGCCTCCATGGCCGCCCGGAGCTTCGCCCGCTGCGCGGCGGACAGCCCCACGATCTGGTGGATCTTCTCGATTCGTTCCTCGCCCTTTTTTCTGACCGCCGTAAGTCGGGCCGTGGTGTCGGCGTTCGGGCGATCCGCGGCGGGCCGATCGGCCCCGAACAACGTCTGGTCGAACGAAGTCCCGAGGTCGGTCGTCCACCCACCCGGCCCCCCAAATGCCTGCACCTGGGCTTGAAGCTGGACCGCAACCGCAGCTGGCACAGCCTGCTCTTTGAGTGCCTTCTCCCGCGCAATCCGCTCGGCAAGTTCCTGCTCTCGCCTGCGGTCCTGGTTCGGCTCCTCGGCGCGAGTCGATGCGGCCCCGCCCGACAGCGCCACGATCGTCAGCAAGACGACACGCGCCGCACAGGGGGCGAAGGTCAGGAGATTTCGCGTCATCAGCATGCCGTCCTCACTCCGCTCCGCCCTCGGCCGCTCCACCCTCGGCCGCTGGGTCCTTTGCAGCCTCTTCCTGGACGGGCCCGACTGCGGCGGCCTCGACGACGACCGCGACACCCACGCCGTTCGCCTGCTGCACGCCACGTATCTGGAGCACTCTACCGTTTTGAATGCCCATCCCCGCGTCGTCGTTCCTCTCGGCATCGCCGCCGGCGGCCTGCCGGCGTGCCAGCCATTCGGCCTTCCGCTGTTTGCCCAGGACCCGCTCCACGCTGCGATCCAGGCCGCTCGGCAGTTGCATCCCCAAGCCGCCGGCGAGGCCGCCCGGGTAGTCTTCAGCGGCTCCCCGCCAGGCTTCGCGGTAGAATTCCGTCAGGCCGTCGGCGAGCCGGGTCTTCTCCTCGACCGTGAGTGGCGCGTCACGGTCGATTTCCGCCACGAGCGCGGCCACAGCGGCCCGTGTCCGGCGGTCGTCGCGGCCGGCCACTTCCGCCTCGTAGGCTTCCCGGGCCGCATCCGAATCATTGGCCCCGAGCGACGCGGCGATCGCCGCGCGGATCGCCGCTTCCTGGCCCTGCTTCTGCTCGTTCGTCCAGCGGGTCAACGGCTTTTCCTCGAGGGCCGCCAGCCGCTCGCGGACGGCCTTCCTCCCTGCGAGCAGGACGAACGCCCGCTGCTGCTCGTCAAGCGCCGGACGAATCTGCCGCACGGTGGAGAGTTCTCGGCGCAGGCACATCATCCCGGTCACGGCGGCGAGCCGGGCCGTCTCCTTGAAGACCGCCTCCCGCTGCTCGCGGGACAACGTGGCCGCATCCAGCGGGAACGGGTTGTCGCCCGTCCCTTCACCTGGCGCGACGTCCGCCGCCGCCGGCGGCTCGACCTTGGGCGGCTCGGCCACCGCCTCTTCCTTGCCGACGTCGTCCCACCAGGGATCGCCGATGCGCCGGAAGTCGTCGCCCGGAAACAGCGCGCTGCCTTCATCCACCGGCCGCGGCGGCCGCATGCCTCCCCAGGCACCAGCACCGAACTGCATCCGCTGGATGAGTCGTCCCTGGATGCGACCAGCACCGCCGACGACCTGGGCGTCGGCAATCGCCGTCGTCAGCACGACCGCGACCGCCGCACCACAGCTCATCCTGATCCAGGCCCGCCGCGGGACGCTTGCACACACCCGCCGGCTCATCGGGGCATCTTCTCCAGTTCGTTGAAGTACTGGTCGAGCCCTTCGCGATACTCGGGTGGCAGGTCGCGACCGGCCTTGCCCGTCCCGGCCTCCTTCGATCCCTCGCTCTCGTTGTCGCTGCCCCCCTTGGTCTTGTTGCCTTGACCGCGGAGGATCTCGGCGAGGGCGTTGGTCGTGCCGGTGCCGCCGCCGCCGGGCGACGTGCCACTGTTGCCAGCGCCACTGCCGCCGCCGGGCGGGCCGCCACCGCCGCCGCCGCCGCCGCCGCCGCCGCCGCCGCCGCCACCGGGCGGAGGAGTCTGCGCCGCGAGGAGCAGTTCGATGACTTCGGTCTCGGCGCCGATCGCCTCCTTGCCGGTGTCGGGCCGGCGGAGAATGTCGGCCGCCTCGGCCATCACCTCCTCGACCTTCTCGAAGAGCTGGATCTCACGGCCGAAGGCCTGTTCGCCATCCTCCTCCTCGAGCAGCCGATCGACCATCCGCACCACGCGATCGGCCAGGGCGTCCTGGGCCTTGCCGAGCTTCTTGCCAAGAGCCGCGAACTCCTCGGCCGTGGCCCCCTTGCGGCCCTGCTCGGCGACCCGCGTCTCCTCGCGGAGACTGACCTCCGCCTCGAGGATCCGCATCGTCTCGAGAACCACTTCCGGCGGCACGCTCGGAGGCGATTCACCACCACCGCCGCCACCGCCGCCACCACCGCCACCTTGCGGCGGCGGCACGAGGTCGTCGGCCAGCCGGTCGAGCGTGTCCGACCAGAACTCCAACTGGGCCAGCGACATGCCCGGCTCCTTCTTGATGTCGTCGGTCAGCGCCCGCAGGCCGCCGAGCGCGTCGAGGTTCTTCATCTCCTCGAGCACGGAGCGGAACGCCGGTAGCTGCCGCCGGTCGAAGTAGGCCTGCAGGTCGTCCATGATGTTCGAGAGGTTCATCGCCTCCTTGCCATGGGCGTCGGCGACGTCGCCGACATGCTTCTTGACGTCGGCCGGCAACTCACCCGCCTTGCCAAAGCCAGTCGGCTTCATCGAGGCGATACCGCCGGCGATCGCCAGTTCCCGCCGCGACAGGAGCTTGAGCCGCTTGACGAACGTGCTCCCCTCGAGGTTGGCCATGACCTTCGCCAGGTCATCGGCCACCTTGGCGTACTCCTCGAGCAGCTTCTGCTGGGCCTCGATTGCGTCGGCGAGCGCCTCCTCGGCGGCCGGCTCGTCGTCGCCGCCACCGCCGCCACCGCCACCCTGCTTGGGCGGGGCCACGCCGGCCACGGTGCCGGGCAGGCCGAGCCGCGGCGGCGGCGGCTTGCCACCGCCCCCGCTCTTGCCACCCTTCTCGTTCGGATCCTTCGGCTGCTGGCTCGACTCGACGTCGACGACGCTGGGCGCGACTCCCTCGGGCGGCTTGCCAGGCTTGCCACCTTCGCCACCCCCGCCTTGTTTGTTCCTATCGTTGCCGACCTTCGGGCCCTGCCGGGCAGGATCGGAGGATTCGCCGGGCTTGCCGCCGCCCTTCTTGGCGACAGCGTCCACCTGATTCTTGCCATCCTCGCCGGGAGCCTTGCCACTTCCGTCGGCGGGATCCTTGGGTTGATCGTCGGGTTGATCGTCGCCGGGCTGCTGGTCATCGCCAGGCTTGCCCTGGCCGGGCTTTCCCTGTCCGGGTTTGCCCTGGCCCGGCTTGCCCTCACCAGGCTTGCCCTCACCAGGCTGACCCTCACCAGGCTGACCCTCACCAGGCTGACCCTCACCAGGCTGACCCTCACCAGGCTGACCCTCACCAGGCTTGCCCTCACCAGGCTTGCCCTCACCAGGCTTGCCCTCACCAGGCTTGCCCTCACCAGGCTTGCCCTCACCAGGCTTGCCCTCACCAGGCTTGCCCTCACCAGGCTTGCCCTCACCAGGCTTGC
>JBKDUV010000299.1:0-4206 GCA_046339335.1 Planctomycetia bacterium | reverse complement strand
CCGCACTCGGTGAGGAGCGGCGTGCCCGACTCGCGTTCGAGCGAGCGCCACAACTCGCGTGCCCGCCGCAGCAGTGGCACGTAGTCGGGATGCTCAAAGTAGGCGAGGCGGATGAGCCGCGTCTGGCCGTGGGAACTGCCCCGGTCGTGGGCGAGCGGAAACCGGTCGAGGGCGAGCACGCGGGCCCCGCGCCGGGCGAGATGGCAGACCGCGGCCGAGCCCATGCCCCCGCTGCCCACCACGATGACGTCGAAGGAGTGCATGGAAAAAGGAAAACGGTGCCAGGCACGAATGGCACTGTCGTGCCAGCCGCAAAATCCAGGCAAGATGCTGTCGGCCACGACGACCATCGGTGAGCAAGGTGGCTCAACGCAGCATCCGTACCCGTCTTTCCGCGGCGCGAGAGGGTTGACGATTTCTCCTCGTCCACCGCCGATCGCACAGGAGGCCGCTCGTTCCTCGCCGCTGATTGTATTATGGCCGAGTTCGTAAAGACTCTCTCCCCGGATGTCGCCAGGTGCCGCCGTGCCAGCCCCCGCGAGTTCCCGTGCAGTCCCGTCGTTTCAGTTCGCGGCATGCGCCGGTCGGGCAGCCGCATTGCTGGCCGCCTGCACCTCCCTGACGCTTCCCTTCTTCACGCCCACCTCCGGGGTGAGCGCGGGCACCTACAATCCCGACCGCGTCATCGGCGACGTCGTGCCCGCCTGGAAGGATCTCCCCGGCACCGACGGCCGCCTCCACTCGTGGAACGACGTCGCCGACCGCGCTGCCGTGGTCGTGGCCTTCACCTGCAACAGCTGCCCGTACGCGGTCGATTACGAGCGCCGGATCGACGACCTCGCTCGCAAGCACGCCGGCAAGGGAGCCCGCGTGGCGGTGGTCGCGATCAACTCGAACCTCATTCCGGAAGACGCGCCCGAGGCGATGAAGCGCCGGGCCGAGGAGCGGGGCTTTGCGTTTCCGTACCTCTTCGACGGATCGCAGGAGGTCGCGAAGTCGTTCGGCGCCGTCCGGACGCCGGAGTTCTTCGTGCTCGACCGCCAGCGCCGGATCGTCTACATGGGCGCCTTCGACGATGCCACCAAGCCAGAAGACGTCACAAAACGCCACGTCGAGGACGCGATCGACGCCCTGCTCGCCGGCCGGGATGTGACCGTGAAGGAAACCGCTCCGGTGGGCTGCCTGATTCGCTTCGACCGCAAGCGATCACGCCCCTGACCCAGGCGCGGGCGGACACCCGCGGCAGGATTGGAGCGATGCGTAGGCGATTGACCTGCGGCCGCAAATCGTCAACGCGTGCCGCGGCCGCGGACACAGGCCGTGACTGCGGCCGAAATCGCTTCCAGCGGCAACACCGCGTCGGCCAGCCCGGCCGCGATCACCGCTTTCGGCATGCCGTATACCGCGCAGCCCGCGGCCGACTGGGCGACGACAAAACCGCCGGCCGCCTTCACCGCACGACAGCCGGCCAGGCCGTCCTGCCCCATGCCGGTGAGCACGACCGCCATCAGCCGGGAGCCGTAGATCGGCACCAGCGATTCCAGGAGCGAGTCGAATGACGGCCGGCAGCCAAGCCGGAGCGGGCCGGCGTCGAGCACGCACTGCACCGCCTCCCGCTGCCGGTCGACCGTCAGATGCCAGCCGCCAGCCGCCACGTGCACGCAGCCGGCCGTGACGGGCATGCCGTGGGCCGCCTCGACGACCCGCAGCGGAGCGAGGTCGTCGAGCCGAGCGGCCAGCGAGGCGGTGAACCCGGCGGGCATGTGCTGGACGATGAACAGGGGCACCGGCAGGTCCGCCGGCAGCGCCGGAATCAGGCTCCGCAACGCCTGCGGTCCACCGGTGGATGTGCCGATCGCAATGGCATCGATGGACCGGTTTCCGCTTCGGTCCGGGGCCGGGCCGGCACTCGCCTCCGTCGCGGTCGGGCCGAACCGCATGTCGGCGACCGTGGCCAGCTTCTCGACGAGGGCCTCGTGGATGGCGACCCGGGCGACGTGAGGATCGACGCCGACCGGCTTCGGCACGACATCAAAGGCCCCTTCCATCAGCGCCTCGACCGTGGTCGGGGCGCCGGCGGCCGTCAGGCTGCTGACCATGATCGCCTTCGTGCGGCTGCCGCGGCCGCGCAGCTCGCGGAGCACGCCGAGACCGTCGAGCCGCGGCATCTGCACGTCCAGCGTGAGGACGTCGGGCCGAAACTCGACGACCTTGGCCAGGGCCTCGATGCCGTCCGCGGCCACCCCCACGACCTCGACGCCCGGAATCCGCTGCAGGACGTTCTGCAGCATCTGGCGATAAAGGGCGGAGTCGTCGGCGATGACGACGGAAAGACGGTGGAGACCCATGTTCCGTATCCTACCCCGGGCACTGCTCCGCGGGCATGCGCCAGGCCGGTCGTGTGGCAGCGAATATGCCGAACGTGCCGAGGTCGGCGGACATTCCGGCTGGCGAAAGTTGAACGGCGCCGAATTCAAGGCTATATCCCTTTTGCAGCAAGACAGCGGTCGCTCGGCGGTGCGATTGCTGCCGGATCGTCTGCCTCCCCAAGCGACCCGCCACACATGCACTCCGCCATCGCCACCTCCGCCCCGGCCACGGCAAGTCGCACCGCGCAGTTCGTGGGCTTTGAACTGGCGGGGCAGGCGTATGCCTTTCGCATCGATCGCATTCGCGAGATCGTGATTCCGTCCCGCGTCGCCCAGCTGCCCGACGTGCCCGCCGCCGTCGAGGGCGTGAGCAACCTGCGGGGCACGATCATCCCGGTCGTCAATCTTCGCGTCCTCTTCGGCCTGCCGCGCCGGCCGATCAACGCCGAGACTCGGACCATCGTCATCGCCGTCGGGTCGCGGATCATGGGCTGCCTCGTGGACTCGGTGTCGCGGGTCATGCGGATCGCGGCCGACCAGATCCAGCCGCCCCCCGAGGCGGTGTCCGCCGGCGGCCGCAGTGCCGTCACGGGCTTCGCCCGCGATGGCGAGGCGCTGTGCATCATTCTCGACGTCGACACGCTCCTCGAACCGGCCCAGCTCGACGTCGTCCACCCCGCCTGTCTGCCGCACTCTGCTCCCACCCCCGCTCCCCGCCTCGCCCCGCCTGGAACCCCCGGACATGGGCCCGCCCCCCCCCTCGGTCAAGCCGGCCAGCATCAAGGCCGCGCTCGACCGTTCGCTCGCCCGCGTCGAGTTCACGCCCGACGGCACGATCACCGACGCCAACGACGTGTTCCTTGCCCTGCTGGGCTACAGCCTCGCCGAGGTCCGCGGCCGTCATCACGAGATGTTCGTGGACGACGCCACCCGCACCAGCCAGGCGTATCGCGACTTCTGGGCCCGGCTGCGGGGCGGGGAGTTCATGAATGGCGAATTCTGCCGGGTGGCCAAGGACGGGCAGCGGGTCTGGGTCCGCGGCACCTACAGCCCGGTGATCGGTGCCCGGGGCGTGGTCAAGGGCGTCGTGAAATACGCCGTCGACGTCAGCGCCGACCGGCTCGTCCGCGACGCCGATCTGGCGATGCAGCAGCGGTTCTGGCAGATGGTGGAAAACACCTCCGTCCGCCTCATGCTCGCCGATCTCACGGGCACGATCGTGTATGCGAATCCCGCCTCGATGACGGCCCTGCGCCGGCTGGAAAAGTTCCTCCCCTGCCGGGCAGACGAGGTCGTGGGCCGGTCGTTCGACATCTTTCACAAGCGGCCCGAGCACCAGCGGGCGCTGCTCGCCGACCCGGGGAACCTTCCGCACCGCACCACGTTTCCGCTCGGCGACGAGTGGCTCGAGCTGACGGCGTCGGCCGTCCGCGACCGCAGCGGCGCCTACGTCGGGCCGATGATCACCTGGGAGGTGATCACCGAGCAGGTCCGGAGCCGCGAACGCGAGGAGGCCCAGCAGCGCGAGATCGTCCGCAACAAGGAGGACCTCGAGCACAAGGTCAAGGCGGTCGTCGATGTCTTCGAGGCGGTCGCGCAGGGAGACCTGTCGCGCTCGATCGAGTTCGACGGCGCCGACGACATGGGCCAGCTCGCCGCCCGTGCAAACGCCATGTTCCAGGAACTGCGGGATCTCGTCCGCCAGATCTCCGAGGCCGCCGATCAGCAGAACGAGGGGGCGCGGATGATCGCCGAGAGCTCCGGCGGCCTGAGCGAGGGCGCCCAGTCGCAGGCGGCGAGCGTCGAGGAGATGACCGCGGCGGTCGAGCAGCTCGTG
>JBKDUV010000298.1:0-18785 GCA_046339335.1 Planctomycetia bacterium | reverse complement strand
CGCCGGCCGCGCGAGGCGCGCTGAACACTCGGGGGCCCCGGCCCGCGACGCTTCCCACGCGTCACCTACTTCCGGACGAAGGCCTGCGGGTCGGTGAGCACGAACAGGTGGCCGTGGTCGCTGGTCACGATCACCGCCGCGTCGTCCCAGGCCTGCCGGGCCTCGAGCCACTCCACCACCGCCCGAAACGCCGCGTCCCCGCTGTGCACCGCGCCGATGCAGGTGTCGATGGTGTTGGCATGGGCGGCCCAGTCGACGTCGCCGGCTTCGACCATCAGCCAGAACTGGCCCCGTGCCACGAGCACGTCGAGCGCGGCGGTCGTCATCTCGGCGAGGGTCGGGTTCTCCTCGAGGTCGGCGGCCGTGTAGCGGATGGCACCGCCATATTTTTTTCGCAGCCTGTCGGCGGCAGGGTCGGCGACCGGCCCGCCGGCGGGATTGAAGTCGCCGTCGGCGGTGCGGAAGGGCAGATGGCCTTCGCGGGCCCCGAAGAAGCCGAACAGCCGCTGGCCGCGGGCCGTCGCGTCGCGGGCGGCCGCGGCGAGGACGTCGGCGCCGCGTCGCCCCGGCGTCCGCTCCGCCACGACGTAGCGGCCGCCGCGGGAGGCGTCGATCGCAGCCCGCGTCGAATCGGCGACGTACTTGTTTCCCGGCTCGAAGTTCATCCCCTGGTCGCGGTCCTCGAGCGGATCACCCGCGACGCCCCAGCCGCCCCCGACGACGACGTCGAGGCCCGGCAGGGCCGCGTCGCGATGCGCGATCGACGGCACGCCGAGCATGTCGCGGGCGATGTCCTGGTAGTCGTCCCGGGAGACGTTGTTGGCATACGTGCAGGCGGGCGTGGCGTGCGACACCGGCACGCTCGACACCGCGCCCACGGCAAAGCCGCGGGCCTGGAGCCGGCGGGCAATCGGCTCGAACTGTTCCCCCTGCGGGCCGACGTTGATCGCGTCGTTGTAGGTCTTGCGGCCGCTGCACAGCGCGGTCGCCGAGGCCGCGGAATCGGTGACGGCATGCGGGCAGTCGCGATCGCGGCCGGTCAGGTAGCGTAGATCGCGCCGTGGGTCCCAGGGCGTAACGCCACCGCGCGTCGCATCGTAGCCGCCAAGAGTCGTGCCCCCGGGGTTCTTCAGCGCCTGGGCATCGACGTCCACCTTCGTGCCGGCGTTCGCCGGGCTCGTCGCGCACATCCCAAAATCGGTGGCCACGCCGCGGTAGTCCTGGAACGCCAGCCCGGTGCCCCGGCCGGATGCGTACCCGACGCTGCCGCTGGCGGCGATCGCGGCCGTCCGCGTCAGGTCCCAGTCGAGACCGTCGAACACGATGAGGACGATGTATTTTTTCCCGGCATCGACGGCCATCTGCTGGAGCCTGGCGACATCGGTCTGGTCCATGTACTCGGCGTCGGCGGCAAGCGTCCGTTCGGGAAGCCGGCCATAGAGAGCGGTGAGCCGATCGGCGTCGCGGTAGACGCTTTTGTCGCGCGTTACCGCATCGAGGCCGATGCCGAACGTGTAGATGGGCACGAGACGGTTGGAGTGGTTCGACCACGCCGCGTAAACGTCGGGCTGGTCGCCCCAGTGCCCCCATGGAGCACGGCCCAGCGTCTCCGCCTCGACCTGCATGCCCCGCACGCGGTCGGCCCGCAGGCGTTCGCCGTCGGCCGCGGCCGACGGCGGCTCGGGGACGCCGGCCGGCTCGCTGCCGCACACCGCGGCAGTCCCTGCCGTGCCGCCCCAGGCCGCCACGATGAAGGCGACGTGCAACGTCTGCGGAAACCGGAACATGCACGATCTTCTGCCCATGTCGGCAAGCATACTACTGGGAGCAGGTTCTTGTTGACACTCATCGTCGCTGAATCCGTGAGGGGTTGCCCATGCCCTGAGAGGCGGCGTTGCTGGCAAGTGAAGGAGGGTACCGATCCGCCATGCGCCGGATTGGTCTGCCGAAAACGCAGCCAGCATCGAGTGCACCAAGGCCCGGAGGGCCGAAGTGAACGCCCGACGAGCGGGGCATGGGCAACGCTGAACCGCCGGAGCGTTCTGTCGACTATTGGAAGCTCCCGGTAGTAACCGCCGCCGCGGTTCGCTCGCATGTTGACGCGCCGTGCGGAAAAAGGCCCCGGCGATCGCCGAGTTTCGCAAGGCCTTGGAGATCGACCCGAATCTGCACGGGGTGCAGGAGTGGATCGAGTTCGTCCTCAGACAGGCTCCGGTCATGCCACCGTGATGGGCCGTTCGCGTTCATCTCCAGAACTGGTAGTGGCGGGCCGCCTCCACGTCTGCCATTTTCCCCGGCAGCCGCTGCCCACGAATTGGCCAGAAAACGCTCGGCAGTCCCGGTTCCAGGCCCACTCGCAGCGCCGCAGGCAGCGGCGCAGGAGTTGCTGCTGATACAGTAGCCCTGGTTCCAGTCCCAGTCCCCGGAAGTCGCCCGTGGCCGACGATCTTCTGCGCCGTGACGTCCGCTTTCTCGCCGACATGCTCGGCGCGGTGATCCGCGACTCCGAGGGGGAGGCGGCCGTCGCCCTTGTCGAGGAGATCCGCAGCCTGTCCCGCGACCGGCGGGCTGGAAAGCACGAGGCGGAGCCGACACTCGCCGCCCGGATCGCGTCCCTCGACGAGGGGCAGGCCCGGCTCGTCACGCGGGCCCTCAGCGTGTTCTTCGACCTCGTCAACATCGCCGAGGACCGGCAGCGGGTCCGGGTGCTGCGCGACCGGGAGCGGCTCGGTCATCCGCAACCGCCCGGCGAATCGCTCGCCGCCGGCATCCAGGAACTCGCCGGCCTCGGCCGCTCCGCCACCGAGGTCCAGGGCTGGCTCGACCGACTCCACGTCGAACTCGTGTTCACGGCCCATCCAAGCGAGGCCAAGCGGCGGTCGATCCGCGCGAAACTCCGGCGGATGCGGCGCGGCCTGCGGGAACTCGATCGCGATGACCTCTTGCCCCGGGAGCGGGCCGAGCAGGAGGCGGCCCTGCGCAGCGAACTGGCCATCCTCTGGCGGACCGAGTTCCTCCGGCCGACCCGCCCGACGGTCGCCGACGAGGTCGAGCGCGGCCTGTCGATCGTGCCGCGTCTCTGGGAGGCCGTCCCCCGCGTGCATGCCGCGCTGCGAACGGCACTCGCCCGCCATTATCCGGGCGTCTCGTTCCGCGTGCCTCCGTTCCTCACCTTCGGCTCGTGGATGGGGGGCGACCGTGACGGCAATCCATTCGTCACCGCGGAGGTCACCGCCGCCACGCTCGTCCGCCTCCGCGCGGCGGCGATCGACCGTCACGTCGAGTGGTGCCACCGGCTCCACGACCTGCTGACGGTGTCGCGAACCGCGCTGCCCGGAGGCGACGCCCTCGAGACGCGGCTGGCGGCGCTGGCCGCCGACTGGCCCGATCTGGCCGCAGCCCTCCAACCGCTCGCCCCCCACGAAATCTGCCGGCGCTGGATCCGCATGATCCGCTTCCGGCTGGAGCGGGCCCGCGCGACCGACCTCGACGCCCCGCCCCTCGTTGGCGGCTACCGCGCCAGCGCGGACTTGGAGGCCGACGTCGCGGCGCTCGTCGACTGCCTGGAAGGCGCCGGACTCGCCGCCGAGGAATCGCCTCCGCGGCAGTGGCTCGACCTGGTCCGCACGTTCGGCCTCCACATGAGCCGGCTCGACGTCCGCCAGGATGCCCGCGTCTACCGGGAGATCATGGCAGAAATCCTCGCCGCTGCCGGAATCGTCCCGAGCGCGGATGCCGGGCGGGCCCTCGCCGACGAGACGTTCGCCACATTGCTCGCCGGCACGCTCGACCACGCGGCCGAGATTCCCTCCGCCGGTCTCGGCGACCTCGCCGTCGACACGCTGCGGCTGTTCGCGGTGCTGCACCGCGCGGCGGCCCGCTTCGGCCCGGAGTGCCTCGGCGGCGCGATCGTGAGCCTGACCCGCTGCCCCGCCGACGTGCTCGCCGTCCTCTGGCTGTGGCGGCATGCGCGGGGCCTGGCCGCGGCCCGCAGCGAGCCGCTCGCCGACCAGGACGTCGCCGTCGTACCGCTGTTCGAGAAGATCCACGACCTCGATCAGGCCCACGCGACGCTCTCTGCACTCCTCGACGAGCCGCGGTACCGGGCCCACCTCGCCGGCCGCGGCGACCGGCAGCTCGTCATGGTCGGCTACTCCGACAGCACCAAGGACGGCGGCTACCTCGCCGCCTGCGTCGGCCTGCAGACGGCGCAGGAGCGGCTCCACCGGGCCGCGGCCGCCCGCGGCGTGGCGCTGACCTTCTTTCACGGCCGCGGCGGCTCGCTCGGCCGCGGCGGCGGCCCGGCCGCCCGCGGCATCCTCTCGCTCCCCGCCGAGACGCTCGACGGATCGCTGCGGCTCACCGAACAAGGGGAAGTGCTGGCCGAGCGGTACGACGACGCCGAGATCGCCCGTCGACACCTGGAGCAGGTCACGTGGGCGACGCTCATGGCATCCAGCGTCCGGCGCACGGAGCCGAGCCTGGAGTGGCTCGCGATTGTCGATCGCATGGCGGAGCGGTCGTACGCCGTTTACCGCGAACTCGTCGATCAGCCCGGCTTCATCGGCTACTTCTCCCAGACCACGCCGATCGAGGAGATCGAGAACCTGCCGATCGGCTCCCGTCCGTCACGGCGACGCGGGGAGCGCACGCTCGACGACCTGCGGGCGATCCCCTGGGTGTTCGCATGGACGCAGAGCCGGTGCATGATCCCCGCCTGGTACGGACTCGGCACGGCGCTCGTGGAGGTCAAATACGAAGACCGTGCCGGCTGGCAGGCGATCTGCGGGATGTATCGCGGCTGGCCGTTCTTCCAGGCGACGATCGACAACGCGACGCTGGCCCTGGCCAAGGCCGACATGTACGTGGCCCATCGCTACGCGGAACTGGCCGAGGACGATGACGCCCGGCGGCGGATCTGGCAGCGGATCGCCGCCGAGCGGGATCGGACGCGGCAGGCGATCCTCGACATCGTCGGCGGCGGTGAACTGCTGGCGACGACCCCCTGGTTCCAGCGTTCGATCGAGGCCCGCAATCCGTCGATCGATCCGCTCAACCTCGTGCAGATCGAGTTCATGCGTCGGCGGCGGGCGGCCGTCGGCGCCGGCGGCGACGCTTTCCGCGACCTGCTCCGGCTCTGCGTCCAGGGCATCGCCGCCGGCATGCGGACCACCGGCTGAACCACTGCCCTCCGCCAGATCACGCCCCGCCACGAACCACCGCCACGCCCGGAGCGACTTGCATGAATCCAGCCGACCTCGCCGTCAAGCGGCTCGGTCCCTGCCGCCTCGACTCGCCGCTGCGGCCGGTCGTCGAGTCGCGGACGACGACATCGTCGTACGTCGCGGAGGACGACCGCGTGCTGTTCCACGACACCGCCCGGCTGGTGGCGGAGAGCGGCTGCACCGCCGCCGACCTGCCCGGCTTCGAGCCCGCCGGCCCGCGAAGGTCGATCTTCTTCGATCCCGCCAAGACACGCGTCGGCATCGTCACCTGCGGCGGCCTCTGTCCGGGGATCAACGACGTCATCCGCGGGCTGGTGATGGAGCTGCGGTTCCACTACGGCGTGCGGCTTATCTACGGCTTTCGCAACGGCTACCAAGGATTCATCGCCCGCTACGGGCACGACGTCCTCGACCTGTCGCCGGAAATCGTCAGCAACATCGACGAGGATGGCGGCACGATCCTCGGCAGTTCCCGCGGCGGCCAGGATCCGGCCGCGATCGTGGACTGCCTGGAGCGCATGAACGTCAACATCCTGTTCGTCATCGGCGGCGACGGCACGCTCCGCGGTGCGATGCAGGTGGCGGCCGCGGTCGCGGCCCGCGACGGCAAGATCGCCGTCGTCGGCGTGCCGAAGACGATCGACAACGACATTCCTTTCATCGACCAGTCGTTCGGCTTCCAGACGGCGTTCGGCGAGGCGGCCAAATCGATCCGGGCGGCGCACGTCGAGGCCAAGGCCGCCCCCAACGGCGTCGGCCTCGTCAAGCTGATGGGCCGCCACTCGGGCTTCATCGCCTGCTACGCCGCCCTCGCCGAGCCCGATGCCAACTACGTTCTCATCCCCGAGGTGTCGTTCGCACTCGACGGCCCCGCCGGCCTGCTCGATCACCTCCTCGCCCGCGTCCGGCGCAGCCGCCACGCCGTGATCGTGGTGGCAGAAGGGGCCGGTCAGGACCTGATGGCGGAGACGACGACGGGGGTGGATGCCTCGGGCAACCGGCGGCTGCACGACATCGGCCTGTTCCTCAGGCAGCGGATCGGCGACCACTTCGCGGCGGCCGGTGAGGAGCTGAACCTCAAGTACATCGACCCCAGCTATGCGATCCGCAGCGTGCCGGCAAATCCCTACGACAGCGTCTACTGCCTGCGACTGGCGCAGAACGCGGTCCACGCGGCGATGGCCGGACGGACGGAGATGGTGGTCGGCCGCTGGCATGGCCGGTTCGTGCACATCCCGATGGCCCTGGCGGTGAGTCGGCGAAACCAGGTCGCTCCCGAAGGAGACCTCTGGCTCGCGGTCCTCGAAGCCACGGGGCAGCCGCGGTTGGCAGCGAACTGACGGGCACCGGCCGTCATGCTCCCGGGGCCGTCATCCCGCGGCGGCAGCCACGCGGCACCGAACCGCACTCCCGGCTCACAACTCACCCTTCACGGCCAGGTCGTGGAAGTAGTGGCCGACTTTCTTCTGGTTCTTCAGCAGCCAGTCGATCGAGGGCTCGTTCCGCATCGCCTTGCCGATCGCCTTGGACGTCGCCTCACGGTGCGTGCGAAACAGCACCTCGTGGTCGATCTTCGTCTTCGGATCGGCGGCGGCCGGATCGAGCCACACCGCCACGATGATCCCGATGTCGTTGACCTTCGCCTTGGGGATGTGCCCTTCACGGACGGCGTCGAGCACGCCGTTGGCGATCGCCGCCTGGACCGTACCCATGAGGATGTTGGTGTAGCGGGCGTTGGGGGCGGTGTACTTGCTGACCATCAGCGTCGCCGGCCTGACTTGCACGTCGCTGTTGAGGATCGCCCAGACCCGCGTGTGCCCCTTCACCTGGTCACCGATCAGGTTGGCGATCGCATAGCCGACGGGGCCGTCGAGTTCGCCGATCACCACCTCCGGTTCCGCGGCGCTCCAGGCCTCGTCCGCCTCGACCAGCGCCTCGCCCGTCCGCATCACGATCTTCTTCGCCATCGTCGGCTCTCCGGTGTCTCTGTGGACGCTCGCGATCGATCCCGAAGCCTACTGCGGGCCTTCTTGAATCCGCACCGGGCCGACCGCTGGCTTGGGCGGCGGCATGACGCCCGGCGTGGGGGGCGTCGCCGGCTTGTTGGCGGCGGAGTTTCCCGGCGCCGAATCCTCTCCCGGTCGTTCCTGGACCCGCACGAGCAGCATCTGCTCGACCTTGCCGCCGTCGCGGTGGACGAGGATCGTCGTCTGCTGCTGCGTGAGGTTGCTCAGGCCCGCCTCGTACAGCGGAGTCTTCTTGTCACCGAGCGTCCAGGCCGCCCGCTGCGTCTTCTTGTCGACCTTGCCCGTCACGTTCTGCGTCGAGTCGGAGACCGCGTCGTAATACGAGCCACGCAGCAACCCGTCCTTGTCGATCGCCAGGCTGAGGAAGGTGCCGGGGTTCGTCTCCTCGGAGCGGGCGACCGCGAAAATGCCGAGCGGCCGCCATTGATCGTCGGCGGCGATCTTCGTGTCCGGTCCCCCCTGGGCGGCGATCGCCGCCGCCTGGTCGGAGTACTCCTGCGGCGACCCCACGACCGTGCCGGCGACGCTCACGCCCTCGTCCTGGTAGCAGACGGTCGTGCCATAGTCGTAGGCGACGGGTGCCGAACCGTAGCCGCCCCAGGAGGCGAGTTCTCCCCATGCCAGGCCGGTCAGCAGGCCCGCCCCCATGCCCCAGCCGAAACCGCCGTACCAACCGCCCGGCCACCAGGCATTGAAGTGGGCTCCGTACCAGCCCCGCCCGCCGTACCAGCCGCCGTTGTAAAAGTTGTTGCGGATCGCGTCCCCCCGGTTGACGAGCGTGTTCCGCGAGTAGGGCCTGACACCCTCCCGCCCCAGGGCGCCGCCCTGCCCTGCGATCCGCTGAAAGTCGGCCCGCGACAGGTGGCCGTCGCCGGCGAAGTGCCCCGGGCCAAAGCCGCCGCCGTCCAGACGTCCACCGCCGTCGAGGGCACCGCCTCCGTCGAGGCCGCGCAGTCCTTCCGCGCCGCGGGCCCCGCCGAAGTCGCGACCGCCCGCTTCGCGCGGACCGAAGTCGCGGCCCCCCTCCATGCCGCGGCCGCCGCCGAAGTCACCGCGGCCGCCAGCGAAATCTCCCCGTCCGCCGCCGAAATCACCGCCGCGACCGCCGCCAGAAAATCCTCCCAGGTGACCGCCCCCGCCTCCACCGTGGCCGCCGGCGTGCCCCCCACCGCCGCCATGCCCCAGCGCGGCTGCCGGCACGACGAGTTGCACGGCGATCCCGAGAAGCGCCGCCACCGTGGCCACGCGCGTGCTCCCACCCGACTTGGTCATGCTTCGAGTCTCCTCATGCCTGGGCTGGTAAAGTCCATTCGGTCCGGGGCAGGGCCGGTCGTCGCTCGTCGATCAGCGGATTTTGCGGAAGTGAAGGGCTGCGCCATCGGGCACTGCCAGGCCGTCGACGCTCCGGTCGATCGCCTGCAGCGTGAAGCGGCCTTCGCCGGCCGGGGCGATGACCCGCTCCCAACGGGCGACGCTCCCGCCGACGGCGGCCGATGGCGTGCCGATCATCGCCTGGTTGAGCGTCGTGCCTTCGGTCTCCAGCACGCCCTCGGCCCGGGCGCCGGTCGAATCGAACGTCCAGGAGCGGACCGTTCCCGAGGCCCGGTCGGCATGCACGATCTCGAGCGTCTCGATCGGCGTGCCGGACTTGGGTCGGACCTTCGTCCGGCCGATGATGGCATAGCCGCCGAGAGCCCGTTCGAAGGTCGTCTCCACGCTCGTCCCGGCACGCGGATCTGCGGCCTGCCAGGTGCCGAGGATCCAGTCGAGGTCGTCCAATGCGGCCGCGTGACTCGGGGCCACGATCGACTCCGCAAGCCGCCAGCCGCCGTCGTCGAGGACCCGCAGCGACACGAATCGCGACTCGACCGGCTTCTCGCCCGGCTTCCGCGTGAACCGCATCACGCCACTGACGCGGGCCAGCGAAGTCGCCATCAGGTCGATGTCGGTGACCGAGATTTCCAGCGCCGCCTGGGGATGCCGGTCCAGCCAGCCGCGGATTGAGGCCATGATTCGCTCGCGGCCCGAGACCCGACTGCCCCCCTCGACCAGTTCCGCATGCGCCGTCCACTGGGCGGCAAGCGTCTTGAAGTCGCGTTCGTTGAACGCCCGCGCGTAGGCCGCCGCCTCCGCCCTGGCGGCCACGACCGCCGGACTTTCAGACTGCTTGGGTGGATCGTCCGCCCGGCCCGTGCCGGCAGCCAGGATGACCGCCGACACCACCGCGAGTCGCCCCACCGCACCATGCATGCGTCTCATCGAAAGGTTCCTCATTCGGCGGCCGGCGACGACCGTCATGCAGTCGACGCCCACTCAGCAACCACATCTCGAAGTCCTTCAGCATAGACGACGTCGCCGTTCCCTGCACCGCGGCGGTCGGCGGCAGAGCGCGCCCCGCACCTGCCGCCGCTCGAACCCCCCTCGCCGGAAGGGTTCCGCGGATGGCGAATCTGTCGCCTCCGCGGCCGCGTCGCCGGGGCCACGATTTTTTTTCGCTCTCCGCCGATGACTCGACGTGTGGGCCGGTGCGACGACATGGAGGCATGAGAAAGCATGCGCAGATTCATCGTTGCGGCTCTCGGTCTGGCCGCATTGCTCCCCGGCAGCGCCGAAGCCGCCGGCAGCGGATTCGATCCGCGGGTGGTGATGATGGGCGAGGCCCGCGAGCAGTTGAAGGCCACGCCCATCGAGGCGCGTCCCTACCGGCCGCTGCACGTCTACGGCAACACCGTCCGCCGGCGACATTCGCGCGGCACGGCACAGCCGCAGTCGACGCGGACGGCCCGCTGATCGGCGGCGGCCGAGAATCCCGGCCCCCGCTTTTTGCCGCGAAAAACGGCGTTGCCCAGTCGCGGTGGTTGTGCCATTCTCCGCCACGGCGACCGGCCGCGGAGCCGGTGGTGATCGTGATCCCGCTCCCTCCAAGAGTTTTTTCATGCGCACGTTGATCCTTCTCGGGCTCGTGGCCGGCGGCCTCGTCGCCGCCGGTGCCATCCACTTCACCGTCTCGCAGCAGGGCAACCAGATCGACATCTCGATCGACAAACAGAGGGTCGAGGCCGTCGCCGAGGGCGTACTTCGCGAGGGACAGTCGATCCTGGAGAAGGCCCGCACCGCGAGCCCGACGACCCCGCAGGTCCGCTGACGGTCTCAGTCAAGCCGCCTGGTCGTGAGTGCCGCCACCTCGGCGGCATTCAACGGTCGGACCTTGGTGAGCCCGTGCACCACGTACTCCGAGCCGCTCTCGGCCTCGATGCAGAGGCGGCGCGTCCGGAGTACCCGGCCGGCACAAAACACCGTCCCGTCATCGACCCGAAACCACGTGCCGGCGGCGAGCTGCTCGGCCCTGATGATCCCCGGATCGAGCGGGTCGTAGCGGGCGAGGGTAAGCGCCAGGTCGCGGTCGCTGCACGTCGCGGCCGCGGGCCGCAGCATCGTCCGGGCCAGTGCCGCCTCGACGTCGGCAGGCAGCAGCCCGCGGCCCACCACCGGCGCCAGCATCTCCGCGAACGCCGCTTTCCACTCCGCACCGTGCGGCATGATCCGCCGCCGCCCGAGATGGTGCCGCTCCCAGGCCGCGGCATGCGCGATCTCATGCACGAGCGTCGTCAGGAAGGCGTACGGATTGAGATCGTCGTTGATCGAGATCCGGTGCGTCCGCCAGCCGCGGCCCGGCGGACGGTGATCGCCGAGTTTCGTCCGCCGCGGCCGGGTGACGCGGACGTGAACCGAAAACCTGCCGAGCAGGTCGGCCACGTGCGGCTCGGTGCCCGGTGGCAGTCTGGATGAGAGGGGAGCGTGCACGACGAGGGCGAGCCGGCGGCCGGGAAGCGGGACGACGGGCGGACGGTAGCACGCCCTTCATCCGGGCGGCAAGTCGGTCGTGGTGGCGGCCGGGCCGGCGGCACGCCCGCGGCCGCCCGACTCCCGGCCCGCCCGGCGGTTGCACGGTCGCGAGCCTGAATCATGCTAGCTCTGATCGGGCCGGTCGCTGCCGCCGGCCACTTTCCCGCACGAACGTTCGTCATGCAGACGGTCTTCATCACCGGCGCGACCGGCTTCATCGGCAGCCACGTCGTCGATTGGGACCGGGACCGCGGACACGTGGTCCGCGGCCTCGAGCGTTCGGCGGACCAGGCACCACACCTGCGTCGGGCCGGCGTGGAATTGGTGGCGGGCACGCTCGAAGACGTCGCCGCCTGGTCGGCGGCCCTCGCCGGCTGCGGCACGGTGATCAACGCTGGGGGCGCCGTCGCCGCGCGGCGGCGCGGCGATCTGGCCGCGGTCAACGGCAGAGCCCTCGGGAACCTCGCCGAAGCATGCAGCCGCATCGAGACCCCGCCGGCGCTCGTGCACATCTCGTCGCTCGCCGCCGCCGGCCCGGCCCCGGGCCCCGCGCCGGCCGACGAATCGTTGCCGCCCGCGCCGATCTCGCGATACGGCACCAGCAAACTGGCCGGGGAACGGGAACTGCGGCTCCGGGCGGCGCGACTGCCGATCACGATCGTGCGGCCCGGCGTCGTGTTCGGAGACCGCGATCCCCGACTGGCGGCGGTCTTCCAGTCGATCGACCGCTTCCGACTTCATGTGCGGATGGGCTTCCACGACGCGCCGCTGTCGCTCGTTCACGTCGCCGACCTCGTCCCCTTGCTGGCTGCGGCCGCGGCCGCCGGCGAGCGGCTGGCGGCGGCAGGTCCGGCACTCGCCGGCCAGGGCATCTACAACGCCTGCGACGACCGCGAGCATCCCACCTACGGCGACGTGGGCCGCAAGATCGCCGCCGCCCTCGGCCGGAGCGTGCTCGTCATGCCGCTGCCACTGACGCTGGCCTGGCCGGCGAGCCTGGCAATACAACTGTTTTGGAACGCCTGCGGCCAGCCAAGCATCGTCTCACCCGACAAGCTTCGCGAGGCGACGGCGGGAAGTTGGGCGGCGACGGCGGCGAAGGCCCGGCGTGGGCTCGGGTTTGCGGCCGCCGCCACGCTCGACGAGCGGCTGCGCGAGACGGCCGCCTGGCTACGGGCCAACGGCCATATTTCGCGTTGACTCGACGCGGATGAAATGCAGGCGCACTGCGACGTCTCGACTGATTGCGGCCGCGCTGCTCGTCTGGATGCCGCATGCCGTGATCCGCGGCATGCACGCAGCGGATTCCGCACAGCCCGGCCTGCGCGTGGCGTGCTCAACACCCGGCGACTCTGTCTTGCTCCCGTCGAAGCTGTTATCTCCGTGGGGCGTGAAGGCCGGTTCAGGCCGTCCAGTCAGGGGGCGGCTCGATCGTGTCGGCCGGCCGGCGGCCGGCATCGGCCCGGCCGGAACCGGCCAGTCGGCTCGGGGCGGCGAGCGTCATGTCGGCGTCGCAGGCGATCTGGCAGGAGAGCCGCAGACCCGGCGTGCCCGTCAGCCCCTTGGCCGCGAGCACGTCGCGTTCCGCCTTCGTCATCCGCTCGGGCTCACCCGCAGCGAACACCACCCGGCAGGTCGTACAGCGGGCCACGCCGCCGCACGCGTGCAGCTGGTCGATGCCGCACTCGTCCACGAGAGCATTCACCAGCCGCTCGCCGGCCGGCACCTCGAACGTTCCTGCTCCCTCCACGGTCACCTTCGGCATTGCGTCTCTCCTCGCTGCTGTGTTCTTGCGGGTCGTCGGTCTTGCGGGTCTTCGGTCACTTGGAATCCAGGTTGGCCTCGAGATCCTCCGCCTTCACTGTCGAGGCGACGCCTTCGGCCGGCACCTCGAGCCCGCTCGTCCAGACGAGCGCATTGAGCATCAGTCGGCGGAATTCGTCGTTGGCCCAGTTGCGGTGGAAGTGGGCACCGGTGCAGCCGAAGCCGCGGCCGCCGTCCGGCCGCTCGTAGGCCCAGGCCAGCACCTCCCGCGCTCCCTTCCCCTTGGCCGCTCGGACCGTGGGATTGTTGCTGTGGTGGCCGTCGGGCCGCTCGCGGGTGGAATCGGGGGGCACGGCGGTCAGGATCGGCGTCACGCCGGCGGCCGGCTCGCGAAACCGCATGTTGTAGTACCACTCGTCCTGCGTCTCGAACGGCTTCACGCCGCGGACGATCGGGTGCCCGGAGGCGAGTTCGGCCTTCTCCAGTTTCCAGTGCGGGTTCACCGACCAGTTGGGCTCGAAGTAGCCCCCCATCCAGTCGAGGAACTCCGGGCCACCCTTTTCCTTCGGCACCTCGACGGCGTAGTGCAGGCAGGCGATGCCGACGCCGCGCTTGGCGAGGGCGTCGATCTGGCCGAGCCGGTTGCTCTTGAGCACGGGATGGCCGGCCCCGCCGTCGGCGAAGAAGAAGACCGCATCAGCGTTGTCGAAGGCGGTCGGATCTGCGGGCCAGCCGCCGTCGTAGACCGCGGCGACGATCGGCAGGCCGGAGGCGTCGAGCCATTTCTTCAGCAGCAAGGCCCCCGCCCGAAACTCGTGCTCCCCTTTGCCGTGGCTTGGCTTGCCGGCAACGAGCGCGATCTTCTTGCGGCCGTCGGACAGCTTGAGCCGCTTGAGGCGGATCTCCTTGACCTCGACTTTCATGGGCGGTCCCTGGTG
Organism: Planctomycetia bacterium; assembly: GCA_046339335.1. Lineage (GTDB taxonomy): Bacteria > Planctomycetota > Planctomycetia > Pirellulales > UBA1268 > QWPN01. Next base: position 4,985 of record JBKDUV010000298.1, on the reverse strand, counting down.
CACCTGGAGGGCGAGCACGCCCTCCAGGGCCCGCTTCGCGACCTGCTCGTCGGTGGTCTCCGACATCAACTGCCCGTTGATGAAGTGGGAGAGCTTGTTGCCCGTGGCGATGACGGTCACATCGTTCCAGTCGTCGAGTTTGACGAACTTCTGCAGGTCGGCCGCCGTGCCGATCGCCGTGCCCTGCTGTTTGTTTCCATCGGCGTCGACCGTGACCCGCTGGCCGCGTTCGGTGAGGATGCCGCGGCCCTTCTCCTCGTAGAGAATTCCGGAATAACGCCTGCCGGACTCGAAGTCGGCCTGGTAGCCGGAGACGACGAAGCCGCCGCGGTCCTTGCTCCGATACTGCACGCCGCTGTTGCCGCCGGTGAGCCGATAGCGGAGGCGGAGTTCGAAGTCGTCGACGAGTCCCTGCCGCCAGATCAGGAACGTGTTCCCCTTGGTCGGATTGTCGGCCGTGGTCTCGCCGACGATCGTGCCGTCCTTGACCGACCAGAATTCCGGCTTCCCCTCCCAGCCGGCCAGCGACGCGCCGTCGAACAGCGACACGAAGCCCTGCTCATCGACGGCCGCGGCGGCAGTGGAGGCAGCGGCAGGATCAGCGGCGCGGCCCTCTATCGGGCCGGTCAGGGCGACGACGAAAGCGAACGCGACCAGCACTCGACGGATCGTCCGGCACGTCATGGCAGAAACCTCCGCAACGCGGTGAAGGGACACGAGAAGCGAAGAGTATGCCACGGCGTCGGCCCGGCGAGAAGCGGCCCGGGCCGCCGAGCCCGTCGAGCAGGAGAAGACGTTCGGGAAGGATTTCGTCCACGAGGCCCGGCTCGACTACCACCCCGAGCATGATGGAGTTGACATCTGACGTCGCTGCATCCGTGAGGGATTGTCCATGCCCCGAGCGGCGGCGTTGCTGGCACGTGAAGGAGGGCACCGATCCGCCGTGCGGCGGATCGGTCCGCCGAAACCGCAGCCAGCATCGGGTGAACAAAGGCCCGGAAGGCCGAAGTGAACGTCCGACGAACAGGGCATGGGCAACCCCGAATCGCCGGAGCGGACCATCAACCATTGGATGCTCCCGGTAGTATCTGCTCTCCCTGCCCCCTGGCTCCGACGGCGGCGGCAACCCGGCCGATGCGTTGCGGCTCAAGCCGGTGGCCGTGTGGGCGGTCCCCGGCACCAAGGGCCAGGCCGTGCCGCTCCGGGCGTCGGAGGCGATGGTCGATGCCCTCAAGGCCGCCAGGTGGCGGAGAGCTTCAGCCCCACATCGTCGTTTCCTTCGACGGCATCGGAGCCCGCCGGCAGCGGACCGCCGTCGTCCTCGCCATCGGGCCCGACCGAGTACACCACCCAGCCGGTGTCCGAGCGCCTGGCGACGAGAGCGGCGTCGGCCGTGAAGGGGTCGCGGGGCAGGACGCGGATCGTGTCGGGGACGAGCGCAGTGGGAAGCGTGCCGCCCGCCAGCCGCGCTCGCGTCGCCGCCACGAGCACGCCGGCTGCGGCGTGCAGCGCCTCCGCCTTGAGTTGCGACTTGATCACGGATCCCAGGGGCGATGCGACGATCATGGTAAAGACCCCGGCCCGACGCGACCGAAGCTCGTCCTCGATCCCGGCGGTTTGTTTCCCGATCGCGGCGGAGGATTTCGCAGTGGTCCGCGACAGGGCGGCAACCACGGCCTGGTAGCGGTGGAGGATGCTCCGGTAGTTCGTGATGTCGGCCGGCAGCAGGAAGCAGCGGTAGAGGAGCGAGAGCGGCTCGTCGAACGGCCGCTCCGTCGGTTCCGCGGAGAGCCCGCGCAGAGCGGCCAACGTCGACGTTTCCCGCGTGCCATCCGCCAGGCCCGCGAGCGTGGCCAGACCGAGGGCCTCCTCACCGAGAAAGGCCCGCTGGAACGTCATCGGCGGTCCCACAATTTCGCGCACGGGACCAGCGTCGAGGCGCGGCAGGTCGTCCCGCTCGAGCCGCGGCAGCACGTCCTCCAGCGTCTGGATCGCGACCGCGTCGAGCGCGCGGCCCACGAGACCGCTCACGAGAAGCGGCTCGCCCGCGACGTGCATTCCCAGCCGGTGGATGTGCACGACGTCGGCGAGCGCCTCGGCACCGTCGCCGTCGGCGGCCGCCGTGCGGGCGGCGAGCATGAGCAGAAGCGACGCCTGCCGCATCTCACGGATTTCGGGAAGTTGCATGTCGATCGAGAGCCGCGACCAGTCGCGGTCGAAGCGACACCCCGGCTTGTCGGCCGCCCGCCGGAGCAGATCGAGCGTGGCGACGTGCCGCGCGAGGATCGCCGCCACCTGGGGAGTCTCCGCATCGGTCATGAGGGATGTCCAGAAGGCCGACTGCGGCGCGTCCAGTGACGTGTCGGCGGCGATCGCCGCGAAGGCACGCTGGTAGAGCGGGGCCGCGTCGTCGTCCGGAGCCGGCGCCGGCGGCAACGCCGCCGCCACGATCTCGGCCGCCTCGATCCGCAGCCTGCGGCCCTCTGCCGCCACGTCGCTGTCGATGATCAGCAGGATGCCCGCCGCCACGGCCTTGGCGAGCACACACATCGCCGCCAGGCCCCCGAGCGGCCAGGCCGCGGCGGCGGGAGTGGCCCGGGGGGCGAGCCCCGCGATCACGATCCACGCGCCGCCGATGGCCGCGGCGAGCAGGGAGGTGAACGTCGCCGCAAACCAGTTCGTCTCGAAGCCCAGGACCGCGAAACCGCCCGTGATCAACACCAACGGTGCGAGTGCCAGCGGCGGGGCGATCAGGGCCGCGGCCAGGAGAATCCAGCGAAGCCAGCCGGGCCGCGTGCGGGCCGCCGCGGCGGTGAACGCAGCCGACCAGAGCAGGCAGGCCGCCACGATGGCGATGAAAAAGGAAAGTTGCCCCATGGTCGATGCGTCTCGACGAAGCCGCGAACCTCGGGCCGCAGTGTATCCGCCGGGAAGGCGTCCGCTGTGCTGGGAGGTAACCAAGCAGGCCCGGGCCCCGACCGGAAAAGAACTGGATGCATCCGCATTTCGTCGAGATTCTGAAGGCCTTTCGCGACGAGGGGTTTGAGCAGCTCGTCATCGGCGCCCAAGCACTGGCTGCACGTGGCGGTCTCAGAGCAGCGCGCTGGCGAGGTCGGCGAGCGCCGACCGCTCCCCCTTCTCCAGCGTGACGTGGGCATACAGCGGCTGCCCCGCCATCCGGTGGATCAGGTAGGAGAGGCCGTTCGACAGGGCGTCGAGATACGGCTGGTCGATCTGGGCGATGTCGCCGGTGAGCACGATCTTCGTCCCCTCCCCGGCCCGGGTGATGATCGTCTTCACCTCGTGCGGCGTGAGGTTCTGGGCCTCGTCGATGATGAAGAACATCCGTTGCAGGCTGCGGCCGCGGATGTAGGCCAGCGGCGAGATGACGAGCTTTTCCGATTCGCGCATGTCGTTGATCCGCTGGGCCGCCTGGGTGTCGTCGCCACACTGGTGGCGGATCACCGTCAGGTTGTCGTACAGCGGCTGCATGTAAGGATCGAGCTTATCGGCGATGTCGCCCGGGAGAAACCCGAGATCCCGGTTGGAGAGTGGCACGACCGGCCGGGCGAGCATGATCTGCCGATACCGCTGCCGACACTCGAGCGCCGCCGCGAGCGCGAGGAGCGTTTTTCCAGTCCCTGCCGTGCCGGCGAGCGTCACGAGCTTGATCGAGTCGTCGGTCAGGGCGCGGAGCGCGAACGACTGCTCGGCGTTCCGCGGCGTGATCCCGTAGCAGACGTGCTTCTCGATCCGCTGGAACGTGCCGTCGGCCTGGCGGAACGTCGCCAGCGCCGACTTGCTGCCGTTGCGCAGGACGAAGTTTTCATTGGCCCGCGGCGGCGGGTCGAGCGGCAGGTCGGCGACCGGCAGGCCACCGGTCTTGGCATACAGCCGGTCGATCGTGTCGCTCTCGAGGCCGTCCACGACCCGCTTGCCGGTGTACTGCCCCTCGAAGGCCTTGACCTTGTCGGATGTGTAGTCCTGGGCGCGGAGGCCGAGCGACTTGGCCTTCATCCGCAGGTTCGTGTCCTTGGTGACGAGGATCACCGCCCGGGGCGCGACCCGGCGCTCCATCGCCAGGGCGATCCGCAGGATCCGGTGATCGGGAGTGTCCTGGAGGAAGGCGTCGGCCAGCCGGCCGTCCGCCGCACCGCCGAGGACGACACGGATCGAGCCCAGCCCCGACCCCAGCGGGCTCCCCTGCTCCGAGAGCACGTCGCCGGTGAGGGCGTCGAGCCGGCGCAAAAACTCGCGGGCCTGAAAATGAATGTCCTCGTTGCCGCGCTTGAACTGGTCGAGTTCCTCGAGCACGGTGATCGGGATCGCGACGTCGTGTTCCTGGAAGTTGCGGATACAGCCGGAATCATGAAGAATCACGTTCGTGTCGAGAACGAAGAGTTTGGTGCCGGATTCGGTCATGATGCCTCCTGAAGTGCCGCCGTCCGCCGTTCCGTCACCCCCAGGCTCCCGGGCTCGTCGGCCGGGACGCGAAAATCGTAGCGGCGGCCCGCCGGTCACGGGATGCCAGTTCCCGGCCGCGGCCCGCTCGCGGCTCGCCCGCAGCAGCGGTTTCGCCGCTGCCGCCGGGCTGATCCTCACCGCCGCCGGCCTGGTGATGGCCTCCGGCTGCCGTCCCGTCGCCACGGCGGACACCGAAGCGGCGACACCGGCCCCGGCGTCGGCTCCTGCCGCGCCGCCGCCCCCGCCGGCCGCCGCGGCAGCGGCCACTCCTCCCCTGCCCTTCGACGTCGTCACGATCGGCGGCACGCCGGAGGCGATCGGCCGCGACCATGGCCGGCGGCTCGGCGCGCGGATCCGGATGCTGGAGGAACGCTACGTGCGGGCGATCTTCAGCGACGCCAGCCGTCACGCCGCCGGCCTCGTGGCCGCGGCCGGCTTCCGCCCGCTCTTGCGTCCCCACCACCGCGCGGAACTCGACGCGCTCGCCGAGGCCGCCGGCGTGCCCGCCGGACGGATGCTGC
>JBKDUV010000297.1:0-5217 GCA_046339335.1 Planctomycetia bacterium | reverse complement strand
GCCGAAGCTGCGCAAATAGAAAAGTTCACTCCGGCCCCGTCAAGGTGAATCGGTCTCCCGGCCGTCGTGCCGCCGCACCGTTCGCGGTGCTGACGTCTGCTACATTCTGGCGGTCCGATCGCCGGGCCCCGGAACCTGCCCGAACCAGCGCCGCCGTGAGCCACCATGGATGGAGTGACGACCGAGGCCGATGCCGACACGACGCGGACCCGCGAACGGCCCGCGCGGCGGACCGGCGTGCCCGGCCTCAACGCCGCGCAGTCCGACGCGGTGCTCGCGCCACCGGGCCCGTTGCTCGTCCTCGCCGGCGCCGGCACCGGCAAGACGCGGGTCGTGATCGCCCGCATCGCCCAGCTCGTGCGCCGCGGGGCGCGGCCGTCGCGGATCCTCGCCGTCACGTTCACCAACAAGGCCGCCCGCGAGATGCAGGCCCGGGCCGGCGCGCTCCTCGGCCGCAAGGACGGCGACCGGCCGGAGATCTCCACGATCCATTCGCTGTGCGTGCGGATCCTGCGCCGCCATGCCGCCACGCTCGGCTATCCGGAACGCTTTGCGATCATCGACCGTGGCGAGCAGGAGACGGCGGCACGCACCGCGCTCAAGGAACTGCGGGTGCCGGAGACGACGCTCCGGCCCGGCGACCTGCTCGCCCGGATCGGCGGCTGGAAGAGCCGCGGCGTCCGCCCCGACGCCGCCCTCGACACGATCGCGGCCGACGCTGACGACTCCTGGACGCTGACCGCCGCCGCCTATCGCCGCTACCAGAACGCGCTGCGGACGGCCGGGGCGGTCGACTTCGACGACCTTCTGCTCCTCGTGGACGAACTGTTCGCGGCCGACGAGGCCGCCCGCCGCGCGGAGGCGGGCCGCTTCGACCACCTGCTCATCGACGAGTATCAGGACACGAGCGCGATCCAGGAGCGGATCCTGACGGCGCTGGCACGCGACCACGCGAGCCTGTGCGTGGTGGGGGACGACGACCAGTCGATCTATTCGTGGCGCGGCGCCGAGGTGTCGCACATCCTCGACTTCGCCCGGCGCTGGCCCGGAGCGCGGATCGTGAAGCTCGAGGAAAACTACCGCTCCACGCCGGAGATCATCCGCGCGGCCAACCTGCTCATCGAGCGGAACGCCCGCCGCCACGGCAAGACGCTCGTCTCCGCGCTCCCCGCGGGCCAGCCCCCGGCGATCGTCCAGTGCCAGGACGAGATCGACGAGGCCCGGCGGGTGGTCGGCGATCTGCAGGGACTGCTCGCGGAAGGCCGGGTCGCCCCGGCAGAGGCGGCGATCCTCGTCCGCACCGGCGAACAGACCCGCGTCTTCGAGCAGGAACTGCGCCGGCGGAACGTGGCCTACGACCTGGTCGGCAGCCGCTCGTTCTTCGACCGGCGCGAGGTCAAGGACGTGATGGCGTTCCTGCGCGTGCTGGTCGATCCGGACGACGACCTGGCCCTGTCGCGGATCGCCAACGTGCCGCCGCGCGGCCTGTCGTCGCAGGCGATCCAGGGGGCGCGGGCCCGGGCCCAGGAGCGCGGGGCGAGCATGTGGCAGGAACTCGTCGCCTCGCGGGACGGGGGGCGGCTGTCGGGAGCCGACGTCGGCGGCGTGGCGGCGCTGGAGCGATTGATCGGTCTCAGGCAGGGTCCGCCGGCCGTCGAGCCGGGCCTGACCCGCTGCGGCACGATGCTTCGCGGCCTGCTCGACATGGTCGGCTATCGCCGGCACCTGGAGAAGGAATACGAGACGGAGCCGAACGAGGCCGAACAGCGCTGGGACTGCGTCGAGGAGGTGGCGACGGCGCTCGACCAGTACGAGCGCGGGCACCCGCAGGTCACCGACCCGGCTGCGGTCGTCCGCGGCTTTCTCGACGACTTCGTGCTCGACACGGAGCAGGACGACCGCTTCGAGTCGGACAAGCCGAAGGCCGGGGCGATCCGGCTGATGACGCTCCATGCGGCGAAGGGGCTGGAGTTCGACTGCGTGTGGATGGTGGGCATGGAGGAGACGCTCCTGCCGCACCACCGCTCGCTGGCGGCCGGCCTGCAGGCGATCGACGAGGAGCGCCGGCTTTGCTACGTGGGCGTGACGCGGGCCAAGCGCCGGCTCGTGCTTTCGCTCTGCCTGACGCGGACGAAGTGGGGGCGGAGCAAGCCGACGCGGCCGAGCCGGTTTCTCTACGAGCTCACGGGCCAGCCGGAGAAGTTTCGCGAGGAGGGGCAAGAAAAGCCCGAGCCCGCCCTGCGTCCCTCCGGCCGCCGCCCCCGCGGCCGCCGGTCGTGAAGCGACGGCATCTCGCCGCGATCCACATCACCCGCGCATCACCCGCGGCAACATCCGCAGCAACTCCCAGACGCAACTGCGGCCGGCCGCGATGCCGCCATACATCCCCAGCACGCCCCGCGCCAGCGCCGCGCCGTGCCGGTGCCAGGGAAACCACGGGGGCTTGGGCCACGACACGAGCGGCGCCCTGATGATCGCGTTGTGCACGAGCGGCAGAAGGAGCGGATCGTGAACGTGGCCGATGCCGCTTTGCGGCTCGGCGAGCGTGGCCCCGGGAAACCCGCCCCACGGCACGCTGCCGTATGAGTAGGCCAGCGCCGACCAGGTGTTGCAGGCGACGACGCCGTACTCGAGGTGCTCGACGAGCAGATCGACACGCCGGGCGGCGTGGGCGTCGAGCCCGGCCGGCACCGTGACGCTCGCCGCCAGCGAGCCGGGGAGCGTGTGCACGAAGCTCATCGCCCGGCTGCAAAAGTCGTCGAGAGAATCGCCGTCGAGCGGCGTCTCGACCGCGACCGGCCCGAACCATTCTCGTTCCAGCCAGTGCGGCTCGCGTTCGCGATCCAGCCCCGCATGAAAGACGCAGGGCAGCGTGCCGTCGGCGGGAGCCGGGCGACCGGTGACCGCCTCCCAGGCGGCGGCCGCGCCGGGATACCAGGCCGGCCGCGATTGCAGCGTCGCCAGCCGGCCGGCCACGAGCGCGAGAAACTCGTCGCGCTGCTCCCACGACCGGCAGGTGACGACGCACTTCGTGGCGATGCAGTTGAACGACGTGTTGTTGGCGATCGAGGCGGCGACGACGTCGGCCTGATGCCGCAGCTGCCGCGGCGTGTAGCGGCCGGGGACGACGATCCACGGGGTCACGTTGCCGAGTTCACAGGTGATCGGCTTCGTGAGCCGGGGCACGGCGTCGGCGGGCCGCGGCCCCGGGCCGCCCCAGACGACCGCGTCGAACGCGGCCTGTCCGCCGGTGAGGTGGACGTCGGTGATCAGCGGCTCGGCGACGGCCCGAGCGGCGACGTCCGTCCCGCCGGCCACGATCGCGACGAGATCGGCGGCGACGAGCGGCGCGAGGGCAGCCTGCAGGGTGGCGGCGAGCGGGGCGTGGAGCGGATGGAGTTTCAGGAGCACGGCCCGGCCATGCTCGAATATTTGGGAGATGGCATCGGCCACGGCGAGGCCGGTGACGTTGCCGGCGCCGAGCACGACCGCCACGCCGCCAGCCGCCGGCCGTGTCCGGGCCTCCTCGGCCCACGACCGGGCGAAGGCCGCGGTGCCGCCGGGATCGACGCAGCGGACGGTGGCCTGCATCCCGGCGCAGATGGCGGCATCGTGCAGGCCGGGTTCGGGAATCACCTCCACGCCGATGAGCGGCACGGCCCCCGCGCGGCCGGCGGCGAGCACCCGTGGTGGGCCGGCCACCCGCGGCACGCCCCGAGTGGCGACGTCGGCGAGCGCGCGGGCGGTGACGAGCAGCAGCCGCAGCGTGGCGATCGGTCCCGTCGCCGTCTCCTCGGCGACGGCCGCCGCCGAGCCCGTCGCAGCCTTGATGGCGACCGCTGTGCTGACCCAATCGTCGGCGACGCGGGCCACGGCGAATGCGGTGCTGCGGGCGAGCGCCGCCCGCCCGGCGGCGTCGCGGCCGGCGTGCCGCCCGGCGCCGGCAGCGAGCCGCGTGCAGATTCCGGTGAGTTCGTCGCTGGTGACGTGCATGCAAATCCGAGTCTACGGAAAAGGTGCCAGCCACCAAAAATGGGGTGGAGTGCCACAATGCTGCATTCACCCAGAGGCTCTTGGCATGCCCCGAGAACTGGGCTACGCTCCTGGGGGGGGAAGACGCTATCTTCTCGAGGCTTTTTTTGGGGGCGTGGCGAACTGCGGGAAAAACGTGCTCGAGGCCAACGCTTCAGGCATCACGCGAGACGATCCAGATCATGGTGCATCATCCCCGCAACGATCGTGGCCGAGGCCGTAGCCATCGAAAGTTGAGAGCAAGTGCTGGCCAACGTCTCACTCATGAGCGGCTCGAGCCGCGGCAGATGCTCGCCTTCGAGCCGCTCGTCATGGGCGGGCTCGAGCCGATGCCGCTCGCCCTGGCGGCAGAGGTCGCGATCGCCGAACGGGTGCCGCCGTCAACTCCGGCGGTAGCTTCGCCGGCGGCGACGACGACGTTACCGGCTCCCGCCGAGGAGATGCTGCACGGCACGGGCAGGCTCAGCCTGTTCTCTGAGCCGCGAGCGGCGGCGGCGTTCTTGGATTTGGACGGCATCCAGGGCGAGGCGACGGATCAGGGGCACAAGGACTGGGTGATCATCCAGTCGATGTCGGCGTCGATCCATCGATCGATCCCGTCGGGCGCGAAGGACCAGCAGCGGACGAAGGGGGAGACGTCGCTGGGCGACATTCAGATCGTCCGTCAGTTGGACAAGTCGTCGACGAAGCTCATGGAGGCCTGTGCCGCCGGCAAGTTCTTCAAGGAAGTCGAGATCGAGTTCTGCACGGTGGTGAAGGACAAGCAGGAGGCGTATCTCAAGTACAAGCTCTACGACGTGATCGTCTCGAGCTACAGCATCAGCGGCGAAGCGTCAGGCAACCCGCTGCCGAGCGAGCAGGTCTCGTTCTCGTACTCGGGCGTGGAGTGGACTTATGTCCCCATCGCTCCCAAGGAGGGCGATAACTATGTCCCCATCGCTCCCAAGGAGGGCGATAACAAGGAAGCGGTCGCCGCGAAGTACAACCCTGCGGAGGGCAAGTCCGCGGCTGTTGACACGGAGCAGCCCGCGGTCGCCGAGGCGGTCACGGCGGCGCCGGTGGTCCTGCCGAACCTCCCCGACCTGCCGGCACCGGAACTCTCGTCGGTGATGCTCGTCCTGCCGTCGGAGCCGCGGGCGGCGGCGGCGTTCACGAACCCGAGTGGCATCCCGGGCGAGGCGACGG
>JBKDUV010000296.1:0-2978 GCA_046339335.1 Planctomycetia bacterium | reverse complement strand
GCTACATCCCGTACGCCCAAGACGATCTCGGTGGTCTCTGGGCGGCTGATCTCCGCAGCCACCTGAGCGTGTATGGGGGCTTCTTCTCGAACGTCGGGCTGGTCCGCAAGCAATTCCTCGGCGGCACGCTCCTCGGCGTCGGCCTGTTCTGGGATTTTGACGGCGACGAAAACCAGTATCCGGCCGCCGGCGTCTGCGGGACCGAGTACGGCCAGTTCGGCCATTCCTACAACCAGATTGGCGTCAGCGGCGAGTGGCTCACTGACTTCGGCAACTTCCGCTCCAACGGCTACATGCCGGTCGGCACGACGGCCTACACGGCAGGTGCGCCGGGCTCGCCGTTCTATCAGAATTTCGTGATGTGCCAGTACGGCCTCGACACCGCCCTCTCGGGGGCCGATCTCGAGGTGGGCGCCTACATTCCGGGCCTGTCGGACTGGGCGGGCATGATCAGCGTCGGCGGCTACGCCCTGGGCAACTCGCGGTACGACTGGTCGGTCGGTCCGCAGACCGGCAAGGACGTCGTCCCCTGGTTCGGCGGCGTCTACACCCGGCTCGACATGACGTTCGCGAACAACTGGGACTTCTCCCTCCAGGGCAACAACGACAGCTACTTCGACTGGACAGGCTTCGCCCGGCTCACCTACCGGATGGGGGGCAGCCGGCGCCGGAACGTGCCCGACCAGATGGAACAGCCGATGATGCGCAACGAACACATCGTCCGCGCCCACCAGACGCCGGTCTTCGCCCTCAATCCGGCCACAGGCGGTCGGTGGCGGGCGTTCCACGTCAACAACGCCGGAAACGCGACCGGCAACGGCAGTGCGGAGGCCCCGTTCCTGACCATCGCGGAGGCCAACGCCGCCGCCACCAATCCCTACGACATCGTCCTCGTCAACCGCGGACTGAGCACCTACAACCCGACGACGGGCGTGGTCAGCAACGGCTATGCGGACAACTTCGTGCCCCTGGCCGCCAACCAGTACTTCATCGGCGACGGCGCGGCGTTTGCGATTCCCACGATCTGCTGCGGACCGCTCGACATCGCCGTCGCGACCAACGGCCGGCCGGTGCTCAGCAATCCGCTCGGTGCCAGCATCACCCTCGCCGACGGCCTGCGGACGAGCAACTTCTCGATCATCAACTCGGCGATCGGCATCGCCGGGCCGGGACCATCCGGCAGCCTGTCGAGTCCCGAGCGGCCGGCGCTGGCGACCAACATCGACATCTACCGCGGCCCGGGCCACGTGGGCCCGACGCAGGGCATCGCCATCACAGCCGCCACCGGCAAGGCCGACTTCCAGGCGGTCAACATCGGCAAGGTGGTCGTGACCGGCTCGACGTCGAAGGATTGGACGATGTCGAACGGCTCCGTGCTCGTGGACGGCGGCTCCCCGCAGGTCACGTTCTCCGAGGGCACGATCGTCAACAACAACGGCCACATGCTGCACGTCAACGACACGACCGCCGGCTCCGTCACGCTGGTGGCTCAGGCCGGCAAGCCGTTCATCGAAAACGGCACCGGCATCCTCGTGGAAAACGCCGCCGGCGACGTCACCGTGCAGAGCAAGGTGCCCGGCACCACGTCCACCATCATCAAGAGCGCCGAGAACGGGATCGCCGTTATCAACAGCCCGGGCACGCAGAAATTCAACGACGTGCAGATCCTGGCTTCCGGCACCGGCTGCGTCAGCGGCCATGCGGGCGTCAAGCTGCAGGGCAACGGCGGCAGTTCGCAGTTCAACAACCTGACGATCGCGCTCACCGACAACAGCAACACGGCGACCGGCTTTCTCGCCAGCAACGTCAACACCGTCGACGTGACCGGCAAGAGCAGCGTCAACGTGGTGAACGCGCCGGCGGTGTCGATGACCAAGGTCGCCGACGCCGGCGTCACCTTCTCCACCGTGTCCAGCGACAAGAGCCCCGGCAACGGCGTGCTCCTCGACGCGGTGGCGGGCGACTTCACCGCGACCCAGAGCCTGTCGGTCACCGACTCTCAGGGGGACGCCGTGGTCGTGAAGAACTCACCCAGCCTGACCGTCTCGGTGCCGACCCCGACCGTGTCGACGGCCGCGGGCGCCGCGGCCGACGGCATCGTGCTGCAAAACAACTCGCTCTCGTCCGCCTCGGTCAGCCTCGGCACGGTGAACGTCAAGACGGCCGACGGCAATGGCCTCGTCGTCCAGACGGCGGGCGTGACGACTACCGGCGGCTCGATCACCGCCACCGGCGGCGCCGCCATCGCGGCCAACAATGCCGACGTCGACGTGACCCTCGCCTCGGCCACGTCCGCGAAGAGCGTCGGCACCGGCATCGACATCACGGAGACGAGCGGGTCCGTCGCGATCACGACCACCAAGATCGAGGCACCGACGGGCAACGGCATCAATGCCGTCAACAACCTCCCCGGTTTCACCGCCAACTTCGGCACCACCAAGGTTTCCGAAATCAAGAACGGTTCGACCGGCGTCAACATCACGAACGCCACGACGCCGTCGCCGGCCACGGCCTATTCCTTCGACTCGCTCAGCGTCGTCACGGTAGACGGCGCGGGGCTCGTGGCCCGCAACGGGGGCACGATCAACTTCAATAACCCGGCCTCGATCACCGCTGCCGGCGGGGCCGCGATCGACCTGGAGAACACGCTGGGCACGACGGCCGTCATCGCCGGCAGCGGATTCACGTTCCTGAGCCTGGCGAGCACCGACTCGGTGTCCAACGGCATCCGCCTCAACAACCTCAATAGCAACCTGACGGTTCTCGGGGCGACGTCGATCGTCGGGGCGGCCGGCACGTCGCTCTCGATCACCGACACCGTGTCGCCGCCGGCGACCGACACGATCAAGTTCAATACCGTCGACATCACAAGTCGGCAGAACCTCGGCGTGCTCGTGGACGGAGTCTACGGGCAGGTTGCAATCGGCAGCCTGAACGTCGACAACGCCAATCTCGTGCCCGGCAGCGCCGTGGTGATC
>JBKDUV010000295.1:0-6120 GCA_046339335.1 Planctomycetia bacterium | reverse complement strand
TCAGCGTGATCGCCTCCTCGCCGTCCCACGGTCCCTCGACGGCGGCGCCGCCGAGGCGGATCATTTCCCGCAGCTTGACCGCGGCGCCCGGCACCTCGATCTTGAAGTAGGCGAGGTGCCCGATCTCGCGGGCCATGCGGGCGAGGAAGGCCGCGGTCATCGGCGTGCCGGCCGCCGGGGCGTCCTGAACCATGATCGGGATGTCGATCGCCGCGGAGACGCGGTCATAGAACTCGAAGATCTGCCCCTCGGAAACGCGGAACGTCGCCCCGTGGTAAGGGGGCATGATCATCACCATGGCGGCTCCCATCTCCTGCGCCCGCCGGCTGCGGGCGGCACACACCGCGGTGCTGAAGTGGGTGGTGGTGACGATCACGGGCACACGTCCGGCCACGTGCTCCAGCACCGTGCGGGCGAGGATCTCCCGCTCCTCGTCGGCGAGGAGGAACTGTTCGCTGAAATTGGCGAGGATGCACAGGCCGTCGCTGCCGGCGTCGATCATGAAATCGACCGCCCGGCGCTGGCTCGCGAGGTCGAGGCCGCCGTCGGGCGTGAAAGTGGTGGGGACGACTGGAAACAGGCCGCGATAGCGGGGTGTTGCCGGCACGGGAGTGATCCTCGGTGGCGGCGGCCGGCCGTCAGGTGATGACGCTCAGCTGCCAGGGGACGAATTCGTTCTGGCCGTAGCCGTGGACTTCGCTGCGTGACCGCTGCCCGGATGCCGTGGCCAGCATCAGCTGGAAGACCGTCTCGCCGAGCTCGTCGATGCCGTGGGTGCCATCGAGCACCCCGCCGCAGTTGACGTCCATGTCGTCACGCTGCCGCAGCCAGAGCGCGGTGTTGGTGGCCAGCTTGATGCTCGGGCTGGGCGCACAGCCGTAGGCCGAGCCGCGGCCCGTCGTGAAGCAGATCAGCGTGGCCCCGCCGGCCACCTGGCCGGTGGCCGAGATCGGGTCGTAGCCCGGCGTGTCCATGAACACGAGGCCCCGTTCACGGACCGGCTCGGCGTATTCGTAGACCGCGTTGAGAGTGCTGCTCCCGGCCTTGGCGATTCCTCCGAGGCTCTTCTCGAGCACGGTCGTCAGGCCGCCGGCCTTGTTTCCGGCCGATGGATTGTTGTCCATCTCGGCTCCGTGCTGCTTGCAATACCGGTCCCACCATTCGATGCGGGCCAGCAGTGCGCGGCCGACGTCGGCCGTGCGGGCGCGACGCGTGAGCAGATGCTCGGCGCCGTAGATCTCGGGCGTCTCGCTGAGGATCGCCGTGCCGCCGGCGGCCACGAGCCGGTCGACCGCCGCGCCCAGCACCGGGTTGGCACTGATGCCGGAATAGCCGTCCGATCCGCCGCATTGCAGGCCCACGATGAGGTGCGACGCCGGCACGAGCTGGCGGTCGACGTCGTTGGCGGCAGGGAGCATCTCGCGGATGCGGGCGATGCCGTGGGCGATCGTCCTCGTGGTGCCCCCGGTGTCCTGGATCGTGAAGGTGTGCAGCTGCGGGCCTTCGTGCAGCCCCTGGGTCTCGAGCAGGCCGGGGATCTGGTTCGTTTCGCAGCCCAGCCCCACGACGAGGACCGCGGCGAAGTTGGCATGGCTCGCGTAGCCCCCCAGGGTCCGCCGCAGCACGGCCAGGCCCTCGCCGCGCGGATCGACGGCACACCCGGCGCCGTGGGTCAATGCCACGACGCCGTCGACGTTGGGAAAGTCGGCCAGGGCTTCGGGATGGATGTCACGCCGGAAATGGTCGGCGATGGCCCGGGCGACGGTGGCCGAGCAGTTGACGCTCGTCAGGATGCCGATGTAATTGCGGGTGGCGACCCGGCCATCGGGGCGGACGATGCCGGCGAACGTGGCCGTGGCAGCGGCGGCCGGCACGGGGCAGGGCTCGGCGCCGCAGGCATGATCGCGGGCGAACTCCCCCATCACCAGGTTGTGGGTGTGGACATGCTGGCCGGCGCGGATCGGCTGGCTGGCGAAGCCGATGATTTGTCCGTAGCGATGCACCGCCGCGCCCGGCTCCAGGTCGCGGAGGGCGACCTTGTGGCCGGGCGGAATCAGGCCGGCGACGTCGACTCCGAGGTCAGCGAGCCGCGTCCCGTGGATCAACTGCTCCAGTGACACGGCCACGTCGTCGGCGGCGTGGAGCCGCAACGCGGGGGGACGACGACTCATGCTCGGTTCCTCGGGGCGGGATCGCTCGTCAAGCCGGACCGCTGGCCACGGCCGGGGCTTGGGACGCGGCAACTGCGGCCCCGCGGAGTCACGGGGTTGCAGCGGCACGTCTGCGGGAGAAGATTCTACTTGGTGGTCCGATCCTTGCTAAGGCGGGCAGATGGCACTCGGAAAACCTTCCTCTCAACGCGGCGGCGCACCGGTGCCGCCGCCGAGCGACGCCCGGGGCATCGTCAGCCACCTCGGGCCGGGGCTGATCATCGCCGCCTCGATCGTCGGCAGCGGCGAACTGATCGCCACCACTCTGACCGGCGCCCGGTCGGGGCTCGTGCTGCTCTGGCTGATCGTGCTCGGGTGCGTCGTCAAGGTGTTCGCCCAGATCGAGATCGGTCGCTTCACCATCGCCACCGGCACGCCTCCACTCTCGGCGTTGAACCTGATTCCCGGGCCGCGGCTGTGGCGTGGCGGCAACTGGCTGGTCTGGTACTGGTTCTTCATGTGGATCTGCAGCATCGGGCAACTTGGGGGCATCGCCGGCGGTGTGGGGCAGGTGCTGGCGCTGGTCAGGCCGCTGACGCAGCAGGGGGCCGAGTTCCAGCGGATCGGAACGCTCGAAGCGCGGCTGAAGGTCGACCGCGTCGCGGTGCAGGCCGCGGCACCTGCCGTCGCAGCCCCGGAGTCGGACCGCGTCGCGGAGTTGGAACGCGCCCGGCAGGACTACGTGCAGCGGTACGGGAACGGGAAGGCGGCCGCCGCACTGCCGCGGCCCATCGACGATCGGCTGTGGGCGATCCCGATCGCCCTGGTGACGTCGGTGATGCTGATCTACGGCAGTTACGGCCTGATTCAGTCCGCGGCCACCGCCATGGTGGCCATCTTCACGCTCGTCACCCTCGTGACGGTCGTCGGCATGCAGTCGATGCCGGCCTGGGCGATTCCGACCGGTGACTGGATCCGCGGCCTGTCGTTCGGACTGCCAACGGGGGAGAAGCAGGCGCCGATCGCCATGGCTTTGGCGACGGTCGGGATCATCGGCGTCGGATCTGCGGAATTGATCCAGTATCCGTACTGGTGCCTGGAAAAGGGTTATGCACGGTTCACCGGCCCCGACGACGGCTCGCCCGACTGGGTTCGGCGGGCCAAGGGCTGGCTGCGGGTGATGATGGTCGACATCTGGGTATCGATGCTCATCTACACGACCGCCACGCTGGGATTCTTCGCGCTCGGCGCCGGGATCCTGTTTCGCACCGGCATCGTTCCCGAAAGCTCGAACCTGATCCAGACGCTGTCGGTGATGTACGAGCCGTTCCTCGGCGCCTGGGCGCCTCCGATCTATCTCGTCGGCGCGTTCTTCGTCCTCTATTCCACCTTCTTCGTCGCCAACGCCAGCAACGCCCGCGCCTTCACCGACGCGCTGACGGTCCTCGGTCTGATCGGGACCGGACCGGCGACGCAGACCCGCAGCACCCACGTTCTCAGCGGCCTGTTTCCGCTGCTCTGCCTGCTCGTCTACTGGATCCTGCCCGAGCCGGCGTGGCTGGTGCTGCTCAGTGGCTCGGCGCAGGCCGTGATGCTGCCGATGCTCGGGTTCGCCGCGTTGTACTTCCGCTATGTCCGGTCGCGGCCGGAACTGCGCAGCGGCGTCTGGTTCGACGTCGGCCTGTGGGCCAGCGTGCTGCTCCTGTTCGCGATCGGGATCTCCAGCCTGGGGTTCGAGATCGCCCGGTTCGTCGCCCGCTGACGCAGTCCCGGGCCGGTTAGCAGATGTGCGCCCCCCGCGTCTCGAAGTAGGCGGCGTACAGCGATTGGCTGCCGGCCATGAACAGCCGGTTGCGCTTCCGGCCGCCGAAGCAGACGTTGGCGCAGATCTCGGGCAGACGGACCT
Organism: Planctomycetia bacterium; assembly: GCA_046339335.1. GTDB lineage: Bacteria > Planctomycetota > Planctomycetia > Pirellulales > UBA1268 > QWPN01. The sequence goes on along the minus strand of JBKDUV010000295.1, from coordinate 2,064 downwards.
GGCCGATCCGCGTGCCGTCCGACGCGAAGATGTGCACGCCGTCGTAGCCCGGGCCGGCCCAGCCCGCGCTCGCCCAGACGTTGCCGTGGACGTCGGCCCGGATGCCATCGGCCAGACCGGCCAGCTTCTTGCCGCCGACCTCCAGTTCCATCGAGGCGAATTCCCGCCCCTTGACCAGTGTCTTTTCGTCGGCGACGTCCCAGACCTTGATCATCGCCCGCGCGTTCGGGTAGTGCGACGCGCCCGTGTCGGCGACGTAGAGCTTCCTGTAGTCGGGAGAGAAGCAGAGTCCGTTCGGCTTGAAGAGCTCGTCGCTCACCTGGAAAACCTTGCCGCTCGCGGCGTCGATCCGATAGATCGCCTCCTTGCGATACGGCTGCGGCGAACCGTTGCCGGCCGCATTGCCCTCGTAGTTCATCAGGCTGCCGTAGCCCGGGTCGGTGAACCAGACGTCGCCGTTGGGGTGAACCGCGCCGTCGTTGGGGGCGTTGAAGGGCTTGCCGTCGAAGCGGTCGGCGAGCACGGTCTTCGTGCCATCATGCTCGTAGCGGACCACGCTGCGCGTGGCATGCTCGAAGGAAATCTGCCGGCCCTGAAAATCGAAGGTGTTGCCGTTGCTGTTGCCGGCCGGGCTGCGGAACCGGCTGACGTGCCCGTCCTCTTCGAGCCAGCGCATCTGGACGTCGTTGGGGATGTCGCTCCACACCAGGTAGCGGCCGACGGCATTCCAGGCCGGCCCTTCGGCCCAGAGCATCTCCTTGCTGTGATAGAGCCGTTGAATGTGGGTGTTGCCCAGCAGGTACTTCTTGAACCGCTCGTCGAGCGCGATGATGTCGGGATCGGGATAGCGGACGGGCGGGGCATCGGGACCGAAGTCGCGGCCACGGGCGGTCGCGTTGACCGCGGCCGCCAGCCCGGTGGCTGCCGCGGCCAGGAACGAACGCCGTCCTGCGTCGAGAGCTGTCGCAGGGACGCAACCGGACAACGTGTGGATGTCTTGCATGTCGTCGCCTCCAGGGAATCGGTCCCGACCTCGCTCGGGGCCCGTCGCAGCATTAGAGCCGAGCCGTTGCCCGGAGGCGAATCCCCGTGGCGGTCGGCCAGAGCCGGCCGGGTGCGACGCGACGCCACGTGATGCGGCCCGTTGCATCCCAGGGGATGCCGGGGCTACAACGACACGACCATGAGTCATCCGACACACGCATCGTTCGCGTCGACGCCGTGACTGCGGGAGTCGGCGACGGCCGGAGCAACCCCGATCGTGACGCCCGCTTCGCCCGCATCGCCTGGGTCCTGCTCGACTGGGCGGCGAGCGGTTTCTCCACCGTGCTGATCACGCTGGTCGTCGCGTACTTCAAGCGCGTCGCCATGCCCGAAGGCGGCTGGGGCCTCGAGGCCGACGTCATCTGGGCATGGACGCTGGCCGTGGCGATGCTCGTCTCGGCGGTCATCACCTCCGGTTCCGCGTCGTGGGCCGACCGCAGCGACGGCCACCAGCGGGCGGTTCTCGTCGGCACGCTCGTCGGAGCGGGCGGCCTCGTCGCCTTGGCCGCAGTGCCGGCGGCGGCGGGCGGCCTCGTGGTGGCGGCGGTCATCGCAGCCTGTGTCGGATTCGACCTCACGCAGGTCTTCACCGGCAGCCTGCTGCCGCGGATTGCCGGAAGCCACGATGCCGACCGGCTTTCGGCGCAGGGGTTTGCAGCCGGATACGCCGGCGGGGCGATCGCGCTGGTCGGCGCCACGGCGATCGTCGCGGCCCGTGACCGGCTCGGGCTGACGATGGCTGGCAGCCTGCAGGCGGCGTTCCTGGCAACGGCCGCGTGGTGGCTCCTGTTTTCGGTTCCGGCCGCGTGTGCCCGGTTTGGCGTCGGCGTGGTGCGGGGCGAGGACGGGGGCCGGTCGGGCGACGTGGGCGGATTCGCCCGCAGCCTGTGGATGGCGGCCCGCGGCGGCAGCGAGCGGCGCTTTCTCGCCGTGCTCGTCGGCGCGATGCTCGCGCTGGGGGCGATTCAGACGGCGATCGCGCAGTTCACGAGCCTCGCCGAACGGCGGTTCGAACTCGAC
>JBKDUV010000294.1:0-17478 GCA_046339335.1 Planctomycetia bacterium | reverse complement strand
GAATTACAGGCGTCGTTGAAACAATCACAAGTCGTCCTCCATGACAAAGGCCAGGTGGCGTGCGGCCACCGCCGCCCGCTTGCCTTTCGACGACTCACCGCAATACTTGTGCCGCTCTCAGAAGATGCGATTGCCCTGGGTCAGCGCTCGCGGACGAACCGGGCGGCGTCGAGGGCGGCGCCGCGGGCGCCGGCCGTGTCGCCGGCCGGCATGACGTGGATCGGCAGTTCGGCCTGCTCCTCCCGCTGGGTGGGCATGCCGGCGCGGATCTCGGCGAGAAACCATTGCCGAAACGCCTCGTCGGTCTCCACCGCCCCGCCTCCCACGATGAGCGCGTCCGGATCGAAGACGTTGATCATCTCGTCGAAGAACAGGCCGAGCGCCCGGGCCTGGACCCGAAAGATCTCCCGGCAGAGTTCGTCGCCACGTTCCGCAAGGCCGCGGACCTGCTTCGCAGCCACGGCCGGATCGGTCTCCTTTGCCAGCGGGTGGTCGGGGCGGCGGGCGAGAAAATGAGGCAGGAGCGTCCTCCGGATCGCGGTCAGCGAGCAGAGGGATTCGAGGTCCCCGGTGCGGCCGCAGTTGCACGCGGGGGAAAGCCCTTCGAGGCCGGGGATCGCCGTCCAGGGGAGGAGCACATGACCAAGCTCGCCGCCAAACCCGTTGCGGCCGGTCACCACCCGGCCCCCCGTGATCACGCCGCCGCCGAGGCCGGTGCCGAGGATCGCCGAGATGCTCGTGGCGTCGTTCTCGGAGCCGAAGATCGAGACGTGCCCCCAGAGCGCGGCGGCGTTGCCGTCGGTCAGGTAGGTGACCGGCAGGCCGAGCCGCCGCTCCAGGCCGGCGCGGATGTCGAAGCCGGCACACTCGGGATGGACGAAGTTCGTCGAGCCGCGCCGGCTGAGGACGCCCGTGCCACTCGCCGGCCCCGGCGTGTCGAGTCCCACGGCCACGAGTTTTTCCAGGGGCAGTCCCGACCGGTCGGCCGCGATCCGCAGCCCGGTGACGATCTGCCCCAGGCAGACGTCGGGCCCCTCCACGCTGCGGGCGGGATGCTCGCAGAGACCCTCGAAAAGAAACTGTCCGCGCTCGTCGAGGAATGTGTAGTTGATCGCGGTGCCGCCGAGATCGATGCCGGCGACGACTTGTTCGGCAGGTGACACGAGGGAGATTCTCCGGAAGAGTGAACTCGTCGCTTCAGCCGGAGGCCGCGGCCGCGATCAGCCCGCGCTTGATCCGGGCCGTGATCGCCTGCAGGCCACGGGCCCGAAGGATGCCGAGCACCGGGGCGAGGCCGATCCGGTCGAGCAGGTCGTCGGGGATCGCCGCCACCTCCTCCACGGGGCGGCCGTTCACCGCGGCCGCGAGGATCGCGACGAACCCCTTGACGGTGGGCGCTTCGGGAGCGACCTCGGCCACGAGCCGGGCCTTGCCCGCGTCGCACTCCGTCCAGAGGAAGACGGGCGTCTGGCACTCATGCACCCGCCGGTCTTCGACCGCCTTCCGGGCCTCGTAGGCGGGCGGCAGCGGCGGCAGCCCGTTGGCGTAATCCACGAGCAGTTCGAGTTTTTCGCGGCCGTCGAGTTCGGCGAACTCGCCGACGATCTCCTCGACCTTGTCGCTGACGCTCATCGGTCGCTACGCATGGGCGGCGGAGGCGGCAGGCGACGTCGCACCCCCAGGCTCGGCCCCCTTGGCGATCGGGACGCGGACGGCGTTGCCCCACTCCAGCCAGGAGCCGTCGTAATTCTTCACGTTGCCGAAGCCGAGCAGGTAGGTGAGGACGAACCAGGTCAGGCTCGACCGCTCGCCGATCCGGCAGTAGGCGATCGTCGGTGACCGGCGTTTCATCCGCAGTTCCTTGATGTAGAGCTTTTCAAGTTCCTTGACCGGCTTGAACGTCCCGTCCTCATTGCAGTTCCAGGGCCAGGGCACGTTGAGGGCGCCGGGAATGTGGCCGCCGCGGACGGCGCCCTCGTTGGGGTAGTCGGGCATGTGCATCCGCTCCCCCCGGTATTCCTCGGGCGAGCGGACGTCGAGCAGTTGCTTCCCCCCCTTGCAGTGCTTGAGGACCTCCTCCCGCAGGGCCCGGATCGAGCCGTCCTGCTCGGTCGCCGTGTACCGTCCGGCGGGATACGAGACGCGGTCGGTCGACCAGCCCCGGCCGTCGAGTTCCCAGCGTTTCCGGCCGCCGTTCATGATCCGGCAGTCCTTGTGGCCGTAGAGTTTGAACACCCAGAAAGCGTAGCAGGCCCACCAGTTGTTCTTGTCGCCGTAGAAAACGACCGTCGTGTCGTTGGAGATGCCCTTGTCGACGCAGAGTTTTTCGAAGGCGGTCCGGTCGATGTAGTCGCGGACGACCGGGCACTGAAGGTCGACGGCCCAGTCGATTTCTACGGCCCCCGGGACGTGTCCCATGGTGTACAGAGCCCGGTCCTCGTCCGACTCGACGATCCGCACGGCGGGATCGGAGAGATGCTCCGCGACCCAGGCGGTGGGAACCAGCACCTCGGGATGCACGTAGTCGGCCATGTAAAAAACTCCTCGACGACGATCAGGGAAACGGCCTGGAATAATAGGGCATCCCCTGCCCGGCTGCAACGAGACCGGCGCATGCAGGCCGCCGCACGGGCGGGCGTCCGTGATAGAATGCCGGACTCGGATCACCCCGCAGGAGCGATGAATCGATCGATGGGCCCCGCCTTCATTTTCCAAATTTCCGACCTGAACAAGAAGTTCGGCCAGCGCGAGCTGCTCAAGAACATCAACCTCGCCTTCTATCCGGGAGCCAAGATCGGCCTGCTCGGCCGCAACGGCGCCGGCAAGAGCACCCTGATGAAGATCATGGCGGGTATCGACCGGGAGTATGACGGCGAGGCCCGGCTCGCCGAGGGATACACCGTCGGGTATCTCGAGCAGGAACCCCGGCTCGACCCCAAGAAGACGGTGTTCGAGAACGTCATGGATGGCGTCGACCAGGCCCGGGCCGTGCTGCGCCGCTACGAGGCGATCAACGCCCGGTTCGGGGAGGCGCTCTCCGACGCGGAGATGGAAAAGCTGCTCGCCGAGCAGGCGGCCGTCCAGGACGAAATCGATGCCAAGAACCTCTGGGATCTGGACCGGCAGGTGGAGATCGCCATGGACGCGATGAACCTGCCCCCCAGCGACTGGGGCGTGGAAAAACTCTCCGGCGGCGAGCGGCGCCGGATCGCGCTGTGCAGGCTGCTCCTGGAGAAGCCAGATCTGCTCCTCCTCGACGAGCCGACGAACCACCTCGATGCCGAGAGCGTCAACTGGCTGGAGCGGCACCTCGCCGAATATGCCGGGACGGTGGTGGCGGTGACGCACGACCGCTACTTCCTCGACAACGTCGCCAAGTGGATCCTCGAGGTCGATCACGGCCGCGGCATCCCCTTCGAGGGCAACTACACCGCCTGGCTGGAGCAGAAGAAGGCCCGGCTGGAACTGGAGGAGAAGCAGGCCAGCGCCCGGCAGAAGACGCTCGACCGCGAACTGGAATGGGTGCGCATGTCCCCCAAGGCCCGGCAGGCCAAGAGCAAGGCCCGGCTCGCCGCCTACGAGAAACTTGCCGCGGAGCAGGCCGCCGTCCGCGACCAGGACGTCGAGATCTTCATCCCGGCGAGCCGGCCGCTCGGCGACCAGGTGATCGACGCGGAAAAAATCTCCAAGGCCTTCGGCGACAAGCTGCTGTTCGAAGACCTGTCTGTCCGGCTCCCGCCCGGCGGCATCGTGGGGATCATCGGTCCCAACGGCGCCGGCAAGTCGACGCTCTTCCGCATGCTCGTCGGCGCCGAAAAGCCCGATACCGGCTCGATCACGGTCGGGGCCACCGTGGACATCGGCTACGTCGACCAAAACCGGGACGCCCTCGACCCGAACAAGACGGTGTTCGAGGAGATCTCCGGCGGCCACGACACGATCGAACTTGGCAAGCGGACGGTCAACGCCCGCAGCTACGTGGCGAAGTTCAACTTCATGGGCCCAGACCAACAGAAGAAGGTGGGAACGCTTTCCGGGGGCGAGCGGAATCGCGTCCATCTGGCCAAGCTCCTCCGCGGCGGCTCCAACCTGCTGCTGTTGGATGAGCCCACGAACGACCTCGATGTCGACACCCTGCGGTCGCTCGAGGAAGGGATCACCAGCTTCGCCGGCTCGGTCGTCGTGATCACCCACGACCGCTGGTTCCTCGACCGGCTGGCGACGCACATCATCGCCTTCGAGGGGGACGGCTACGTCCACGTCTGCGAGGGGAACTTCGAGGTTTACGAGCGCAGCCGGCGGGAGCGACTGGGCCTCGAGGCCGACGAGCCGCACCGCTTCCGCTACAAGAAGTTGACGCACTGACTGTACGTGGCCAAAGCCATCCATGGCCTTTGGCCACTTGGCCGCCCCGTCGAAAAGCCGAGGTTTTCGCCGGTCGGCAATCGCCGCATCCTGCGGCGGCAGACTGGCTCGAGAGGATCTCCCCCGAGCCTACTCACGCCATCGGCAACTGGACTGCAGCGGCCGCGGCACGCAGTTCCTTCGGCAGCGGGAAGTAGACGTCCTCGTGGCGGATCGTCCGCTCCTCGACCGTGGCCTTGAACCGCTCCCGAAGCCAGCGGATGCAGTCCTGGACGACGCTCTCCGGGGCGCTCGCCCCGGCCGTGATCACAACCGTCTTCACGCCCTCGAACCAGGCCGGGTCGATTTCATCGGCGCCGTCGATGAGGTATGCGGGGATGTCCCGCTCCCGGGCCAACTCGGCGAGCCGCTGGCTGTTGGAGCTGTTGCGACTGCCGAGCACGAGCGTCAGGTCGGCTTCGTCTGAGAGCAGCCGGACCGCCTCCTGCCTGTTCTGCGTGGCGTAGCAGATGTCGTCCTTCGGCGGCCCGACGATCTGCGGAAATCGTTCCTTCAACCGGGCGATGATTCGCGACGCGTCGTCCACGGAAAGGGTGGTCTGGGTCAGGTAGGCCAGCCGGTCGTCGGGGCCGAACGGCAGGGCGTCGACCTCCGCGTCCGTCTCCACGAGCGTGAACGCATCCGGAGCCTGCCCCATCGTGCCGATCACCTCGTCGTGCCCCTCGTGACCGATGAGGATCAGACGGTAACCCGCCTTTGCGTACTTGATCGCCTCGAGGTGAACCTTGGTGACGAGCGGGCAGGTGGCGTCGATCGCCCGCAGCCGGCGGGCGGCGGCGATGCTGCGGACCTCCGGGGCCACGCCGTGGGCCGAAAACAGCAGCACCGCTCCCTCCGGCACCTCCTCGACGGCGTCGACGAACACCGCTCCCTCGCGGATGAACCGCTCGACGACGTGCTTGTTGTGCACGATCTCGTGGAACACGTAGATCGGCGTGCCGTAGAGGCGGATCGCGGTCTCCAGCGTCTCGATCGCCATGTTCACGCCGGCACAGAATCCACGGGGACTGGCGAGAAGGATCTTCATGGAGGCGTCCGAGCGAGTAGGGTACAACAGCGTGTTCGCGAACCGCAGGCATCGTAGTGAACGGTGCACGACCCGGCCAGTGAGCCGGTGCCCGGAGACGCAGGATCCGTCCAGTCATGGCAGCCGAATCGACGACCGTCGGCGGAAGTCCGCGGGTGCAGGCCGCCCGGCGCGATCCGGCGGCCTGGGAGCAGGCCGCGGTCCCCGCCGGCACCGATCGTGCCGCGGCGGAGGCCTTCTGCCGGGACGTCGCCGCCCGGCACTACGAGAACTTCACCGTGGCGACGCGGCTCGTGCCGGCGCGGCTCCGGCAGCATCTGGCCACCGTCTACGCCTTCGCCCGCTGGAGCGACGATCTCGCCGACGAGACCGGCGCTCCGGCGGAGGCGGATCGCCGGCTGGCCGTCTGGCAGCGGCAGTTGGAGGAGTGTTTCGCGGGCCGGGCGGCGCATCCGATTTTCGTCGCCCTGGCGGCGACCGCCAGCGTAACCGGGCTGACGAGTGAACCGTTCGCCGACCTGATCGACGCCTTTCGCCAAGACCAGGTCCGCACCCGCTATGCCACGCGTGCCGAACTCCTCGACTACTGCCGCAGGTCCGCCGACCCCGTCGGTCGCATCGTGCTCGCCCTCGAGGGCTGTCGTGAGCCCGCGCTCGTCGCCATGTCCGATGCCATCTGCACCGGACTGCAACTGGTCAACTTCTGGCAGGACCTGAAGCGAGACAGGATCGCCGGCCGCGTCTACCTGCCGGCCGACGACATGCGGCGGTTCGGCGTCGACGAGTCGATGCTCGACTTGCCCGCCGCCCCGGCGGCCCTCAGGGCGCTCGTTCGTGAGGAACTGGCCTGGGCCCGGGAACAGTTTGCCGCCGGTGCGCCGCTCGTCGGCCGTGCGCCGACGGCATTGCGGCCGGCGATCCGAATGTTCCTCGGCGGCGGTCGGGCGATCGCCGCCGCGATCGAGCGGGCGGGCTGCGACACGCTGTCCCGCCGGCCGACCGTCGGTCGCTGGACGAAACTCGCCCTTGCAGGGCGAGCCTGGATCGAATGCCGGCTCGCTCCCGGCTGGAGCGGTGCATGAACCGGTCGGTCACGCTGGACCACGATCACGCCGCCTGCGCCGCCGTCCTGCGCCGCTCCGGCTCGACGTTCGCCCTGCCGATCCGTCTTCTCCCTCCCGCGAAGCGTCGGGGCACGACCGCGCTCTACGCCTTCTGCCGGCTGGCGGACGATGTCGTCGACGATGCGACCGACCAGGCCACGGCACGGCGCGAACTTGACGCCTTCGCGGAGCGGACCGCGACGGCGCTCGCCGGCGGGCCGGAAGCGGATCCTGTGCTCCGGGCGCTGGCAGACACAGTCCGTCGGTTCGCCGTCCCCGCGTCCTGCATCCGCGACATCCTCGACGGCGTGCGGATGGACCTCGACCGGACCGAATACGCGACGTTCGCCGGATTGACGGAGTACTGTCAACGCGTGGCCGGGGCCGTGGGAGTGGCCGCGATCCATGTCTGGGGGTTCACCGTCGACGCCGCGAACGCTGCCGCGCACGACTGCGGCCTGGCATTCCAAATGACCAACATCCTGCGCGACATTCCGGAGGACCTGGGCCGCGGCCGGATCTACCTGCCGCAGGAGGACATCGCGGCCTGCGGCTGCACGGCCGACGACCTGCGCCGGGGCCGAATCGGTCCCGAATTCGCCCGGCTGGCCGCGCTGGAACGGTCCCGGACCCTCGATCTCTATGCCCGGGCCGGCCGCCTCGATCGGATGCTCTCCACCGACGGCCGGATCGTGTTCCGTGCCATGCTCGGCGGCTACCGGTCGCTGTTTCGCGCGGTGGAGCGGGCCGGAACGGCGATTTTCACCCGGCGTGTGCGGCCCGCGCGGCCGCGGATGCTCGCGGCCGTGGCGGCGACGGTCCTGCTCGGGCCGCCGTCGCCGCGCCGGTAGCGCTGAAAACCTGCACCGTATCGGAGCTGCATCGTGAACGCTGCCACCATGCCCGCTGAAAACGCCGATCCGGCGTCGGTCATCGTCGTCGGCTGCGGCCTGGCCGGCTTGGCGGCCGCGGCGGCGCTCGTCGAGGCGGGCTTTGCCGTCACCCTTCTCGAGGCCCGGCGCCGCTCCGGAGGCCGGGCGGCCTCGTTCGAGGATCCGCTCGGCGGCGGACTCGTCGATGCCTGCCAGCACGTCGCCATGGGCTGCTGCACGAATTTTCTCGACCTTTGCGACCGGGCCGGCCTGGCGGACGACCTGCGGTGCGACCGGACGTTATGGTTCATCGGCCCGGATGGCGACCGGGCGGCATGCACGCCGTCACGCCGGCTGCCGGCACCGCTCCACCTCGCCCCCCTGCTCTTCGGCATGAAGCACTTCACGCTCCGGGAGAAGATGCGGCTGGCGTTCGGCAGGCTCCGGCTGGCCCGACATCGCGGCGCCGACAGCGACGCGGGGCGGACCGCGGTCACCTGGCTGCGGATGACAGGCCAGCCGGAGACCGTGATCAGGCTCTTCTGGCAGCCGGTGCTGGAGAGCGCTTTGGGCGAATCGATCGATCTCGTGAGCGTGTCCGCGGCCCGCAAGGTCGTCGTCGACGGTTTCCTCGCCCATCCCCGGGCCGCCGACCTGCACGTGCCGCGTGCGCCGCTCGGAGACCTGTTCGGCGTGCGGCTCGTGGCCTGGCTCGAGAGTCGCGGTGCCCGCGTGCTCACGGGGCGGACGGTGACGGGCATCGATCGTGATCCGGGCGGGCGCGTGATGGCGATCCGGGCCGCCGACGCAACGTTCCCCTGCGCTGCCGCGATCGTCGCCCTTCCCTGGCGGGCGGCCGCACGGCTGCTTCCCGACATCGTGCCAGCCGCGGACGAACGGCTCGTCGGCTCGCCGATCACGGCGGTGCACCTCTGGTTCGACCGCGACGTCATCGACCTGCCGCACGCCGTGCTCGTGGGCCGGGTGTCGCAGTGGGCATTTCGCGGTGACAGCCCGGGGCACTGCCAGGTCGTGATCAGCGCCTCCCGCGACCTGCTCGGCGGCGACCGCGACGCGGTTCTCGACCGCGTCGTCGCCGAGATCAGGGACGTGTTTCCGGCCGCCCGTGACGCCCGGCTGCTGGAGTCCCGGATCGTCACCGATCCGACGGCCGTGCTCTCCGTTCGGCCTGGCGTGGAGGCCGTGCGGCCGCCGGCCGCCACCCGCGTGCCAGGGCTGTTTCTGGCCGGAGATTGGACCGCCACAGGCTGGCCATCGACGATGGAGGGCGCGGTCCGGAGTGGCCGGATCGCGGCCGAGGCCCTGGCGGCCGCCGCCGGCAGGCCCTTTCGGGCGTTGGTCGACGACCTGCCGCGGGGGCCGCTCGTGCGGCTCGTCGCCGGCTGACCGCGCGACGCGCCGCCGAATCACGCCGCCTGAGTCACGTCACTTGAATCAGGGCGGGAGCGAGCGACAGAGTGCCGCGAGGGCCGCGGCGAGTCTGCGCGCGTCCACGACGGCGTGCTCGTAGAGTCGCCACAAGTCGACGGCGGCACCGGGCCGGCGGCCGATCGTTGCCAGGGCGGCCCCCAGCCGGCGCAGTGTCGGCTGCGGTCGCGTCAGGCGCGCGACCTCGGCGGGAAGGTCCTGTGTGGCATCGTCCGAGATCACCCGCAGCGCCGCGCAAGGCAGCCCGGCGGCCGCGGCCACGGCGGCCACCGCATGCGTTTCCATGTCGACGAGCTGCCCGCCGCTGCTGGCGGCCAGGTTCCGCTTCGCGGCCGCGGTCGACTGGATTTCATCCGCCGTGACGATCGTGAGCGGCCTGGCGTGTCCGCCATCCCCGGCGGTATCCGGCAGCAGTGGCAGCGCCGCCTCGCCGGCGGCCGTTACCACGCGGTCGGGACGGACGACGCTGCCCCGCGTGAGTCCCGGCACGAGTCCACCTGCGAACCCTGCCGTCACGAGCAGCCGCGGCCGGTGGCCGGCGACGAGTCGTTCGGCCGCCCGCATCGCCGCGGCCCTGCCGACTCCTGAGACGCACCACACCACGCGCCGTTCCGCGACCTTGCCCTCGACGATCGTCAGGTCGGCCGCCCGGGTCTCGATCCTGCCGGCGGCCAGTCGATCAAATGCATCAGCTTCGATGGCGAGCGCGAAGACGATTCCCGCCGCGCAACGGTCCGGGGGTCGCGAGCCGATCTCGGGGAGCGATGCCATCGTGCCTCGCGCCGGGGCGGCGTCAGCGGCCGCCGAAGAGGAGCGCAAACGGGTTCCACCAGCAGCAGCCTTCATCGCCGCAGGTCGCCGGCGCCGGCACCATCTGCACCTCGTACTTCGGCACCTTCTCAACCTTCTCGCGTCCGTCTGTCTTGTAGAGCCGCTTCTTGACGAACACGTTGCCGCAGGGGGGCGTGCAGCGGCATTCAGGCTCGGGGGCGTGCCAGGAGTCGCGGCCGCGGGCGCAGGCATATTCGCACTTCATGGAGTAGGCGGGTTTCTTCGTCTTCTCCTCCTTCCACGAGCCCCGGCAGACCGGCACGCAGGCCGGGCAGCCGACGTCGGTGCAACTCCGATGTCCGCCGCTCCCGGCCGCCCATGCACATTCGAGGCCGATGGCGAGGGCAAGGCCGGCCAAGCCGGCCAGGAGGATCGTGCGCATGGTCGCTGTCTCCGCGGGGAATCGGTCGGGGAACTGCTCAGAAATCGAAGGCCAGCCGGGTGCCGAAGCCGTGGATCCAGCCGCTCCCTTCGTAGCTCGTGCCGGGCGTGCCGTTCTTGTTCCAGGGCGTGCTCGCGAAGTCGCGGTAGGTGCAGTCGTAGTTGAACTGGAGCTTGGCGTTCGGGTTGAAGAACCAGTTGAGGCCGAGCGTCAAGCCGTTGAGGACGCCGCCGTTGACCTCGCCGTCGTTCAAACAGAGATAGTTGTACCGCAGGCCCACCTGCCAGGCCCCATCGCTGAGGGCGAAGCGGCCGCGGGGGCCGGCGCCGCGCACGAGGTAGAAGTTGTTGTGCGGCACGACGCGGTCGAACCGGTACTCGATCTGAGAATACGTCCTGCTCTCACCGGTGAGGAAGTAGAGCACCTCGGCGTAGGCTCCCTGGTAGTAGACGGTTCCCACCCTGGTGCCGGGCGCGGGCTGATACCCGTTGGTCACGTAGGGGCCGGCGTTCGTGGTGCGGGCATTGTAGAGCCAGGAGCCGAAGTATTCCGACTGGAACGACCAGGGGCCGTTGTTGCCCACGAGTTCCAGGCCGATCATGTTCTGCCAGGTTCCCTGGAGGAGTCCCGTGTCGGCGTAGATCGAGTTCAACGGCCCCGGCGTACCGTTGCGGATGTCGCCGCGGCTGCGGAAGCGGACGGCGTTGATCGGGTCGCCGAGCGGCAGGCCCGTGACGGGGTCGAACCTGGTGTAGGTCCGGCGCGGCTCCATCGTCCGGCCCGCGACCGCGACATGGAGCAACTTGCGCCCCTCGTCCTCGATGATCGGCAGGAAGACGATCCGCCCGACGGTCATGCTGCCGCCGCTGGAGTTCGAGAAACCGAAAGGATTCGTCGTGTTCTTGAACTCACCCACCTGCCAGCCGATGCGTCCGTCCTCGGTGCTGTTCATGATCTGGATGCCGGGCACGAAGCCGTTGTTGAACGGCCCCTCGAATGCGTCCTGGCTGAACGAGCGTTCCATGAAGTTGAGGAACCGGCTGCTGGTGAGGTGTTCGTAGCCGTAGGGGTCTTTCTGGTTGCCGACGCGAACGGTGCCCAGGAGCGGGAGCTCGCGGAGCTGCATCCACAGGTCGGTGACGGCCGTCAACGGGCCCGAGTCACGTTCGGTGGGAAAGACCTCGTTGTTGATGTTGATCTGGTTGACGAAGTCGTACTCGCAGGCGAAGTCGTAGAACTCGTACATCCGGCCCTCGACGCGAAACCGGGCCCGGCGGAAGTCCACGGTGTCGGCGAGTTCGGGATCGAGCCCCCCCTGGTTCGGCTGCCCGCTCGGACCTGGCCCGGCCGAGAATGCGACCGCGTCGACCTGCGTGCGGCCGCCGACCTTGACGCGAAAATCCTTGTTGGCCGACTGGGCCTGCAGGCCGTCGGCCCAGGCCGTCGTGGTCTTCTTGTCGCTGCCGATCTCGTAGGGCTCCGGCGGCTTCTTCTCGTCCTTCGTGCCGTCCTTCGCGTCCTCCTTCGAGGTTTCTTTCTTTCCGCCTTCCGGCCCGGCGGGCTTGTCGCCCGCAGCCACCGGCCGGAACCGCGACGCCGCAGGCGCCGGGATCGCTTCGGGCTCCGGTTCCGGAGCCGGCAGAGCCAACGTGCCGGCCTCGGAAGCCTCGGCCACGACCGGAAAATCGGATGCCGTGGTCTCCGCCTCGGGGCGGGCCGCGCGGGCAGGCTGGAGCCACGCGGCCGACAGGACGGCGCAGGCTGCCCATGTCGCCAAGACGGCATGCTTTGCGACCACGCCGTTTTTCTCCCAGAAGGTACAGTCGGGAGAATCGGCAGGCTTTGCCCGGTGGCTTGAGCCCCGGCAAGAAATCAACTCGCGATGCCGGCAAAATGGGCTGGCTGTGAGGGTTCAGCCAGGGTGAGGAGTCCGCCGTCCGCGGCTGGAAGATGCACGGTCACGACGGTCCCCCGGCCCTGTTCACTCGCCAGGGAGCTCGTGCCTCCGTGACGGGCTACGATCGCCCGGCAGATCGGCAGGCCGAGGCCGCCGCCACGTTCGCCTCGGGTGCGGGCTTGGTCGGCCTTGAAGAACCGGTCGAAGACTCGCGGCACATCGGCGGTCGGGATGCCGACACCCGTGTCCCGCACCTGGAGGACGACAGGGCTGCCATTCGCAGCCTGAGCGAGCGCGATTCGGACATTGCCGCCGGCCGGCGTGAACCGGATGGCGTTGTCGAGAAGGTTGCCGATGACCTGGCGAAACTGGCCGGCATCGACCCGCGCCAGCACGGGCTGGGCCGTCACGACCTGCACATCGATTCCCCGCTCCTCAGCCACTCCCGTGAACATGTCGACGGTCTGCCGGGCGATGCGGGTCAGCTCGACGCCGGCGGCCGGCTCGCCGGTGGGCTCGCCATCGGACTCGGCGAGCAGGAGCAGGTCATTGGCGAGTTTGGCGAGGTGCGCCGTCTCCTCGAGCACGTCGTCGATCGTGTTGCGGTAGGCGCCCGCCGTCCGCTCGCGGGACACGGCCACCTCCAGGGAACTGCGGATCGCGGCCAACGGCCCGCGGAGCTCATGGGCGGCGTCGGCGAGGAACTGCCGCTGGCGGTCGACGTGGTCGGCGACCTGGTCGAGCAGCCGGTTGATCGTCACCGAGAGCTGGTCGAGTTCGTCCCTCGCGCCCCGGATCGGCAGCCGGTCGCCGAGCCGCGTCGGTCTCAGGCTGTCGGCCGTGCGCAGAATCTCGGCCACCGGCCGGGTCGCGCGGACGGCCATCCAGTAGCCGATGAGCGGCGTCAGGATCGCCATGCCGAGACCGACCGCCGTCAGTGATCGCGTCAGTGACTGCACGGCGGCGTCGAGCCCGGCGGTCGATGTCCCGATTCGCACGTGCAACGGTGGCGAGCTGCCGAGATCGATCCGGTGCCGCACATAGCGGTAGCCCGGAAGTTGGACGATGTTCTCCAGTCGGTCCTTCCGTTGGGGCGGAAACGAGGCCACGACGTCGGGGCAGCGGCTGCTCCGCCAGATCGTCATGCCGTCCTCGGAGAGCAGGTGGCTGAACCAGCCCCGGTGCTCGTGACTGGCCGCCTTGCGCCGCAGCACGTCAACCACGGACTGCGTGTCGTCCCGGGGATCCTCGCTGGCCAGCACGACCTCGGTGCACTCGGCGCGAAGCGTGGAATCGGCCTCGTGGTACAGGGCGGACCGGACGGCGAGCCGGGCCGCGGCGACGCACGACCCGACGATGAGCAACGAGACGAGCGTGTTCCAGAGCGTCAAGTGAACGCGGAGCGAAGTCCACGTCACCTGCTCAGGCGACAGCCAGCGCATACCCACGGCCTCTGATGGTGGTGATCAGCGAGCCGGAACGGCCCTTGTCGAGCTTGCCTCGCAGCCGGTTGATGTGCACCTCGATGACGTTCGTGGGCCCGTCCCACGCAAACCCCCAGACGTGTGCGCAGAGCATGTTGCGGGTGACGACCTGTCCGGCATACCGCATGAGGAGTTCGAGGACACTGGCCTCCGTGGGCGTGAGATCGATCGTCCTGCCGTCGAGCGCGGCCTGCCTGCGGCCGATGTGCAGCACGAGGGGACCGGCTGCGATCTCGGCTGTGGGCTTGTCGGATGCCCGTCGCCGCAGGGCCTCGATCCGCGCCAGCAGTTCGTCGATGGCGAATGGCTTGACGACGTAATCGTCGGCACCGGCGGCGAAGCCCGCCAGCCTTTCCGGCACAGTGCCCAGCGCCGTGAGGACGATCACCGGCGTGCGGACACCGGCGGTCCGGGCGGACTGCAGGAGTTCCAGGCCGTCGATCGTCGGCAGCATCAGGTCGAGCACGACCAGGTCGGCGGAGTTGAGGATCCGGTCGCGGGCCGCGACGCCTCCATCCGCCACCCAGGTGCAGCGGTGTCCGCGCTCCTCGACAGCCTGGGAAACGGCCCGGGCGATGATCGGATCATCCTCGACGATGGCGACGTGCATGCGGCCGTGCTCCCGACGGGATCCATGCCATCCGGCCGGCCACCCCGTCCAGGAGGCACTATACCGCGGCGCGGACCGCACCGCCCGCCCGGCGGTCCCTGTCAAAACGGTCATCCATGCAGGTTGCGGACCGGTGCCGGCGGTTCTCAGACGGGGAAAAACCGAGAACGCCCCGGTCTGCGGCCGGCCCATCCTGCCAGGGCCGGCCGATTTTGCCGGTCCGCTATTCCCACTCGATCGTCGCGGGCGGCTTGGAGGAGACGTCGTAGACGACCCTGTTGATGCCCCGGACCTCGTTGATCACGCGGGAGGAAATCGCCGCCAGGACCTCGTAGGGGAGATGGCTCCAGTCGGCGGTCATGAAATCCTCCGTCTCGACGGCCCGCACGGCCAGCACGTCGTCATAGGTCCGCGCGTCTCCCATGACGCCGACACTCTGCACGGGCAGGAGCACCGCGAAGGCCTGCGACACCGTGCGCATCAGCCCGGCCCGGTCGATCTCTTCGAGCACGATCGCGTCGGCCTCGCGGAGCCGATCGAGCCGCGGGCCGGTCACCTCGCCGATGCAGCGGACCGCCAGTCCCGGCCCGGGAAAGGGATGTCTCCAGACGATCCGCTCGGGAAGCCCCAGCTGCAGCCCCAGCCGCCGGACCTCGTCCTTGAACAGGTCGCGGAGCGGCTCGATGAGCTCGAACTGCATGTCCTCCGGCAGGCCGCCGACGTTGTGGTGGAGTTTGATGGTGGCGGCAGGGCCGTCCGGCGCGGCGCCGCTCTCGATCACGTCGGGGTAGAGCGTTCCCTGGGCGAGAAACCGCGCCCCACTGATCTTCGCCGCCTCGTCGTTGAAGCACTCGACGAACACGCGGCCGATCCGGCGGCGCTTCTCCTGCGGCTCCGTCACCCCGGCCAGCGCCGCCAGGAACCGGTCCGTGGCCGGCACGACATGGAGATCGGTCTTGAAGTGATCCGTGAACTCCTCGATCACCGCCGTCGCCTCGTTCTTCCGCAGCAGTCCATTGTCGACGAGGATGCAGGACAGCTTGTCGCCGATCGCCCGCGACAGAAGAGCTGCGACGACGGCCGAATCGACCCCGCCCGAGAGGCCGCAGATCACCCGATCGTCGCCGACCCGCCGGCGGATCTCGGCGATCATCGAGGCAGCGAAGTCCTCCAGCCGCCAGGAGCCGCTACAGCCGCAGGCCGAACGCAGGAAATTGGCGAGGATTCGTCCGCCCGCCGGGGTGTGCGTGACCTCGGGATGAAACTGCAATCCGTAGACCGGCCTGGTCCGGTGCCGCACCGCGGCCAGCGGGCAGGTTGCGGTGCCCGCCAGCGGCAGGAAGTCCGCCGAGACGTCGGCGACCTGGTCGCCGTGACTCATCCAGACTTCCGTCCGCGCCGGCACGCCGGCGAACAGCGGGTCTTCGGCCAGCACGTCGCAGGTCGCCCGCCCGTACTCGCGGGCTTCCGCCCTGCCGACCCGGCCGCCGAGAGCGTCGCAGGCCAGTTGCATGCCGTAGCAGATGCCAAGCACGGGGATGCCGAGGTCAAAGAGCCCCGGGTCGCACCGGGGGGCACCCGGCTCGTAGACGCTCGCCGGCCCGCCGGAGAGGATGATGCCGCGTGGCGCCAGGGCACGAATCCGCCGGGCAGCGATGTCGTGACGCACGATCTCGCAATACACGTGCTGTTCCCGCACGCGGCGGGCGATCAACTGGGCGTACTGCGACCCGAAGTCGAGCACGATCACGCGATCGACCTGCTGCGCGCTTTTGGGCTGCTCCTGTGGAGCCGACGGGTCGGGCCGCGGCTGCGGCCGCGGGGGTGCGCTGGGGATCATGATGGCCGTGGCCGGGGTGCGAAGGCGGGGAAAGGGGGAAGTATAGCGCTCGAACGGGTTTCCCGCGACCGGGCGCCGGCCTGCGGGAAACCCGCTTGGGTCCGGCCCGCTGCCGGCACTATAGTGCCGTCACGATGGAGATCCTGCTCACCAATGACGACGGCATCTACTCCCCCGGGCTCGAGGCCCTCGGCTGCGCCCTGGGCAGCCTGGGGACGGTGCACACCATCGCCCCGGCCACCGAGCAGAGCGGTGTCGGGCATGCGATCACGTTCCTGACGCCACTGACAGCCAAGGAAGTCTTCGTCGGTAACGTGCGCCGCGGCTGGGCCGTCGACGGCAGCCCGGCAGACGCCGTCAAGCTGGGGATCTCCGCCCTCTGCCCGCGGCGGCCCGACCTCGTCGTCAGCGGGATCAACAGCGGACTCAATGCCGGCATCAACGTGCTGTACTCGGGCACGGTCGCGGCCGCCATCGAGGGGGCGTTCTTCGGGATCACGAGCATCGCCGTGTCGCTCGAATGGACCGAGCACGCCGCCTACGGGCGGGCGGCCGAGATCGCCCTGGAGGTGATCGCCGCGGTCCTTGCCCGCGGGCCCGCTGCGGGCAGCCTGTTCAACGTCAACATCCCGACGCGGGCGCTGCTCGGCACGCCCGAGGTGCGGGTCGTGCCGATGAGCGTGGCCCGGTACGGAGAGGCCTTCGAACGCAGGTTCGATCCGCGCGGCAGGCCCTACTACTGGGCGACGAACGAGCCCCCGCCGCCGCCGTCGCCGCTCGAATCGGACGTGACGGCGCTGGCGGCCGGAGCCGTCACGCTCACGCCCCTCGACTACGACCTCACGCATCGCGCCGGTCTTGCCGCACTCGCCGAAGGCCCGTGGCGAATTCGTGCGTCGTCGTCGTCGGTCACCACACCTTGAGAAGTTTCAGGGTCAGGCCGACCGCCACCAGCATGCCGATGCCGATCGCGATCCAGAAGCCGAGCGGCAGTCCGGCGATCCCGCCACCGCGCCGCCTGCCGGCCGCGGCCTGTGGCGTGGAGCCGCCCGGGGCCGGTCGGGGCGGCGGACGCTGGGCATTGCTCCGGGGGGCCGCGGTCGCGGGGCCGACGACGATGCGAAACTCGCCGACTGTTTCCGGCGCGGCGGCGGATGCCGGGCCGCCACGGCCGACGTTCGTCCCCGCGGCAATGGCGTGCGTTCCCGATTCTGCGCTCGACACCCCCGGCCGGCGGCGCACGACCGGAATGCCGCTGGCGCTCGACTCTGGTCCCAGTCCCGGTATTTTTTCATGGCCGCCGATCACGGATGAGCCGGAATCGCCGCCGCCGCTGCCGCGGCGTTGGAGGACGGGCCGCCGGGGCGGCTGCCGATCGGGTCGCGGCGTGCCGCTGGCCTGACCCAGCCAGGCGGCCAGCGAATCGGCAACCTCGCGGGCCGTCTGCGGCCGGGCATCGGGGTGCTTCTCCCGCATCCGGAACAACAGCTCCACGATCGCCGGCGGGACGTCGGCCCGGGCGTCGAGCAGGTTCGGCGGCCGCTGCTTCATGTGGGCC
>JBKDUV010000293.1:0-8377 GCA_046339335.1 Planctomycetia bacterium | reverse complement strand
CTCAAACGCTTCGCGATCAGCCTGCTGAAGCAGGTAAACGACAAGGAAAGCGTCGCCATGCGGCGGAGAATGGCCGGCTGGAATCCCGCCTACCTCTTCAAAGTCCTGCAAATCCCGGCATAAAGTGTGCGTCGGCCCTGGTCTCGGCCCTGTGTACTTCGGCGGCCGGTCTTCGGGACTTGAGGCCAATCGTTGGGCAATGTCTCGGCGGGCGGGGACGCATCATGACCGTCGATGCCCGACCGATTTTCGTCTGGTTCGCGACTTTCTCCCTGCCCGGCTGGATCGCGTTGAGTCTCGGTGGCAACGTGGCGATTTTCCTGGCCTCCATCGCCCTCCGCGCCTGGTTGGGGCACCGCTTCCGCGACCTCCCGCTGTTCGCAACGTCGCAGCCGCTGACCCACTCCGTTCTGCTGCCTGCACTTTTTGCCGTCGTCCTCAACTCGGCCGTCGGCGTCGCGGGCTGGCTCGGGTGTCTCGCCCCTGATTCACCACCCAAGGGCGGATTCAGGCAGGGAGTTTTCCCCGCGGAACCGAGCCGCGGGGCCGGCGGCGAGAAGCATGGTGGCCGCGTGAATGTCGACGATCTCCTCGACGTCGCTGCAGTAGCCGCCGCCGCAGACGATCGCCACCGGCGCCCGCGCCTGTCGGGCCGCCTCGAGCACCAGCCGGTCACGCTCCCTGAGCCCGGCCTTCGAGAGCCGCAGCCGGCCGATGCGGTCGCCGGCGAAGGGATCGGCACCGGCGATGTAGAGGACGAGGTCGGGCCGCCCGCGGTCGAATGATTCCGCCAGCGCCGGGACCAGCGCCGCCAGATACTCGTCGTCTCCGGCCCCGTCGTCGAGGCCGACGTCGAGCGAGCCCGGGTGCTTGCGGAGGGGGAAGTTGCGGGCACCGTGGATCGACATCGTGAACACGGTTGGGTCGGAGGAAAAAATCTGGGCCGTTCCGTTGCCCTGATGGACGTCGCAGTCGAGGATCAGCACCCGTTCGACGAGACCGCGGGCCTGCATCTCGCGGGCGGCGACGGCAGTGTCGTTGAACAGGCAGTAGCCCTCACCCCAGTCGCTGCCCGCATGGTGCGTGCCGCCGGCGAGGCTGGCCGCCACGCCGTCGGCGACCGCGGCCGCGGCGGCGTCGACCGCAGCGCCCGTCGACCGCAGCGACCGTTCCACGAGCGCCGCGCTCCAGGGAAAACCGATCCGGCGAATCTCGGCGGCAGAGAGGGTGCCGGAAAGGACGCGGCCGACGTAAGCCCGATCATGAACCCGGAGCAGTTCGTCGTCGGTGGCGGCATGCGGCTCGACGAACTCGAAGGGCACCCCGGCGGTCGCATGCCCCTCGAGCCGCCGGCGCAGGATCGCATACTTGATCGCCGGAAAGCGGTGCCCCACAGGCAACGGCAGCGGATACCGGTCGGAGGGGAAAAGCCGCATGGTGTCTCGATACGACCGCGCACCGACCGGTCGCGGACGACCGACAGCCTAACCGACCAGGCCCCGGACCGGCCCGCTGCCCACTGCTGCCCGCGTCCTGGGCAGCCCGTGCCGATTTCACTGGCAGTTGTGCGGCGCGCGGGGCAGGACCCGCTCCGGCTGAGATCCCGTTTTTCGCGACTGAAACGGTGAACCATGCCTGTCGCTCGCGCCGCGGGACATTTGGCACGTGATGTGCGGAGTCGTCGCGACGACAAGGACGAGCGCAGGAGCGGTTTGCCAGGCGGCGGGTTTTGGATCTCGGGCCGGTCGCTGCAGCGGTTCGACGCGGCGTCACAGACGGGTCGAAGGCCGCGCAACGGAATCGGGACCTGATCTTGGAGTGCGTTCGATAGAGGATCGCGAACCCACCTGGAAGGAGGTGCCTCCCATGCAGACCTTCGGGCTGGCCGGGGGTCTCCCTGACTCGGGATGCCTGGCCTGCCCTCGCGGATAGGGAACGTCGGAAACCGGACGGGCCCGGCACTCCACCGAGTGCCGGGCCCGCTTCGTTGACTGCCATCTCGTATCGCCGGGGACGCCTTTCGGCGCCCGTTTTCGCAACGCGAAAAACGCATCGACCCGACGCTGACGGGCCTGGCCAACGGGCAAAAATGGCCGGAAAACCGGCCTGCGCCGGCCGGCATCGATCGCCGCCGCCGGGTTTGCCCTTGCATCGCCGGTGTTCCGCGGAGAATAGTGCGCCGCTGCCGGACCTTCCCGCCGGCTTCCGGACACCCGGCACAGATGCCCGCCGACATGCTCGCCACGCTCGTCGCAGCCTGGCCCGCCGCCGGCACGGCGGCGGTCGTCGTCGGCGTTCTCGGCCTGCTGCTGTTCGTGCAGCGATCGCCCGACATGGTGATGATCGCCGGCGTGGTGATCCTCCTCGCCGCCGGCATTATCACGCCCGACGAGGCTCTCAAGGGGATGAGCAACGAGGGCATGGTCACGGTTGCGGCCCTGTTCGTGCTGGCCGCGGCGCTGGAACGGACGGGCGCCCTGGCGACGCTCGTCGACCGGGCGCTGGGCCGACCGCAGTCGCTTCCCGCGGCCCAGCTGCGGACCATGCTCGCCCCCGGAGTCGTCTCGGCCTTCATGAACAACACACCGGTCGTCGCCCTGATGGTGCCGGCGATCCGCGACTGGGCCAGGAAACACCGGTTCCCGGTTTCCAAGCTGCTCATGCCGATGAACGCCGCCGTCGTGCTCGGCGGCCTGTGCTCCCTGATCGGCACCAGCACCAACGTCGTCGTCAGCGGCCTGTACGCGGCCAAGACCGGTTCGGCGCTGGGGATGTTCGACATCACCTGGCTGGGCGTGCCCCTGTTTGCTGCCGGGCTCCTCTATCTCGTCGGCGCCAGCCGGACGCTCCTCAAGGACCGCCGGCCGCCGATGAGCCAGAGCGACGACCCCCGGCAGTACTCCCTGGAAATGCTCGTCGAAGAGGGCAGCCCGCTCGTCGGCCGCTCGATCGAGGAGGCGGGCCTGCGGCACCTCGACAATCTGTACCTCATGGAGATCGACCGTGGCGGCCACGTGATGGCGGCGGTGGCCCCGACCGAGCGGCTCGAGGCCGGGGACAGGCTGGTTTTCGTCGGCGTCATCGACTCGGTTGTCGAACTGCAGAAGATCCGCGGCCTGCGGCCTGCCACCGAGCAGGTCTTCAAGCTCGACGATCCACGGTCGGAACGGGTGCTGGTGGAGGCGGTGGTGTCGAACACCTGCCCGCTGCTCGGCCGCACGATTCGCGAGGGACGGTTTCGTTCGACCTACGGCGCGGTGGTGATCGCCGTGGCCCGCAACGGCGAGCGGCTGCAGATGAAGATCGGCGACATCGCCCTCGAGCCCGGCGACACGCTGCTCCTCGAGGCAGGCCCGGAATTCCTCGACCGGCAGCGGTCGAGCCGACACTTCTACCTCGTCAGCGAGGTCCGCGACTATTCCGCGCCCCGCCACGACCGCTCGTGGATCGCGTTGGCGGCCCTGGCCGGCATGGTCCTGGCGGCCGCCATGGAACTGGTGCCGATGGTCACGGCGGCCCTGGTCGCGGCGAGCGTCGTGGTCGCCCTGCGGTGCATCTCTGCGCCGGAAGCCCGCCGGGCGATCGAATGGGAATCGCTGCTCCTGATCGCCGCCAGTTTCGGTCTCGCCAGGGCCATGGAGAAGACCGGCCTGGCCGCGGGGGTCGCCGAGGCCACGATCTCTGCTGCGGGCGACCATCCGCACGTCGTCCTGGCGGCGCTCTACCTGGTGACGATGCTGTTCACCGAACTGATGAGCAACAACGCGGCCGCCGTGCTCACCTTCCCGATCGCCTGGCAGACCGCCGCGGATCTCGGCGTCAGCCCGATGCCGTTCGTGATGGCGATCACCGTCGCCGCCAGCTGCGGGTTCGCCACGCCGATGGGCTACCAGACCAACCTGATGATCTACGGCCCGGGGGGCTACAAGTTTGGCGACTACGTCCGCTTCGGCGGCCCGCTGAACCTCCTCGTGATGGCCCTGACGGTCCTCCTCGCCCCGCTGATCTGGCCCTTTGGCCCGAACGCACGGTGAAATGCCCGCAAAACCATCGGCATGCCGGCCCACGCTGGTGCGGTAGACTGTCGTCCGGTTCCAAGTCCGGTCCGGCCCGGGTCGTGCACACCGCCGCATGAGCGAAGTCCTGTTCCAGTATTACGGCGTCAATCCCACGTCGTGGTTCTACCTTTCGTCGCTCCTCTCGATCGCGCTGTTCTTCAAGTTCAACCGCGTCCTCAGCATCCGCAACCTCGACCTGCTGCTGATCATCCTCCTGGCGCCGGGCCTGCTGGCGGTCGAGTTCGGCCTGCGCCGCGCGAGCAGCGACGCCCTCGGCATCGGCTTCCTGTGGCTGTTCGCCGTCTCCGCGCTGGTCCTCGGGCGCAGGCTCGTCGATTCGACGAAGGTGCGGCGTCCGATGCTGGAGCCGAACCTGACCACCGGGGGACTCGTCTTTCTCGGGGCCGCGCTGCTCGTGTTCCTGCTCGCCAACGTCATCAGCAGACGGCCGCAGGCCGACGACGTCGCCACCGCCGCCACGGCCGAGCGGCTCGGGGCCGGAGGAGCGAGCGTCGACAAGGATCGGCTCGCCAAGCAGGGGCCGGGCTACCCCCTGCTCTTCCTCCTGCCGCAGATTCCCACGCAGCGGCTGTTCGCACCGGATTCCGCCACCGAGCCACCCGACGCCGCCAGTCACCGCGCAGTCCACGAGACCACCGCCCGGATCATGGCGATCAGCTCGCAACTGGCGATCGTGTCGGGAATGGTGTTCATGGCCTGGCGGCACTTCGAGAACGTCCGCCTCGGCATCGCGGCGGCGGTGCTCTACCTGCTGCTCCCCTACACCGCCACCATGACCGGCCGAGTGGACCACGCCTTGCCCGGGGCGCTCGTCGTCTGGGCCGTGGCCGCCTATCGCCGGCCGATGCTCGCCGGTGGCCTGATCGGCCTGGCGATCGGCACGATCTACTACCCGGTCTTTCTCCTCCCCCTGTGGTGCAGTTTCTATTGGGAGCGGGGCGTGCGCCGGTTTGCGGCCGGGGTTGCGGCCGCGCTCCTGGCGTTGGTGACCGCACTCTGGTTCACGTCGCCGGACACTGGCGTGTTTCTCGGCCAGCTGCGCCAGATGTTCGGCTGGATCCTGCCCAGCGCCGTGTCCGTCGAGGGCTTCTGGGCGCTGCCCTTCACCGACGCCGTCTTTCGCCTGCCGGTGCTGGCGCTGTTCATTTCCCTGATGACGACGCTCGCCATCTGGCCGGCCCCCAAGAACCTCGGCACGCTACTGAGCTGCACAGCCGCGGTGCTCATAGGCTGCCAATTCTGGAAGGCACACAACGGCGGCCTGTTCATGGCCTGGTATCTGCCGGTCCTGCTGCTCGTGGTCTTCCGCCCGAACCTGGAAAACCGGCTGGCCGTGCTCATGCTCCCCGGCCGCAAGGCCGGTTAGTCCGCATCCGGCTGGGGTGTATCGCCGGCTCGGGGGCGGCAAAAGTCCGTCGCTGCGGGCCGCGGCGTCCCATCGCGCCTCGAGCGTTTGCCGACCCCCTGCGGCCCGTCCCGCGGTTTGCCGAGGCGCCGCTATGTGTGCGCTGAAACTGCTCTAGCCGCGCCGCAGGTCGAAGCCGGGAGGAACCGCCTCGCGGCTCGCCAGCCACACCTTCCAGGCCGCCTCGTCCCAGCCGAAATTCTTCCCCGTCAGGCTGACGAGCGCCTGGAGCACCCGCTCGTTTCGCACCGCGACCCGCGTCGCCTTCGGCCCGTTCCCTCCCATCGACAGCCCGGAGTCACCGCCGGAGCCGAAGCCGACCGACATCTGGTCCGGCCCGCCGGCGCCCCCGCTGGCCATGACGTGCTCGGTCTGCAGCGCATCGACGAGGGCGGGCACGGTCGCCTGGACACGAAGCCGACCGAGGGCCTCCGCCGCACGATTGAGTTGGGCGTTGTCCTTGCTCCGCAGCGCCAGTGCAAGTGGCCCGGCAGCCGCCTGCGGGTCGATGGCGGCGAGCCGTTCGACGGCCACGATCCGCGTCTCGGGGTCGGCATGATCGAGAGCCACGGCGACGAGCGAAGTAAACGCATCCGCCGACCGTATCCTCCCCAACGCCTCCACGTACCAGCCCCGAACCTGCCGCTGCTCCTCCTTGAGAATCGCGGCCGCGAGCGCCGGAACCGCCGTCGCATCGGAGATGCCGCGAATCTCCTGCGCCGCTTCGTCGGCCTCTGCAGGCTGGTTGAGCCGCTTCCGCAGGCGCTCGAGTTTCGGCTTCCATTCCTTCTGGGCCAACGTCACCCGGTCGCGCTGCTCCAGGAGTTCGATCTCCTGCGCCGTTCGATAGGCGCCACGGTGGAGGAGGAGTCCACGGTCCCCCATTCGTTCCTGCTGGGTCCGCCGCGACACGGCTGGAGTATCCACGGCATCCACGGCCTCCACGGCATCCACGGCGTCCTCCGCGGCCCGCGCCGCAACGGACATCCATCCCAGCGCTGTCAGAATCGCGGCGACGTGCCGCATGCAGATCGGATCCATCGCGTGCGACTCCCGGATCGCGAACGGCGGATCGCGAAGAACCGGCTCCTCGCGACCCGCTCCCGCCCCAATGATATCGGCTCGACCGCGGCTCGGCCCTCAGTTGCGGCCCATTCCGGGCCGAGTCGCGGCAAAACCGCGGCCGGCCGCCCATCACGGCGGCCGGCCCGCCTGGTCGAGCAGGCCGGCGTAGAAGTTCGCGAACCGGAACACGATCATGGCGATCAGGCAGGCGACGGCGGCCCAGGCGAGGAAACCGACCACCTTCGCCGCGGCGCTGAAGCCGGCCCGAGACTCGTCGTCGAGCGTGTCGGCGAGCCGCTCGAGCGTCTCGGCGATGGTGCCTGTCATATCGCCCAGCCCGACTGCCTCGACGACCCGCGGCGACAGCCGCCCCGTCGCCCGCAGCGTCTGCTCAAGGTCCGCACCCGCCCGCAATCGCGACTCGACCGCCGCCGGATCGATGCGCAAAGCCGGGGCCACCGTCGCCGCCAGCGACAGCAGTCCGCGGACCTCGATCCCCGCATGGTTGCCGAGCGACACGGCCCGGCACCAGTGCGCCTCCTCGGCGGCGCGGATCGCCGGACCGAGAAGCGGCACGCGGGACAACACGTGCCGCGCCAACCCCCGGTCGCTCCAGCTGCGCATCCCCCACGGCAGCAGCACGACGGCGGCCACGACGACGGCAGCCACGCAGGCGAGATAGGTCGTCAGGCCTCCGAATCCGCGGAGTCCGAGCCCGAGGATGTCGACCTGCCGGCCTTCGAAATCGCCGATCACGCCGCTGACGACGATGAGCAAGCCGACGACGGCGACGGCGGCGGCCAGCTGGCAGGCGGGGCGGACGAGGCTCGCGAGAAGATCGCGGCGGCAGCGGGCCGCACGTTCGATCGCCCGGGCGGCGTCGCGCAGCACCTCCGCCTCGCGACCGGTGCGTTCGCCGACGTCCGCGAGGCCGACCACCAGCGGCGGAAATGCCCCGCCGGCGCGACGCAGTGCCGTGCCAAGGCCCGCCCCCTCCGCGAGTGCCCGGCGCACCGCCTCCAGCGCCGGACGCCAGCGGCGCGGCACCCGCACCGCCTCCGTCGCGACCGCCGTGCGCGGATCGATACCCGCAAGCAGCGCGACGCCGAGCCGACCGAGCAGGCCCGCGAGCACACGGTCGGGCATCCGTTTGCCGGCCATCGTCCTCCTCCGCACCTCGAGCGGCCCCGCGGCCGCGACCGCGGTTCACCGCGGATCGTTGTACAGCGCCGCCCGGTCCAGCCCGGTGTTTTCCCGGCAGCGCTCACGCCCGCCCGCGGCATCTGGTACAAATTCGCCTTCTCATCCCCTCCAGACCCGTGTCCTCAATGACCGTTCCGTGGCAGACCGTGGCGATCGTGGGAGTGGGCCTGATCGGCGGTTCGGTCGGCAAGGCGGTCCGCGACCGCGGCCTGGCCAGGCGGGTCATCGGCATCGGCCGCTCGTCCGCATCGCTCGCCGAGGCCCGCCGGCACGGCGCCATCACCGCGGCCACGGTCGACGTGGCGAGCGTCGCCGAGGCGGATCTCGTCGTCCTCGCGGCTGGCGTGGCGGCGCTGCCGAAACTGCTCGCCGCGGTCGATGCCGCCGTCCGTCCGGGAACGCTGATCACCGACACCGGCAGCACGAAGGCGACGCTCGTCGCGGCATGGGAGCGACGGCGGCGCGGCCGCCGCGGCCGGTTCGTCGGCGCCCACCCGCTCGCCGGAAGCCATCGCCGCGGCGCTGCGGCGGCGGATGCCGATCTGTTCGCCGGCCGGGTGACGGTCGTGACTCCGGCCGCCGCGACGCCGACGGAAGACGTGACCGATGTGGCGACCTTCTGGTC
>JBKDUV010000292.1:0-5793 GCA_046339335.1 Planctomycetia bacterium | reverse complement strand
GAATTACAGGCGTCGTTGAAACAATCACAAGTCGTCCTCCATGACAAAGGCCAGGTGGCGTGCGGCCACCGCCGCCCGCTTGCCTTTCGACGACTCACCGCAATACTTGTGCCGCTCTCAGAAGATGCGATTGCCCTGGGTTCGGGAGCCTTCGTCACGGTGCCTGCGATCCCGTAAGTGTTCGCTTTTGAGGGCGACTCAAAAAGCGACTCAAAATCCGACTCACTCTCTGCCCGCAGGAGGTCGCAGGGCACCGCACCGACAAAACGGCATCCCCATCAAAAGAGCAGGCCGCAGAACGACTTGCGACCTCCTGCGGCCTGATGCGGTCTCTTGCGAAAAGAGCCGTAACTCCCCGAGTAGGATTCGAACCTACAACCTACCGGTTAACAGCCGGCCGCTCTACCGTTGAGCTATCGGGGATCGTGAGTACCTCACACGACCCCAAAATACACGATTTCATGCCCCAAGGCGATGCCAGGCGGAAGCCCTCAGGAGGGGTCGGCTGACGGGGTCTTCTCCAACACCACCCGGTTGCCCTTGGCGTTGTACTCGATGCGGGTCATGAACGAGCGCATCAGCATCACGCCCCGGCCGCTCGGCACCGCAAGCCGATCGTCTGCCGTGCAGTCCGGGATCAGGGCCGGATCGAAGCCCGCACCCTCGTCCGCGATGTCGATGCGGAACAGGTCGCCGGAGACCTCGCAGACGACATGCACCTTCTTGCTCGGGTCGAGCCGATTGCCGTGAAGGATGGCGTTGACGATCGCCTCCTCCGCAGCGAGGTGAATGCCGAACTTGTCCGACGCCGACCAGCCGTGGCGGTCGAGCTCGCTGAGCAGATCATCCATGATCAACCGGCTCGCACCCCGCTCACTCGGCAGGTCGAGTTCACGGCGCCACCGAGCCGGAGCATGCTGTTCCATATCGTATCGCCGCCACGATCCGTCCAATGAGCCGCGCTGATGGCTGTTCAGAAAGCCGCGACCGCTTCCGCTTCTTCGCCCCGGATGTCGAAGACCTTGTTGAGTTTCGTGATCTGGAAGACCTCGAGGATCTCCGGGCGGATGTTGCTCAGTTTTAGCCGCCCCTGATGGGCCTTGGCTTTGCGGTCGAGCGTGATCAGTTTGCCGAGGGCGGCGCTGGATAGAAAATCGACATTCGTGAAATTCAAGACGATACGGCGTCGATTGTCCTGCTCGACGACGGCGAAAAGTTCAGCACCGAGTTCCTGGATGCCGGCCTCGTCGAGGATTTTTTTGTCATGAAACTTCACGATCGTCACGTCGCCGACCTTGGAGACGTCGATCCGCCGATACACTGACATGCCGCCCCTCGAAATGCTGAAGGAGGTCCTGCCGGCGGACCCAGAGGGCAGCGTAGCCGGTCGGATGCACAATTACCACGCTCGGGATCGGTGGCTCGACAAAGACCAAACTAGGGGGCAGCGGCTCACTGAACCCCGAGACGGACATCGAAGGCCTGCCATAATGACAGAGTCCGGCTAGGTTTTCTGGTTGGGAAATCAGCCACCAAATCCTCGTCTTCAATGGGTTTTTCTCGGTCTGCAGCGATTCATCGGGGCTGTGGCGCGCCAGTTGCTTCGAAGGTCTGCGGCCGGCTCGTTCCCTTCGCTGTCTTTGGCAGTCTCCCGCAGATGTTCGGGCGCCCAGAGGGCGGCGACGAATGGGGCCGGTGGCCCGGGATCGGGTAGGGCATCCTTCAAGGGGTCGCCCGCGAATTGTCCGTCGTCACCGAAAGGAAACCGCATGTCAGTAGCAGTCGCCAAGTCGTCGAAGAAGAAGGCCAGCCTGATGCCGCTCGGGGACCGGGTGGTCGTGGAACGTGAGGAGAGCGAGCAGAGGACGGCGGGCGGGATCGTGCTGCCCGATTCGGCCAAGGACAAGCCTGCCCGGGGCACGGTCGTGAGCGTCGGTGAAGGGAAACTCGACGACAAGGGACACCGTCATCCGCTCCAAGTCAGGCCCGGAGACCGTGTGGTCTTCACCAGTTACGCCGGCGAACCGTTCAAGGTCGGCGACGACGAACTCCTGCTCATGCGCGAGGACGACATCCTGGCGATCCTTGGCTGAACTGTGCGTTGAATTCGGGCCGCCTGGGCGGCCCGCTTCGTCCTTCCATTCCGTTGAACATTCCCGACCCGACATTCCCAACCAGAGGAGCAGTGAATCATGGCCAAGATGATGGCATTCGATCAGGAGGCCCGGGAGGCGATGCGACGTGGCGTCGCCAAACTTGCCCGCGCCGTCAAGGTGACGCTCGGCCCGAAGGGCCGCAACGTCATTCTGCAAAAGAGCTTCGGCTCGCCCACGGTCACCAAGGACGGCGTCACTGTCGCCAAGGAGATCGACCTCGAGGACGTTTACGAGAACATGGGCGCCCGCATGGTGCGGGAAGTCGCCAGCAAGACGAGCGACGTCGCCGGAGACGGCACGACAACTGCCACGGTGCTGGCGGAGGCGGTGTTCAATGAGGGCCTGCGGGCCGTGGTGGCCGGGGTCAATCCCGTGCAGATGAAGGCCGGAATTGAAAAAGCCGTCGCCTCCATCACCGGCAAACTCAAGGACATGTCGATTCCCGTGAAGGGAAAGAAGGAAATGGCCCAGGTCGCGTCGATCGCCGCCAACAACGACGGCGAGATCGGCGATCTGCTCGCCGAGGCCATGGACAAGGTGGGCAAGGACGGAGTGATCACGGTGGACGAGGGGAAAAGCCTGAAGACCGAGATCGAATTCGTCGAGGGAATGCAGTTCGACCGCGGCTACCTGTCCCCCTATTTCGTGACCAACCCGCAGCAGATGCAGTGCGTCCTCGAGGACTGCTACATCCTCGTGTACGAGAAGAAGATCTCTAGCGTCAAGGACATCGTGCCCCTGCTCGAGGCCGTGGTGAATGCGGGCAAGCCGCTGCTCATCGTTTCCGAGGAGGTCGACGGTGAGGCCCTGGCCACGCTGGTCATCAACCGGTTGCGTGGCACGTTCCAGGTCTGCGCGGTCAAGGCCCCCGGCTATGGCGATCGCCGCAAGGCGATGCTCGAGGACATCGCGATCCTCACGGGGGCCACGGGGGTGTTCGAAAACCTGGGGATGAAGCTCGAGAATCTCGGCCTCGCCGAACTCGGACGTGCCAAGAAGGTGATCGTCGACAAGGACAACACCACGATCATCGAGGGCGCCGGCAAATCGAGCGAGATCAAGGCCCGGATCGAGCAGATCCGGCGTGAGATCGAGAATGCCACCAGCGACTACGACCGAGAGAAACTCGAGGAGCGTCTGGCGAAGCTCGCCGGAGGTGTCGCCAAGATCAACGTCGGGGCTGCCACCGAGAGCGAGATGAAGGAGAAAAAGGCCCGCGTCGAGGACGCGCTGCACGCCACGCGGGCGGCCGTCGAGGAGGGCATCCTGCCGGGTGGCGGCGTCGCCCTGCTGCGGGC
Source organism: Planctomycetia bacterium (assembly GCA_046339335.1). Lineage (GTDB taxonomy): Bacteria > Planctomycetota > Planctomycetia > Pirellulales > UBA1268 > QWPN01. Next base: position 2,339 of record JBKDUV010000292.1, on the reverse strand, counting down.
CAGTTCGCAGGTCCAGGCCAAGGGCCTGTCCGAGGACGAGACGGTGGGCTTCAACATCGTCGTCCGGGCCGCCCGGGCGCCGCTGACGATGATCGCCTCGAACGCCGGTCAGGACGGCTCGATCGTCTGCGAGAAGGTGCTCGCCGGGAGCGGAAACTTCGGTTACAACGCGGCCTCGAACGAGTTCGAGGACCTCGTCAAGGCCGGCGTGATCGATCCGGCGAAGGTGACGCGGACGGCGCTTCAGAACGCCACGAGCGTCTCGACGCTCCTGCTGACGAGCGACGCCCTGATTGCCGAGAAGCCGAAGGAGCAGAAGGCCAAGGCGGGGGCCGGCGGCCACGGCGGCGACTACGACATGTATTGATCACGCCCGGCGGACCGCCGTGGTGATCGCAAGGCAAGCCGGGGCGGCCGCAGGCCGCCTCGGCTTCGTCGTTTACCGGGCCGCCGCGCCAAACCGCCGGGATCAGAATGCGTTGGGCACGAACGGGCCGCCGCGGCAGGCCTTGAGATACGCTAGCGCCGTCACCTGCCCGGTGGTCTCCAGGGCATCGCGAAACACCGGATCGTGATACCCCTCGATGTCGATGCCGCCCCGCCAGCCGGCAAGGCGGAGAATGTCGAAGACCTCGCGCCAGTCGGTCTCGCCGCGGCCGGGAAAGCGGTGCTGGACATAGGGCACGCCGCCGCGGATGCCGTGCTCGCGGATCACGTCCCGGCGCAGCAGCGCGTCCTTCCCGTGGATGTGCCAGATTCGGGAGACGTATTTCCGCAACTGGGGCAGGGGGTCGACGAAGCTCACGATCTGGTGGCAGGGTTCCCACTGCAGGCCGAGCATCGGGCTCTCCACCGCGGCGAACATCTCCTCCCAGGCGCGCGGGGCGTGGGCGATGTTCCAATCACCCTGCTCCCATGTGCCGCGCTTCTCGCAGTTCTCGAACGCGAGCCGCACGCCGCGATCCTCGGCCCGTCGGGCGAGCGGGCCGAACACGGCGGCGAACCGCGGCAACGAGTCCGGCACCGGCCGCCCCGGTATCCGCCCCGCGAAACCGGCGACGATGTCGCAGCCGAAGGCCGCCGCGGCGTCGATGAGGGTTTCCCAGTCGGCGACGGTCTCCGGGCTCGTCAGCGGATTGCCGTAGACGCCGACTGCGGTCACGCGACAGGGCGGTTCATGAGCGGCGATGGCATGGGCGTCGAGCGTGCGCCGTACCGCCGCCGCCAGTCCGGCCACGTCGAAGTCGCCGACGCGGGCCCCGAAGCTGATCTGAAACGACTCGAACCCGTGGGGCAGAAGCTGGCCGATGACCGCGGCCGTGCGGTCGTGTGCGGGAACCACCGTGCCGATGCGGATGTCGTCATGTCCAATCATGGTGCGGACCGCCGGGCAGCCTGCCGGGGTGGCCTTGTGCCGGTCATGACGAGCCGATCGAGTGGCACGAAGGACCGGCCCCCGGGCTGACCGGTGGCGGGTCCGCCGCAGCCGGGGGCGATGTGCCTGCGGCAGGTGCGCCGCACGAGCCAGAGGGCGGCCCCGATGGCGACGGCGATGGCGATCGCATCCTGCATGCCCAACGCTCCACTCACCATCCCAGCCGGGTGCCGACCTGGTAGACCACGAAGGCGGCCAGCCAGGCAAGGGCGGTCATGTACAGGAACGTCACGACCGGCCAGATCCGGCTGCGCGTCTCGCGGCCGATGATGACCAGCGTGCTCGCGCATTGGGCACAGAGTGCGAAGAAGACCATCACCGACAGGGCCACGGGGAGCGTGAACACGGGCCGCGAGGTGCCGTCCCAGGTCGCCGCCCGCAGCCTGCGGACGAGTGCCGTCCGCCCTTCGTCCTCGCGGGGGTCGACGTCGCCGAGGTTGTAGATCACGCCGAGCGTGCCGAGCACGACCTCGCGGGCGGGAAAGCTGGCGATCGCGGCGCAGCCCAGCCGCCAGTCCCAGCCGAGCGGGCGGACGAGGGGCTCCACGATCTTTCCCGCCCGGCCCAGAAAACTCTGCCGCTGTGCCGCGCCGCGGCGGGCGGCGTCGAGGCCCTCCGGTGTGTCGAGCGCCGCCAGGTCGGCCTCGGCTTCGGTGCGCTCCGGCGCCGCGAGTTCCCCATTCCCGGCCCGAGCCTGCAGCATTGCCCGCACCGATTCGACTTCGGCGTCGATGCGGGCGTCGTCCCGCGGATACCACTGCAGCGCCCAGACCACGACGCTGACCGCGAGGATCGCCGTGCCGGCATTCGTCAGGAACGACCAGGCCGCCTCCCGGGCCCGCTCCAGCACCACCGCCGGCTGCGGCCAGCGCCAGCCGGGAAGCTCCATCACAAACGCCTCGGA
>JBKDUV010000291.1:0-28043 GCA_046339335.1 Planctomycetia bacterium | reverse complement strand
ACGTCGCGCCGGCCCTGTGATCCGCACCGCGGCGTTGTTTTCGAGCCTCGCGCAGGCGGCCGTGTTCGCGGACGACCGCTGGGTCGAGGAACTGGCCCGCGAGGTGAAGCCGGCGATCGTCACGATCCGCTTCCGCGGCCGTGGCGGCGCCGACGAAGGCTTGGGCACCGGCTTCCTCGTGGGGGAAGGACTCGTGGCCACCAATCTCCATGTCATCGGCGAGGCCCGGCCGATCAGCGTCGAACTCGCCGACGGAACCATGCACGACGTGACCGCGGTCCATGCCACGGACCGCGACGGCGACCTGGCGGTGGTGCGGATCGCCGCCAAGGGGCCAGCGCCGCTCGCGCTCGCCGCGGCCGACACGCTCGCCGCGGGGGCCGAGATCGTCGCCATCGGCAACCCACATGGCCTGGAGCGGAGCGTCGTCGCCGGCCGGGTGTCGGGACTGCGGGAGATGAACGGCATCGACATGCTCCAACTCGCCATCCCGGTGGAGCCGGGAAACAGTGGCGGGCCGGTGCTCGATCGGCAGGGACGCGTGCAGGGAATCGTGTCGATGAAGCCCCTGGTCACACCCAACCTGGGATTCGCCGTGACGGTGCAGCGGCTGCGCGGCCTCATCGAGCGGCCGAATCCCGTAGTCATGGAACGCTGGCTCACGATCGGTGCCATCGATCCCGCCGAGTGGACGACTGTTGGCGGTGCCCGCTGGCGACAGCGGGCGGGACGGATCGCCGTGACCGGCGCGGGAGCCGGATTCGGCGGCCGGTCGCTCTGCCTCGCCGTCGATCGACCCCCGGAGGTGCCCTGGGAAGTCGCCGTATGGGTGAAGCTCGACGACGAGGCGGGGGCGGCAGGGCTCGCTTTCGCGGCCGATGGCGGCGACCGCCACTACGGCTTCTACCCGACGGCAGGACGGCTGCGGCTGACTCGGTTCGACGGGCCGGACGTGCTCTCCTGGAAGATCCTCGCCGACAAGCCGAGCCCGCACTACCGGCCCGGGGCGTGGAACCATCTTCGTGTCCGGCGCGCCGAGGACACGATTCGCTGCTTCGTCAACGACCAGCCGGTGTTCGAGTCTGTCGATGGCGGCCTCGGCGTCGGCCGCGTGGGACTGGCGAAGTTTCGCGACACGGAGGCGGAATTTCGCGGCTTCGCCAGCAGCCGCGACCTGCCGCCGGCGCTGCCTTCCAAGGAGGCACTGGAGCGGATCGACTCGCTGACGGCAGGCCTGCCCGCCGGCGGCCCGCCGAGTCGGGAGCTCGTCGGCAAACTCCTCGCCGAGCGGGACGCCGTCCGCGAGGCACTTGCCGCGCGGGCGGCCGCGCTCGAGCGGCAGGCCCGGCAACTCGAGGCCCTGGCGGCTGCCGTCCACGAGCGGCGCACGCTCGACGAACTGGCCCGGGCCGTGGCCGGGGACGAGGCGGGCATCGACCTCTTCCGTGCCGCGCTGCTCGTCGCCAAGCTCGACAATCCGGACCTCGATGTCGCGGCGTCAGAGCGCGACCTCGACCGGCTCGTTTCCGACATCGCGAAGCGGTCGCCCGAGGGGGACGAGCCGGGCAGGTTCGCCATGCTCAATCGCGTGCTCTTCGAGGAGCTCGGGTTCCATGGCAGCCGGGGGGACTACTACAACCGGGCCAACAGCTACGTCAACGAGGTCCTCGACGATCGCGAGGGCATTCCGATCACGCTCGCGGTGGTGTACATGGAGGTGGGCCGGCGGCTGGGGATGAACATGGAAGGGGTAGGTTTTCCGGGCCATTTTCTCGTCCGTTATCTGCCGGCCAAGGGTGAACCGCAGTGGCTCGACGTCTTCGACCGGGCCGCTGTGCGCAGCCTGGACGATCTGACGCGGCAGTTCCGCGACCAGGCGGGCGAGGAACTCGATGACGAGCATCTCGCGACGGTGGGCGCGAAGGCGATACTGGTGCGGATGCTCTCGAATCTGCGCAGGATCGCGACGCGTGAAGGAAGCCAGGCCGACGTCCTTCGCTACCTCGAGGCCACGGTCACGGTCGATCCGCAATCGGTCCGCGACAGGCTGATGCGGATGGTGACGGCGGCCCGGCTCGGCCGCCGGGAAACCGCCCTGGAAGACGCCCGCTGGCTCCTCGATCGCCGGCCGGCAGGCATCGACCTCGACCAGGTCCGCGGCCTGATGGAACAGATGACAGCGGATCCTCGCTGATCAGCCGTCGTCCCGGCCGGACGGGAGCCCGCGCGGCCCGCCCGAGACGCGATTGCATCAGGCAGGCAGGTCGTCCCACAGCGGGCACCAGAGCGGCGTCCGTGGAAACAGTTGCGTTGCCAGTTTGAGCGCCACCTGGGTCGAAGCCTCGAGACGGCCCGCAGCGACCGCCTCCGCCGGATCGCACTGTCCGAGGAGGAGACGGGCGAGTTCCTCGTCCGCCAGCTTCAGGTAACTGCGGCCGATCCGCCCCGGATGCACCGCTCCCTTGCCGTCGGCGACGACGATCGAGGCCCGCAGGCCGGGCGCGTCGAGGCCGAGTTCCAGCGTCTCCCGCTCCCCATCGGCGGCGATCCTGGCCGCCACCAGCGGCGCGAGGGCCGTGAGCAGATCGAGCGGACGGAAGACCTTGGCGACGATCATCCGATCCCCCGCATGCACGAGGCTCGCGTCGCCGGCCACGGCCTCGTGGAGCGGGTCGGCAGCGCTCGACTCGTACGTGATCTCCTGGCGGTCGTTTTCGATCGCCTCGGCACAGACACGGGCGAGAATCTCCCGCTCCAGCCCGGGAAACTCCGGGTCGGCGGCGATGTCCAGCACCCGCGTGCCGGCCTGCACGCAATAGCCGACGATCCTGGCGGTCGTCTCCTTGATCTCGTAGCGGTCCTGTCCCACCAACGCCACGATGATCGAGTCGAAGGCGCTGCGGCTCACGAGCCAGCGGGCGTATGTCTCGTCGCGATCCGCCGGACCGGTGAATCGCAGGGCATTCTGCCGGTAGATCCGCAGGATCGCCGGGAGTTCGACATGCCGCCACTGTCGCATCGTGACCGACTCGCCGTCCCGCGGACGCCCGTCGAGCAGGCGGGCGAGGATTTCGGTGGGTCGGCCCGGAGTCGCCGCGTCACGGCCGAGCACGCTCCAGCCCAGGTCGTTATACGAGGAGGCGATTCGTGTGCGCGAGAAGGCGACGACGGCCTGAGAGCGGCGCAGCCGGTCCTCGGCTTCCTGCACGAGTCGCTGGCCATGGCCGGCACCGCGGCACTCGGGCAGCACGGCGAGGCGGTCGAGCACGGCACCGCGGACGGTCACCCCGCCGACGAGCACAGCGCGGGGCGCGATCTCCAAGTGCCCGACGATCCGGCCGCCGAGGCGGGCGACGAGCCGATTGGCCGAATCATGCTCCGGGTGATCGACGGCGGCATGAAACTCGGCGCGGCTGGGGGGAGCGGGGAGACCGGCGAGCAACTGCAGCAGTTCGCTCTGGTCGCCAGCCCGGGCCGGGGCGACGTGACAGGCTTCCAGCATCCAGGCCGGAGGCGATGCGGGCCCCGGAATCTGGTGCGGCAGATGGAGAATCGCCGCCCGCCGGGTGCGTTGACGCCTGCTCACCACCGTGCCAGAGGGACGAATCTCGACCGACTCGACGACGGAATCGTCGGTCTTTCGGCGCCGTTGACCAGCGGCCGGTTTTGCCCCGGACGGCCTCACGGCAACGTCGCTGCTGCCGGCTCCCGAGGTGCCCGCCGCGAGTCGCAGCGTCTTCGGCGGCGCGGGCCGCCCCGGCCTGCTGGCCACGGCGGCACCGGACCCCGTGCGGAGTTTCAGCCGAGGCGGGGACTTTTTCGCGCTTGCAGCACCCTGGCCGCGGGACCTGCGTGGGGAGTCGTCTGCCAGTTCCTGCACCCGCTTCGGGGAACCGCTCGACCGCCGCATGATGCCTCCTTTCCCTGGAGCCACAAGAACCAATCCGTTGGCGGAGAAGATATGTCGATTCTCAGCCGTTTTCCAGTAGCAGGAAGTTTTTCAGTGTCTTTTCCGGAAAAAAACACCACGGATACGTGCGCGAATCGAGCAGCTTGCGGCTCCGGATCGCCCCGCTCAGGGCCTCGATCCGGGATTGGAGTGACCGACGCACATCCTGCGTTTCGAGCCCCAGTCGCTCGTTCGCGTTGCGGATCGCCCGGCAGCGGCGCCTGGCGAGTGCGGGTGTCGGCACCGTGTCGATCCAGCGCCGCTTCTCGACGACCAGTTCGCGGATGCCGCCCGCGAGCCGGTCCAGCGGTCCCAGGTGCCGCTCGGGATGATATTCGAGGTCGCGGAGCGTCCGCCGCACCCCGGCCAGGTCGGCCGCCGGATCGGCGGTGTCGAAGCCGGGAAACATCCGTTCTATCGGCAGCCGCAGCGTGCCCGACACGACCGCGTGCCGGGGCGGATCGCAGCCAGTGAGACGGCGGACCACCTCGTCGGTGATGCCGTCGTAGGCCGCGCCGCCGATGCCGTGCACGAACACGTCCGCCACCACGAGGCGGGCGATGAGCGTCGTGACGAGTGCCCGCGGCCGGAGCCGCAGGGCATGTTCCTCCAGCCGCGACAGGGCGTCGACCCAGCGCGACGGCGGGATGTCCGGGGCGATCGGCAGCTCGATCCGCAGCGTCTCCAGGTCGGAGAGCACGAGCGTGCCGGGGCCGGCGGCGTGGGCGAAGACCCGGCGCCGCCGCGGATCGTCCTTCGACCAGATCCACCAGGGAATCTCCAGCCATTCACCGGCCGCGTCGTGGCGGACGGCGAGGTCGGGGAACGGCCGGCCGCGACCGCGGACGCGATGTTGCCGGCGGTGGGCGGCCAGCGCCGTGTTGTAGGCCTCGTGCAGCCGGCTTGCCTGGGCGAGCAGCCAGCCTGTGAACACCATCACCGTCGGCAGCCTGACCAGTTCGCTGACCGGCAGCTCGAGCGTCTCCATGCCGAGTCGTTCCTCGAGCAGGTGCCGGGCCTGCGCGATGGCGAGACCGAGGCGATGGCACTCGCGCGACCGTTCGACCGCCAGCGGCCACCAGCGCCGCAGAATCGGCTGCGGCTCCAGCGGCGCCAGGAGCCGGCTGGCTCGGTCGCCGAAGGAGGCGAAGCAGTCGGCGTCGAGCACGGGCCGTTCTTCCCAGGCCATCTCGCCGGCCGGGGCGTCGAAGGGGACGTCCTCGAGCCGCGCCGCCTGCGGCGTGCCCACCGGCACGGCGACGGCGGGGTGCGGGCAGCGGTCGCTGTCAACCACGAGGTTCACCGCGGTGCCCCCCACACGGCGGGCATAGGCGTCGAGCGCCGCATTTTTCAACCAGACGCCGGCATGGAACAGTTCCGGCTGATGGCCCCCCATCACGACAGGCCGGGCGATCCAGTCGGCGACGTCGCTCGGGCGGTGCACGTCGCGGTAACTGCCGGTGTACTCCGCGGCGACAGTGAGCACTTCGCGACGGGTGGCGGCGACGAGTTCCCAGAGCCGCAGGTCGCCGATCCGCGTGTCGAAAGCGGCCCGCAGGAGCCGGTTGTTGTCAACGAGATCCTCGATCGACGGCGCGGCCGAGACGGCGTCGATGGGGGGATCGAGCAGCCGGCCTCCGGAGGCTTCAGGAGCCCGATGGGAACGTCTCGGATCAGGCATGGCCGCAGGTTCAGGACGCCGCGGCCCCGGCGGCGACGGCCGCCTCCGCTCGATCGAGCACGCTCCGATAGTAGGCCAGACGGGTTGCCGCGTCGTCCAGTGCGCCCCCGAAACTCCGCGCCAGATCGAGGTACAGGAGCGGCACGGGCAGTTCCACGATCCGCAGGCCGGCGGCGGCGGCCTGCACCCAGACCTCCAGCGGCATCGCATATCCCGGCTCGGTGACGTGCAGGGCGGCAAGGGCCCGACGCGAGTAGGCCTTGAACCCGCAGAAGGCGTCGCTGAGCGACATGCCGAGCCGGGCGTTGATCTCCGCCGTGATCGACTCGTTGATCCGACGCCTGGCCGGCGGGGGCTCACTGTCGCCGGGAAACTTCTGCAGGTAGCGGCTGCCGCTGACGATGTCGCTCCGGCCGCAGGCGGCGATGAATTCGGGGATCATTCGCGGCTGATGCTGGCCGTCGCAGTCGATCGTCACCAGGCCGGACCAGCCGCCCGCGAGCGTCTCACGAAACGCCGTGGCCAGCGCCGCCCCGTAGCCGGCGTTGGCGGCGTGCCGCACCACGCGAATGTCCCCGCGGGCGGCGACCCGGGCGGCAAGAAGTTCGGAGGTTCCATCGCCCGAGCCGTCGTCGACGACGAGGACGTCGGTCGTGTGCCGCAGCACCTCGTCGAGGACGGCGGCGACGTGCCCGACCTCGTTGAAGACCGGCAGGGCGGTGAGAAAACGATGCATGCGAGCCGCCCACGAGGATGCACAAAGGTCGGCCGCGACGTCGACCCTGCGGCGGAAAGTCCCGCCTGTCAGAAGCCAAGTGTAGCGCGCAAAACCTGCCGGGCAACGCGCCGGTGACCGGCGGGCGGAGTCCGGTTCAATCCTGCAGCCAGCGCAGGGGGTCGCGTTCCTGGCGGCTGGCCCAGCAGGTCAGGCCCGGCACCGCGGCGGCCAGACGGCCGGCGAGCACGGGCAGAGAAAAGGACTCGCTCGCGTGGTGCCCGACGGCGATGACTCCCAGGCCCGCCGCCTCCGCTTCGACCGCGTGATGGAGGCGGATCTCGCCCGTGAAGAGCGTGTCGCAGCCGGCCCTGCGAACGGTCTCGATGCCGTCGCCGCCGCTGCCGCAAATGATCCCGACGCGGCCCGCCGGCCGCGCTCCGTCCCCCACGATCTGCACCCCGGGCGTGCCGAGGAGATCGGCCGCCCGGCGGGCGAGTTCCGCGATGCTCAAGCCGCGAGCCGCCGTTCCCGCCCGGCCGAAGCCCGCCCGCGGCAGGTCGGCCGCCGGCTCGATCGGTGCCACGCGTTCGAGATCGAGGAGCGTGGCCAATTGGTCATTGATGCCGCCGATCGCCGAATCCCAGGCCGTGTGCGCGGACCAGATCGACGCACCGGATTCGATCAAGGCGAGGAGGACCCGGCCCGTGCCCGTCGCCATCGTGATCCGGCCGAGGGGTCGGAAGGGGAGGGGATGGTGGACGACCACGAGATCGGCCCGTTCGGCGGCCGCTTCGGCGGCCACCCGGTCAGTCAGCGTCAGGCAGGTCATCACGCGCTCGATCCGCTCCCGGCGGCCGCCGACCAGCAGGCCGACCGCATCCCAGTCGGCCGCGAGCCGAAGCGGCGCGAGCCTTTCGAGTTCGTCAGTCACTGCGGCGAGCGTGGGCATGGACGAGAGGATACCATCCGCGTGACGTTTCTCCGGTCCCGCTGTCTCCAGGCCTGCGCACCGATTCATGGACACATCTCGGCTCACGGTTCCCGCCGCGGTGCTCGCCCGCGACCTGCGCACGGCCCTGCGCCGGGCCCGCGACCTCGGCTTCCGCGGCGTCGAACTCGACGCCCGCAACGGTCTCGACCCGGCACACATGACGCAGACCGGCCTGCGTCAGATTCGCAAGTGGCTCGGAGACGAGGGAATCTCGGTGAGCGCCGTGGCGTTTCGCACGCGCGGCGGGTACGCCGATCCCGAGCGACTGGAGGGACGGATCGCTGCCACCAAGGAAGCCCTCGACCTTGCCCACGCCCTCGGCGCCGGCATCGTCCTCAATCATGTCGGCGACATTCCTCCAGAACCGGCCGGGCCCCAGTGGCGTTTGCTGCTCGACGTGCTCTCCGACATCGGCGCCTGGGGACAGCGGGCCGGCGCGACGCTCTGTGCCGAGGCGGGCCGCAGCAGCCCCGACGACATCGCCAGGCTGGTGGCCGCCCTGCCCGAAGGATCGCTGACGTGCGATCTCGTGACCGGCGCGCTCGTCGTGAACGGCCACGATCCGGCGGCTGCGGCAGAGCGGCTCGCCGCCCACGTCGCCGCCGTCCACGCGACCGACGCCGTGGCCGGTCCGTTCGCGGGCCGGGGCCGAGCGGTGATCCTCGGCACCGGGCAGGTCGACTTCGCCGGCGTGCTGGCGGTTCTCGAGGAGCATGGATTCCGGGGCTGGATCGGCGTGGAGCCGGTCGAGGAGCGGTCGGCGCGGGCCGAGTTGTCGGCCGCGATCGAGTATCTGCGGGCGCTCTGACGCGGAGCGGACCAACCGCGTCGGCACCGCGTCAGTTTTTCAGCGTCCGCCACTGTCCAGGCGGACGGTTGTGGCGTGTGGTACGCTGTGCCGCATGAGAGCGTCCGTCGCCGTCGTGCGGTCCTCCACGTGGTGGGCCCTGCTGGGCTACACGGTCGTGGCGTCGGGGCTTCCTCTTCCCTTCGGCAGTCTGCCGGCAGATCGCGGTGCGGTCCGCGTCGATCCGGCCGCTTCATGGCGTCTCGCCGGCAAGGATCGCTCGCGCCCCTTTCCCTGCATTGACAAGACCTGCGGGTGCGCGACGGCGGAGCAGTGCTTCACGAGCTGTTGCTGCCATTCGCCGGCGGAGCGGCTCGCCTGGGCCCGGGCTCGCGGCTGCGAGGCAGCCGTTCTGGCGGCGCTAACGCGGGCCGCGCCACCACGACCGGCACCGGCCGCGTCATGCTGCGCCGCTGCCGGGGCGTGCTCCGCGGCGAAGCCGTCGCCGTCGTCGTCTGCCGGCAGCCGTGACCGGACGGTGTCGCTCCGGGCGATGCTCGCCTGCGATGGGATCATCGACGCATGGCTCGCGGCCTCGATCGCCCTGCCTCCGCCACGGGTCGAGATGCCGCTGCCGCTCCCCTGCCCGGAGCGGGTCGTCGGCGGCGATGCCCGCGGCGCCGCTCTCCGCGCCGCCCCCGATCTTCCTCCTCCCCGCGCGGCCTGAGCGGAGCCCCGTCGTCGGGGCCCGAGCCAGCCTGCGTCAGTCCGGCGAGACTCCGGGTGACTGACCGCCGCAGCGTTCAGCCCCGTCGGATCCCGGCCTGAATGGCGTCGCGCGGCTGCGGCCGCCGGTACGCGCAGCGTGCGCGAACCCGGCCTGCGGTCGCACCCCCACTTCAAGGCGTCCAGCGCGAGGAGAACCCATGCGCCCCTGCCGATTCCGAGGCCGTCGTCGTTTCCCTCACCGTCTCGTTCGTGACGCCTTCACGCTCGTCGAACTGCTCGTCGTGATCGCGATCATCGCCGTGCTCCTGGCACTGACGATCCCCGCGGTGCAGTCGGTGCGCGAAAGCGGCCGGCGGATGACTTGCGGGAGCAACCTGCGGCAGTTCGGCATCGCGGTGCTCAATTACGAGTCTGCCCGCGGCCATTTTCCTCCCACCGAGCCGCCGGTGATCCGCACAACCAAGGTGGGCTCCGGCTGGTCGCTGCACGCCCGGCTGCTTCCCTATGCCGAGCAGGCGCCGATCGCCGACCGGTTCGATTTCAAGCAGCCCGCCTTCACCGGTAATTTCCAGTCGCAGACGCCGAACCCCTTGTTCGCGCCGCTGTTCGCCACGCCGCTCCCCATGCTCCTCTGCCCGAGCGATCCGGCGCCGGTGGTCAACAGGTCGAATGGCTTCGACTACGCGGGCAACAACTTCATGATCAGTTTCGGCAGTGCCACCGCGCCCGGGGGCGGCCGGTTCTTCTGGAACTTCGCCGCGCCGACCGACGGCATCGTCTTCGAGGAGTCGCGGGTCCGTGCCGCCCAGGTCAGCGACGGCCTCGGCAACACGATCGTGGCCAGCGAGGCGGTCCGCAGCATCCCCGCCGGAACAGTCGACACGGTCACGTTTCCGGCCGGCACCCCGCCGCCGTTTCCCTACCAGTACCTGTTCAATGGATCGGGCCGCTGGACCAACGGCCAGACGGCGATCACCTTCACTGGCAACGCCAATCCGACCACGGCGGACATCGACGCCTTCGTGGAGGGCTGGTCGTCGGCTGGGACGTCGTGGCGGCATGCCGGGAGCCCGTCGATGCGCGGCCGCGGCCTCTCCTGGGCGGCGACCACGGCGGGTAACAGCCTCACCAACGGCTTCCTCACCCCCAACAGCCGGATCCCCGACATCGCCATCCACTGGTCGGGCTTCTTCGGGCCGAAGAGTTTTCACCGCGGCGTGGCCCAGGTGCTCTTCGGCGACGGCCGCGTCGTGGCCCTGCCGGAGACGATCGACAAGACCGTGCATCGCAGCCTGCACAGCATCAACGGGGGGGAGGTGGTGAATGCCGAATGGTGAACGTCATCCGACCCCGGTGTGCCACATCCGTCCGCTCCCGATCCCCCCACGCCCGAAGGAGTTTCTCGTGAACCGCTTCCCTTTCCTGCCTGCCCTCATGTTCGCGGCTGCGATCGTGGCTGCCGGTGCATCCGCACACGACACCTGGGTCCAGACGGCGACGGCCGTGGTCCGTCCCGACGACGTCGTGCACGTCGACCTCGCCCTCGGCAACCACGGCAACGATCACCGCGACTTCAAGCTCGCCGGCAAGCTCTCGTCGCTCGAGCAGGCGACGCTCGCCGTGCACACGCCGCGCGGGCGGACGATCGACCTCGTGCCCGATCTCGTCGACCTCGGCTACGCCCCCAAGGAGGGCTACTGGTCCGCCCGCACCATCGCTGCGGAGGAAGGGCTGCACTGCATCGCGCACACCCTCGACCGCGTGCATGGCACGAAGCGGACGCGGAAAAGCGCCAAGGCGTATTTCCTCGTCACCCGGTCGCTCGACACACCTCCTCTGTCCGCCGCGGGGAACTTCGCCACGCCGCTCGGACACCCGCTCGAACTGGTGCTCGAGACGCATCCCGTGCTCCGGGCCGGCCCGGGCCGTGAGATCAAGGTCCGGCTCCTGTTTCGCGGCCAGCCCCTGGCCGACGAACGGGTGTCGTTCATCCCGCGCGGTGCGCAGTTGGCCGAAGGATTCGATCCGCACTTCGAGCGCCGCACCGATGCCGAGGGCCGGTGCAGCTATACGCCGCGCGAGGGCAATTACTTGCTCGTCGTCGCCCGCCGCACGGATGCCGACGACCGCGGACCAGGGCACGATCGCACGGTCTTCAGCGCCACCCTCGTGCTCGCCGTGCCGCAGCGGTGCGGCTGCTGCGACGGAGCGGAGGAATGACCGCTGCGGCGTCGCCTGACTACCGGGAGCAGCCAATAGTTGACAGAACGCTCCGCCGGTTCGGGGTTGCCCATGCCCCGCTCGTCGGGCGTTCACTTCGGCCATCCGGGCCTTCGTTCACCCGATGCTGGCCGCGTTGTCGGCAGATCAATCCGCCGCATGGCGGATCGGTGCCCTCCTTCACTTGCCGGCACGCCGCCTCTCGGGGCATGGGCAACCCCTCACGGATTCAGCGACGAGGAGTGTCAACAAGATTCTGCTCCCGGTAGTAAGCCAGTCGCGCCGCCAGCGCGACCGCGGCGGTTTCGACCCGGAGCACGTGCTGCCCGAGGCTGACGGGCGTGCCGCCCGCCCCTGTGGCGGCGGAGAGTTCGTCGGCCGTGAAGCCCCCCTCGGGGCCGACGAGACCGAGGATCGCGGCGGCGCCGTGGGCGGCGACGGTCGCATCGAGCGGCATTCCGTGTGGATCGGCGATCAGGAGCCGCGCGTCCGCCGGCGCTCCCGCAAGCAGGTCCGTGACGGACCGTGGCGTGGCGACGTCGAGCAGCCGGTTGCGGCCGCACTGCTTGCAGGCCTCGATCACGGTCCGCTCGAGCCTGGCCCGCGCCGCGCCGGTGGCCTCTGCCACCCCGCGGGTCGTCGCCAAGGGGATCAGTCGCTCGACGCCCAATTCGGTGATTTTCTCGACGAGCCACTTTTGCCGTTCCCCCTTGGGCAGCGCCACCGCGATAGTCACCGCCGGACCGGAACGGGCAGGGTCGGGAATCGCCGTGCCGGTCTCAAGTTCGACCGTGTCGCGGCCGATGCGGAGGACTCGTGCCGGCCACTCGACGCCGTTCCCGGCGAACAGCCGCACCTCGTCGCCGACTGCGGCCCGCAGGACGCGGGCGAGGTGCCGGGCCTCGTCTCCGTGCAGTTCGGCCCGGCCTGCATGGGGCGGGGTGGCCACGAAGAACCGTTCGCTCATCCTGCACCCCTCCGCGGGCCGGTGAAAAACCGCCGCCGCCGTGCCGATAAATGCCCGGCTGGTTTCGTCCTGACCGGGCAGCACGGGTCCGCTACACTCCGCCACCATGCTACGCGATCGGCCCCCCTTCACCGCGCCCCCCTTCGACGGAACTCCGGAGCCGGCCGCGTTCCATGCGGGCCTGCCACAGGAGGAGGCGCTCGCCCGGCTCGAGTGGCTGTGCGGCACCCGCGAGCGGTGCGGGATCGTGCTGGGGGCGGCCGGGGTCGGCAAGAGCCACCTCGCGGCCGTGGCGGCCCGGCGGCTCGGCGGCCTCGGTGCCGAGGTGGCGGTGCTCTCCGTCGGTGGACTGCCGGAAGGGGAGTGGCTCGACCTGCTTCTCGACCGCCTGCCGCTCGATCAGCGCAGTCGGGCCGAGTCGACGCGGCCCTGGCAGAAACTGGAGAACAGGCTCCGGGAGAACGCGCTGCTCGAGCGAACAACGGCACTGGTGTTCGACGATGCGGACAGGGCGCCGGCCGACGCTCTGGAAGGCATCGCCCGGCTGGTCGCGGCGGTCGAACCGCGGTTCGGCCGAACTCTCGTGGTGGTGACGGCGTCACCAGCCGGGCTGCACCGGCTTCCCGACGAGGTCCGGCAGCGGGCCGCCGTGCGGATCGAGCTCGGCCCCTGGGAGGAGCCGGACGTGGCGGCCTTCATCGCCGCCGCCCTGCGCCGGTCCGGGGGAGAGCCGGGACTATTTTCGCCGGAGGCGGTTGAGACGATGACACGATTCACGGCCGGCGTCCCCCGGCAGGTGCTGCGGCTGGCGCGGCTGGCGCTGGCCGCCGCTGCCGGCGACGGACTTTCTGCCGTCGATGCGGCGACGATCGAGCGGGCGTGGCGCGAACTGATGCCGCCCGAGCAGCCCGTGGCCGCCACCGGCGAATCCGCCGGCACGGACTCGGAGCGGCAGACGACGGTGCGGGTCGTCCGCCGACTTTGGGGCTGAGACCGAATCGCGGCCCGACGCTTCACTCTGCGCGGGCTGACCCGGCTGCGTTTCGCGGCAGCTTGCGGGCCACGACAAGGAACTGCTTCCCGAGGATCCACCATGCCGGCGGGAAGCGCAGGTAGAGCCGAACGAAGAACGGTGGCGGCGAGAAGCCGCGGGCCATCGTGTAGGGCAGGAACCGCTTGAGCGACCTGTCGATACCGAATCCCGAGAGCCGCAGCAGTTCGCCGAGTGACTCGTCGGTGAGCGGAAGAAAATGATCCCAGAAATCCCAATACGCGCCGGGAACGAGGCGGATGTTCGGTCCCAGGCAGACGATCCTGCCGCCCGGCTTCAGGCAGCGCCATGCCTCGAGCACCGTGCGGCGCAGCGCGTCCTTGTCGGGCAGGTGCTCGAAGAAGTTGCTCGTGAAGACCGTGTCGAGCGAATCGTCCTCCAGCGGCCACCTCCGCGAGCAGTCCTGGAGCAGCGGCTCGACGCCGGGCCCCACCCTCCGGGGCATGTCTGGGTTCAGGTCCATCGCGATCCTACGGCGAGCGCGGACGTTGCGGATGAACTCACCCCAGCCGGAACCGAGGTCGAGCACCGTGCCCTCGGGGTCGACGTAGCGCTGGAAGACGTCGGCCACCAGGATCTTCCAGACCGCATCCCGGTAGGCGTCGATCCCGGAGAACCGCAGCCGGTACTCGGCATCGACATCCTCGAGCATTTCCATCGTCGTCGTTCCCGGCGGAGCGGATCGGGCACGAAAACGGTAGCGGTACGGGGAACCCGGGCCAAGGCCATTCCGGCCCGGGTATTCGCCGGCATTTCATTCCTGCGCCGCGGCCGGGGCGTAGTCGGTGTGCAGCATGCCGGCGCCGCGCAGGCCTTCGAGCCGAGCGAGGATACCGTCGGCACCGTAGTGCCGCGCGATGCCCGTGAGTTTCTCCGCGCCGCCCGGATTCCTCGCGTTGCGGTAGATCTCCTGGTGCTCCCCGAGCGCCTGCCGCATGTTTCTGCCGTGCTGCAGGAAGAACCGCATGCCGAGGAGCGTGGGCAGGAGGCAGGCGACCGACATCGCCACGAGCAGAATCCGCCAGACACGGCCCGTCCTGCCGATGTGTTCTGCGGCGAGCCATCCGCAGGTCAAGAGCACGCCGACGTGCCAGGCGATCGCTACCGTGGTGTAACGACTTTCCAGCGGATTGGCGGCGAGCATCGATAGCCGGCCCACCACGACCGCGACGATGCTGGCGAGACCGTAGGTCATGAGCGCGAATCCTGGACCGAGGTCCCGCCCGGATCGTGTTTTGGCCGTCCGCAGGGCGAAGAATACCCCCGTGCAGCCGAGCGCCAGTGAAAGGCCGCCGGCCACCGTCGCGACTGTATTGTGGCCCAGGAACGCACGGCGTGGGTCGAGCGGGCTGCCCAGCACGGCGAGCATCAGCCCGCATGCCTCGAGCGGTGCAGCACAGACCGCCGCGAGGCCGCCCGTGTTCGGACCGGGGGAACGCACCACGAACGTGATGGCGCCGGCCGTCGCCGCGATGACGACCGCGACGGCGATGGCGAAGGGCCGCCATCGGGCGGCCGGCGGCTCGGCGGACAGTCGCAGGGCAAGCGCCGGCAACAGTGCCCAGCCGACGAACATTCCACTGGCCATGCACAGGGGAGCGAGCAGCGTTGCCATGCCCGTAGCCACGACGGCCAGGCGGACGGACGTCGTCCGCGCGACAACCAGAGCCGCCGTGACGAGGATCAGCGGCAGGAGAAACCAGGGCATCTGGAATGCCCAGATCCAGTTCTGCCACTGGCACCAGGCCGACAGCAGCGCGGCGCCGGCGCCGGCCATGACCGCGAAGATCGCCGGCGGCAGCGGCCAGCGGCTTGCGAAGATGAGCACGGCCACGAGTGACCCGATGCCGAGCGCGGCGTTCAGGAACAGCACCGCCCTGTAGTTCCCGCCGGTCGCCTTGAGGACGGTGTAAGCCGCGAGTCGCGGGATGGCGATGCAGTGTTCGTTATGCGGAGTGAGGAGCGATGTCGCATCGATGCCTTTGTCGTGCCAGAGAAGGCTCGTCTGCACCAGGTCCCAATCATCGGCGACCGGGACGTTGACGCCGAACCAAGCGACCCAGCAGAGCACGGCCGTCGCCCCGAAGAGGCTGGCGGCCGCGGCAATCAATCGACGGATCATGCTCGCCTCCATCTGAACGCACAGGGCAGCCGGGAAGGCCGTGGTGACCGGGCTTTCGGTCTTGCGAGCGACCGGCGGCATCCGGCCGTCGGCAGCGTCTCGAGGGCCCCGCCCCGGAGCGATGGACAGGTCACTCGACAGCGTTATAGAAGACGCGATGATCCTGCGGAAAGATCGATCAGGCGGCCGTCCGTCAGGCGTCGGGCTGGGCCAGAGGGGAGGAACTTTTTTTGGGGCATTTTGGCCCCTCGTTCCGCCCGGCCATGCGTGCCCGCCGGCTCTTCCGCTGGAGCGTGTTCCCGCTAGCGGTTGATCCGATTGATGGCGGCCTGCGCCGCCGCGGCAACGCCGGCATCACCGTCAGCGGCGAGTTTCTCCAGCTTCGGCAACGCCGATTTGGCGCTCGGGCCGACCGCTCCCAGCCGCTTGGCAGCCTCGATTCGCCGGTCCGCCGACTCGTGGTCGAGGTCGGCGACGTACTGATCCATCGACATCAGTCCCTCGAGCGACTGCGGTCCGCGGGAGCGGTTCTTCGGGACCCGGGAGCGGGGCCGCTTCGCCTTCGCACCGGCCTTCTCCACCTTCCCCTTGCCCCCTGTCGAACAGCCGGCCAGGCCGACGAACCCGACCACGACAAACAGGCGACGAGGAAGTGCATCCACGGTGCTGACTCCGGCCGGCCAGGGGTGGACTCCGGCTGAACAGGGGCGGGCGGACGTTGGCGGGTTCGGCAAGACGGCAAAAGCCTGTCGACTGTGATGATCGTAACAGGTTTGTTTCCGCCCTCAACGGCGAGCGCGGGCGGAGGGCGGTTTTCGCCGCCGCCGTCGTCGCATACACTCCGGACCGCCGGGCTGCGAAGTCTGCCGGCCGCGGAGGAGTGACGGATGGTGTCCGAAACCAAGGCGCGATACGCGGCAGTCTCGCCCGACGACGGCAGCCGGATCGAACTCCGCAATCCGTTCCTCGCGGCGGTGCTGTCGTGGCTCGTCCCCGGTCTCGGCCAGATCTACCAGGGGCGGACCTTCAAGGGCGGTGTCTGCATGGCCGCGCTCGTCACGGCGTTGGTCTTCGGCATGTGGCTCGGTGACGGCCGGGTCGTGTACGCATCCTGGCGGCCCGGCGACGCCCGGTTCGCCTACATCGGGCAGGCGGGGGTCGGGGCCGTGGCCATTCCCGCCTTCGTACAGGCGCAACTGCTGGCCGGCCGCGGTCGGGAGCCCATGTTCGCCAGCGCCTGGTTCGCGCCGCCGGTACACCAGGGGCAACTCGTGTCGCCCGAGTATGCGGCCACGCTCTCCCGCACGTCTCCCGGCGTGGCGTTGGCTGAGCCCGGATTCGGAAGGCCTTTCGCCCAGGTGTTGAACGACGAACTGTCGGCGTGGCAAAAGCAGCTCGGCCGACGGTTCGAGATCGGCACGCTCTACACCGTCATCGCCGGCATGCTCAACCTTTTGGTCGTCTTCGACGCACTGGGCGGACCGATGCGCAGTCCCGTGGAGCAGCCGGACCGCCGGGCCGGGCCGGGCACGTCGCGGCCACCCGGAGAGGGTGCACCGCCACCGTCGTGAGACGGTTCGGGGGCGGACAGATTCACGACGGAGTCACGAACCGATGACGATCGAACCACTCATGGCCCTGGTTCTGGCCCAGCTGTCCGGCCGCGTGCCGGGCATTTTCTTCGGCCTGCCGCTGCTGGCGCTTGCGAGCCTGATCTTCGCGGCCACGCATCACGAGGATCCCGCCGCGATCGGCTACACGGCTGTTCATTGGACCGTCTGGCTGGGAGGCATGCTCGGCGCGGCGTTGGCCGTCGTGCTGCTGCTCGGCTGGTTCGCCTGATCGACCGACCGCGCCAGCTCGGCCGTGCCGCGGGCGGCGAGTTCGAGGCGGCGCAGCTGGCCGCAGGCGGCGTTGATCCGCGCCCCCTTGCGCCGGCGGATCTGGGCATTCACGCCGGCCGAGCGGAGCAGATCGAGGAACCGGTCGCGGCTCTCCCGCGTCGGCTCCCGCCACGGCATGCCCGTGACCGTGTTGTAAGGGATGACGTTCACGAGCGCCGCGCGGCCGCCCAGCAGGCGCACGAGCCGACGTGCATGCTCGGGCGAGTCGTTGACCGTGCCGAGGAGGCCGTCCTCGACCGTCAGCCGCCGGCCGGATGCGTCCCACTAGCGGTCGGCCGCCAGCATGATCTCGTCGAGGCCGATCGCCTTGTTGACGGGCACGAGCCGTGTGCGGGTGTCGTCGTCGGCGGCGTGCAGCGACACGGCCAGATGGTAGCCCGGGTTCTCCGCCGTCAGCCTGTCGATCCCGCGCGGCAGGCCGACGGTCGAGATCGTGATCCGGCGCTGCGAGATCCCCAGGCCATCGGGATGCTGGGCCACGGCCAGCGCCGGCAGGACGCGGTCGAGATTGGCCAGCGGCTCGCCCATGCCCATCACCACGATGTGGCTGATCCGCTCCGTCTCCGGCAGCAGCGCGGCCAGCCTGAGCAGCTGCTCGAGAATCTCGCCGCTGGTCAGGTTGCGGATCACGCCGTCGATCCCGCTGGCGCAGAACACGCAGCCCATCGCGCAGCCGACCTGCGAACTGATGCATACGGTCCGCCGCTGGCCGTCGCGCAGCAGGACGCACTCGATCCGCTGGCCGTCGGCCAGTTCGAGCAGCAGTTTCTCCGTGCCGTCTTCGGCCCGGTGATGGGCCGCGATCGCCGTCGTCCAGATGCGGAAGTCAGCCTCCAGTCCGGCCCGCAGGTCGCGTGGCAGGTCGGTCATGGCGGTGAACCCGCCGGCGCGGCGGCCGAACAGCCAGCGGCGGATCGCGGCCGCCCGCCATGCCGGTTGGCCGCGGGCCAGGAGCCAGGCTTCGAGCCCCGCGGAAGGGTCGAGGATATGGCCGGGGGCTGCGGCGGTTCGCGTCCGGAAGACTGAGGGTAGGTCTTGCAACGAGTCGTGCATCGGGGTGATGCCGGCAGGCCGGCGATCGCGGCAACGCCGCTGGCGGACACAGCGGCCGCGGTGTACAGTTCGGGCGCGGCCGGCGATCCTGGTCCTCCGGCACCACATCAAGCATACCCGGCACGCACCGCGTGGCCGTTTGAAGAGGATGTTATGAGCCAGAAGCGGTTCGAGGAACGGACCCGATGGGTCTACGACGACCGGCTTTTTCCCGTCTGGAACAGGTCGTTCGACAAGGCGGATCGTACCGACATGATCCGCGATGACCTCTGGGCGGGACGCAGTATCGCCGTGCTTTTGGCCGCCTTGGTGGCGATCGGGCTGGTTCTCGCGCTCGTGACGCTGGCCTACGTGGCCACCTGGCGGTAGGCAGGGCGACGTTGACTGAACGGCCCGGACGGAGTACCCTCTTTCCGAAGGGGGGGAGGTTGTGTTCCGGAACGCGCGGAATGCCATGCGACCCGGTCGATCGTCCGCGGGCGGGCCCGAGGTCACGGTTCGCGGTCCGGCCAAGTTGAACTTGTCGCTCGCGGTTCTCGCGCGACGACCGGACGGATTTCACGAGATCGAATCGTTGATGGTGCCGGTGACGCTGCACGACGTCGTCCGCGTGCGGCCGGCGGCAGCCCCTGGCATCCGGCTGACGGTGCGATTCGGTGGTCGCCTGGCCGGGCCCCACGCAGCCGCGCTCGCCCGCGACGTGCCGACGGACGACACCAATCTCGTCGTTCGTGCCGTGCGATTGCTCGCCGCCGAGGCGGGCGTCGAACCGCGACTCGACATCGATCTCGTCAAGGCGATTCCATCCGGAGCCGGCCTCGGTGGCGGATCGAGCGATGCGGCCGCCGTGCTGCGTGCGGCCGCGACGGCCTGGAACATAGACTGGCCTGCGGACCGGCTGGCGGCCATCGGTGCGGCGATCGGCAGTGACGTGCCCTGGTTCTTCGCGGGCGGGCCTGCCATCGCCCGCGGCCGTGGCGAGCAGGTCGAACCGGTGCCTGCCTTGCGGTCGCTGGCGGCGGTGATCGCCTGTCCCGCCGTCGGCCTCTCGACAGCTGCCGTGTACGGGCGGTGCACGCCCGATGCCGGGCATCGCGGCATGGCCTGGCAGCTCGCGGAAGCGCTCGCCGGCGGCGGGCTGCGGCCCGCGCTGCAGTTCATGGACAACGCGCTCGAGCCGCCGGCACGCCAACTCTGTCCGGACGTCGACCGGTTGCTCACTGCCTTGGCCCGGGCCGGCGCGGTGGCGCCGCGGCTCACCGGCAGCGGCAGCGCGTGTTTTGCATTGACGCGGACGGTGGCGGAGGCCCGGAGCGTGGCAGCCCGCGTGGCGGCCGCGGGCGTCGCCTCCGGGGGCCGTTGGCCGGGGGTGTTCGTGGTCCGACTTGCGGAACCTGGAAGGGGCGTCCAGCTTCCGCGCGCGACCGGCGGCTAGCGTTCGCGGCGGTGGCTTGCGGACGAGGGGTCCTGCCGGCGGGGAACCGGCGGGCCGCGGGGCAGAGGCGGGGGGCGACGGGTGTGCCCGGATGCGGGCGGGGAGGATCCATGCAGATCACCGAGGTGCGAATCAAGTTGATCGAGAACGCGCCGGAACGGCTGCTCGCCTTCTGTTCGATCACGATCGATGCCGCGTTCGTCGTCCGGGACATCAAGATCATCGCCGGCCAGTCCGGTCCCTTCGTGGCCATGCCGAGTCGGAAAATCTCCATCCATTGCCCGGCCTGCGGTTTCAAGAATGCGTTGCGGGCGTCCTTCTGCAACCAGTGCGGCGCCCGGCTGCCGGCCGGCGGCCTGCCGCGGGCGGACGACGGCCGACTGCGGCTGTACGCCGACATTGCCCACCCGATCAACGCCGCCTGCCGCGAAATGATTCAGCGCCGTGTGGTGGCGGAGTACGAGGCCGAGGTCGTCCGCGCGCGGGAGCCGGGCTACGTGTCGCGGTACGACGAAATCGGCGACGAGTGAGGCGTCGCAGCCGTCCGTCGTGCATCAGGCCCGCACGAGGGCATGAAAATCCCTGGTCAGGCGGGCCGTGACCGGCCCGGGCGTGCCGGAGCCGATCGGCCGGCCGTCGATCTCGACCACCGGGATCACCTCGGCCGCCGTGCCGGTGAGGAAGCACTCGTCGGCGGTGTACAGGTCATGCCGCACGAGCGTCGCCTCGCGGCAGTCGATGCCGGCTGCATGGGCCAGTTCCATGACGGCGCCCCGGGTGATCCCTTCGAGGATTCCGGCGTCCGGCGGAGGCGTCAGCAGCCGGCTGCCGCGGACGACGAAGATGTTGTCGCCGGTGCACTCGGCGACCTCCCCCTTGTGGTTGAGCATCACCGCCTCGACGCAGCCGGCCTGCAGTCCCTCGAGCTTGGCCATGATGTTGTTGAGGTAGTTGAGCGACTTGATCCGCGGCGACAGCGCCGCCGACTGCGTCCGCTGGGTGGCGGCGGTGACGATTCGCAGCCCCTTGTCGTAGAACTCCCGCGGATAGAGGCTGATCGTGTCGGCAATCACGATCACCTGGGGATTGCTCGTCCGGTTCGGGTCGAGGCCGAGCGAGCCGGCCCCGCGGGTGACGACGAGGCGAACGTAGCCGTCGCTGAGGCCGTTGGCGGCGAGCGTGTCGACGACGGCCTGTGCGACGGCCTCCTTGGAGAGGGGGATCTGCAGGCAGATTGCCCGCGCGCTGGCGAAGAGCCGGTCGATGTGAGCGTCGAGACGGAACACCTGGCCCGCGTAGGATCGCAGCCCCTCGAAGACGCCGTCGCCATAGAGCAGGCCGTGATCGAAGACGCTCACCCGGGCCTCGTCCTCGGGGACGATCCGGTCGTTCATGAAGATCTTGCGTGGCATGGGGCGTCGTCTCGAAAGCGGAGTTCGGAGCGGCCGCCCGAAAGCCGCAGTGGCGTCAGGGCGGATGTCGGCGGGCTCAGACGTCCGCGACGCGGCCCGCTGTCAGCCGCACGATCCGGTCGGCCCGCCCGGCGATCGCGGCGTCGTGGGTGACCAAGACTATAGAAAGGCCATCCTTCCGGTTCAACTCGCAGAGCGTGTCGAGGATGCCCGCGCCGGTGGCCTCGTCGAGGTTGCCGGTCGGTTCGTCGGCGAGGAGCACGCGGGGCTGCGTGACGAGGGCCCGGGCGATCGCTACCCGCTGCATCTCGCCGCCGGAGAGCTGGCGTGGGCGGTGATGGAGCCGTTCCCCGAGACCGAACCGCTCGAGCAGGCCGCGGCCGCGGGCCCGGGCGGCGGACCGGACGCGAAGCCAGTCGAGCACGCCGTGCCGGACCATGAGCGGGGCGAGGACGTTTTCCAGGGCCGTGAGTTCGGGGAGCAGATGGTAGGCCTGGAAGACCATGCCGATGGCCGTGTTGCGGAGCCGGTCGCGCTGTCGGGCGGGCAGGCGGTCGATTCGCGCGCCTTCGAGCTCGATGAAGCCGGAGTCAGCCGCGTCGAGCAGGCCCATGAGTTGGAGCAGCGTGCTCTTGCCCGAGCCGCTCTGGCCGACGACCGCCACGAAGCCTCCCGGATCGAGGTCGAAGTCGACGCCACGCAGGACCTGCAGCTGGCCGGCACCGGAGCGGTAACTCTTCCGCAGGTCGCGGACGCGAAGGATGCCGGGGGCCGTGTCAATCATGCCGTAGGGCCTCCACCGGGTGAAGCCGGGCCGCCCGCAGCGCCGGCAGCACGCTGGCCGCCACGGCGATCGTCACCGCGCCGACGATGATCCAGACCACCGTCGCCGGATCGACGATCGTGGGGATCTTGTGGAAATAATAGATCGAGGGGTCGAAGACCTGCCGGCCGGAGAGCCATTCGACGCCGTGGCGGATCTGGTTGAGGTTGCGGACGAAGGCCAGCCCGAGCACGAGCCCCGCGCCGGCACCGACGAGGCCGTGGAACAGGCCGTAGCCGAGGAAGATGCCGGCGATGCCCGGCGGCCCGGCGCCGAGCGACTTGAGGATCCCGATGTCCTTCGTCTTCTCGACCACGATCATGAAGAAGATCGCGAGGATGCCGAAGCCTGCCACGGCGATGATCAGGAAGAGGAGAATGTTGAGGACCGACATCTCCATCTCCACGGCGGCCAAGAGCGGGCCCTGCCGGTCGCGCCACGTGGCGATGTCGTAGAGTTCGGGTGAAAAAACCCGCCGCAGCCGGTCGCGGACGGCCACGAGGTCGGCGCCGGGGGCGAGCCTGATCTGGATCTGGTTGACGCTCGTCAGGCCGCTCTGCGGGTCGATCATCCCGCGCATCCGCTGCACGGCGGCGATCGGCACGAAGACGAAGTTCGTGTCGTACTCGCTCATCTTGCTCTCATAGAAGTCGACGACCGTGAACGTGTCGCTGACCGCCTTCGGGGGCGTGCCGGCGGTCGTGGTCATGATCTTGACGTCGTCGCCGGGTAGTTTGAGGAACCGATCGGTGCCGCTGGAGTCTCGGAAACTCATGAGGCCGAAGCCGGGCACGACGCCGGTGAACTGGGCCGTGCCCGGGGCGGCCTGCGTATGCTCGTCGGGCGGCGGGGCACGGAACGGATCGATGGGCCGGGCATCGTCGGGGTCGCCACTCGGCCCGGCCGGGGCCGTGTCGCCGGTGCCGGCGGGCTCCACTCCGGCCGCCGTGCCGGCCGGCTCCGCTGCGGCCGCACCCGTTGGGTCGGACTGCGGTGCCGAGGCGAGAACCAGATCGACCTGTCGATCGACCGAGACCGCCGGGCGGACCGGCGTCCCGGTCTTCGGTTCCGGGATCGCGGCCTTCTCCGCCTCTGCTCTGCGCAGCCGCTCCCATTCGGCCCAACGTCGCCTGTGGCCCCAGCCGGCGGCGCCAAGTGCCGGCCGCGTCGGCTCTGGCTGCGGACCATCGGCCTGGCTGTCGATCGTGTCGTACCCCCCCTCGCGCAGGTCGAATGACAGTTGGCGACGGTTGTCAGGATGCTGGAGGAAGCGGCCGAAGTCGCTGACCTGTGCATGGGTCGCCTCGTCGATGCCGACGAGCATGATCGGCCGGAGGACGTTCTGCCCGCGGATCTGGAAGCTGATCATCGCCGGCGTGGTCACCGTAGGCGTCATCCCGGTGATGGCGTCGCCGGCCACGCGCCGGATCTCGCGCATGTGCCAGTCGGGGTCCTGGAAGCCGGAGTCGGAGTGGGTCGAGAAGACGATGTCCGAGAGAATGCCGTGAATTCGGTCCTGCATCTCGTGGGAGAAGCCCGCCATCACGGCGTTGACCACGATCATCGTGGCTACGCCGAGCGTGACGCTGACAACGCTCGCCAGCGCGATCCAGCGGGTGCGGAGGTAGCGCCAGCAAAGCAGGAGCTTGTACATGGTGGCCGATGACGGGGACTGCGGGGGCGGGGACGGTAGCAGAGCCCCGGCCCCCGTCCTAGCCCGGAAAACGGTGCCAGCCACCAAATCTGGGTAATTTTTCAGACAGCCTATTTTTGGTGGCTGGCACCATTTTACTCGGACCGCGGGCGATGGATCGGAAACAGGATCACGTCGCGGATGCTCGGCGCGGCGGTGAGAAACATCACCAGCCGGTCGATGCCGATGCCGAGGCCTCCCGCCGGGGGCATGCCGTGCCGCAGGGCGCGGATGAAGTCGGTGTCCATGCGGGCCATCGATTCGTCGGCTGGCAGGCCGGCGAGTTGGGTGCGAAACAGCTCCTCCTGGAGGTCGGGGTCGTTGAGCTCGGTGTAGGCATTGGCGAGCTCTATCCCCGCCACGTAGAGCTCGAACCGCTCCGCCACGTGCGGCGCGCCGGCCTTGCGCTTCGTGAGCGGGCAGACCGCGGCCGGATAATCGAGGACGAACACCGGACCGGAGAGCGTCTTCTCCACCGTGGCCTCGAAGAGGTCGCTCTTGACCACGTCGGGATGCCGGCCCGCCGACTCGATCCCGACGGCGGCCGCCGCCGCCACGACGCTCACCGGGTCGGCGGGATCGCAGCCGGTCGCTGCGCGGAGCAGGTCGTCGTAGCGGGCGCGGCGGAAGGGGGGCGTGAGGTCGACCGTGTGCCCGAGCCACTCGAACCGCTCCGGCGCCCCGGCGGCCCGCGCGGCGGCAACGATGATCACCTCGGTGAGGTCCATCATCGTGCCGTAGTCGCCGTAGGCCTCGTAGGCCTCGAGCATCGTGAACTCCGGATTGTGCCGCGGGCTTACCCCCTCGTTGCGATAGACGCGGCCGAGTTCGAAGACCCGCTCCAGGCCGCCGACGAGGAGCCGCTTGAGGTGCAGCTCCAACGCGATCCGTAGCACCAGCGGCATGTCGAGCGCGTTGTGGTGGGTGGTGAACGGCCGGGCCGCCGCGCCGCCGGCCGACTCCTGCAGCGTCGGCCCCTCGACCTCGAGGTAGCCACGGTCGGCGAGCGTCCGCCGGATCGACTCCACGATGCGGCTTCGGGCCACGAACCGGTCGCGGACGCCGTCGCCGTGGATCAGGTCGAGGTACCGCATCCGCTGGCGGAGGTCGGCATCGACGAGGCCGTGATACTTGTCCGGCGGCGTCTCCAGTGATTTGGTGAGGAACGTGATCCCGGTGGCGAACACGGTCATCTCGCCGGTCTTCGACCAGCCGAGCCGACCGTCGATGCCGACGATGTCGCCGAGATCGAGGCAGTCGACGATCTTCCAGGGCTCGGGGCCGACCTGCTTCTTGCCGAGCATGATCTGGATCCGGCCGGTGCGGTCGTGGAGATCGAGGAACACGAGGCTGCCGGCGCTGCGCAGGAGCATGATCCGGCCGGCGACGCGGACGGTGGGGCCGGCGTCGCTGTCCCTCGGCACCGATTCCCCCTTCCCGCGGACGTCGGCGACCGGCAGGGGGGCATCGAATCGCTGGCCGAATGGATCGAGCCCGAGCTTCCGCAACCGCTCGAGCTTGTCGCGCCGGGCCTGGAGCAGGGCGGCGCCCGTGCCCCGGAGGGAGTCGGGGGCATGATCGGCGGCGGGGCGCGGGGAGTCGGTCATGACGGGTGCGAACCTGCGGGAAAGGGATGAGGGCGTCGCTGGCCTCGGGCCGGGCCGTGACATCGCGTGAGATTGTGGGTTCCGCGGCCGTTTTGGAGAAGGGGCGGGACGGGAGTGACGGGGCGATGTGGTAGAACGCCCGGCGATCGGCCGCGACGGCCGGCGTATCCTGCCCGTGGACCGAGGGCGTGGCGGCATGGCGGCAGACATCCCCGAGCGACCGTCCCTGTACGCCGTGGAACTGCGGACCGCGCGCTGGCCGGACATGGTCGCCTGGTATCGCGACGTTCTCGGCCTGCGGATGCTCGTGCGATCCGCCGAGGAGGGCTTCGCGCTGCTTGCTGCCGGCGAGACACGGCTCGCGGTTCTCGCGCGGCCGCAGGCAGCGGGATCGAGTGACCGCTGGAGCCTGGCATTCGAGGTCACAGATCTCGACGAGGCGAGAACCCGGCTCGCGGCCGGAAGCGCCGACCTCGGCGAGACCCGGACGCATGACGAGGGCTATCGGGAACTCACCGTCGCCGATCCGGACGGGAATCGCATCCGGCTGTTTTCCTGGCCGACCCGCTGATCAGCGGCCGCGGAGGCCACGGCAGCGGCGGTCGCCGGCGCGGTTGCCTCATGGGCCTGCTTCGGCGGACCGCGCGAACTCGAGCATGCCCCGGCCCAGCGGCAGGGGCGTGCGACGAACGACCGCGGCGGGCCAGTCCGTCTCGAACATGTCGCCGCTCGTGACTTGATTCGCGGAATGAGGCCGGCGTGGGCGACGGTCCGTCGGGCGATGTCGGCAGCGACCGCGGGAGCGAGCACGCGGCCGCGGCAGTCCATGGCGGCGGTGAAGGCCTCGGCGAACGTGGGCGCGCGCATTGCCGCATGCCAGTCGGCCGCCCCCTGCTCGCCCGGCCAACTGGCCGGCTTGTCCGTCCGCAGCACCTTCAGCCAGTCATCCACGCCGGGGCGGCCCGCCATGCTCGCGTAATAGGGCCGCGCGTCGCAGGCGGCACCGGCCACGAGAAACTCCCTGCCGAGCGGCGTGGTACGAAAGGTGCCGTCCGGAGCCGACGTGATGAACCCGTTGGCGGCACACAGCGTGAGCATGACGTCCGTCGGCCGCGGGGCGGTGCCGAGCCGCCGGCAAAGCGTCGCCCGGTCCATGGGCACTCGGTCGAGGAGCGTGAACAGGTCCAGGTGCACGAGGGCCGCTGCGAGACAGTCGACCGCGGCGAGCGTGTCGCGTTACCGATAGACCGCGGCGGCATCGTGGGACGGAGACTGCACGGCTGGTCTCGGATGCGATCGCGGATCGAAGAAAAAGCTTTCTATCGCCGATCGAACGGGCCGGCAGAGCGTACCATGGGCCGCGTCGGGACGTGGATCCCTTCCCGGCGACGCAGCGCCGGCCATGGAGCCTCCCCGATGAGTCGAGCAGAAGATCTATCGACACCGACGAGCACCGATGCGTGTTGGGTGCTCGATGTCGCCCTCGCGGTGACCGTCACACTGCCAGATGGCGGGGCCGTCCCGCGGGACGACTGGTTCGGCTGGCTGTGGGAAGCCTGTGGCGCCGCGGGCCTGCTCGGGATCGGCGAGGGGACCGTCGATGTAGGTGAGGCCGCAGCCCTCGGCATCGCGGCACCGCGAGTGGTGGACGCGGCCGCCGCGCCGATGGACCGCGACTGGGTCGGGAGCCTGGCCCAACAGGAGACGACCTGCTGGTTCGCCGACGAGGCGGCCGCCCGTCGGGCCGCCGAGTTGTTGCTGGGGGTCGATGGCTGCACCGTGCGCGACATCCGGCCCCTGGCCGTCGCGTCTGCACGCGACTGGCGTGATTCCTTCGCACCGATCGAAGTCCCCGGGTTCGGCGTCGTGCGGCCGGCGTGGGAGGCCGGCGTTGCGGGCACGGAGGCCGGCCGCACCACCATGTTCATCGAGCCCGGCTGTGGCTTCGGCACGGGTCGGCACGAGACCACGCGGCTTTGCCTGGCGGCGCTCGCCGCGTGGTTGCAGGAGGGAGGGCGGGTCTCCAGCGTGCTCGACTTCGGCAGCGGGTCGGGCATTCTCGCGATCGCCGCGGCCCTGCGGGGTGCGGAACGGGTCGTGGCGGTGGAGATCGACGGCCGCACGCACGATGCCATCCGGGAAAACGGCCGGCGCAACGGCGTGGCGGAACGGATCGACGTGCTGGCCGAAATGCCGGACACGAACGGGCCCTACGACGTCGTCTTCGCCAACATCGTGCCGGCCGTGCTCCTCGAACATGCGGAGCGGCTCTGCGGGCGTGTCGGCCGCGTGGCACCGGGAAACTGTCTCGTCCTCTCCGGCCTGCTGGCGGATGAGGTCGGGCCGGTGACGGAGCGGTATGGGCAGCTGCTGCGAGCAGCTCCCGGACATACGAGCCTCGGCGAGTGGCACTGCCTGCGGTTCGCAGCGGTCGGCTAGGGCGAGCCGGATCGCGATGGCGAAACCGTAGGTCGGTCAGGCGGCGTGCGACTGCCGCTCGTGGACGGCCGT
Source organism: Planctomycetia bacterium (assembly GCA_046339335.1). Taxonomy (GTDB): domain Bacteria; phylum Planctomycetota; class Planctomycetia; order Pirellulales; family UBA1268; genus QWPN01. Next base: position 390 of record JBKDUV010000291.1, on the reverse strand, counting down.
GGAACGGAGGAGAATGCAGCCCTGCAGGACTTCGGACCGTCCCGGGCTGCCGACGGCGGCCGTGGGACAGGCGATCAGGCCCGAGAGCTGGTTCCAGACCGCGGTCAATGCGTGCGGGATCGAGCAGGCACTCACGTTGCCGGTGCGCCGCGTGAGTCCGTTGACCAGTTCGCCGCGGACGCCAAGCTCCTCGAGCTTCATGCCGGTGAACCGCACGATGCCCGTGCCAGCCTGGTGGGGCACGACGAAGTTCACTTCGGCGGCGGCGAGCCCGGTGGCGGCGAGCGACTGGGCGACCCACCCCGACAACACGCGGGAGGACGTTTAGGACAACCCCATCCCGCCCACCGTGTAGTCGACCCAGCAGGCGTCATATACACATCACCCATC
>JBKDUV010000290.1:0-14812 GCA_046339335.1 Planctomycetia bacterium | reverse complement strand
GCCCCGGTCTCGGGGCGGCGTGCCAGAGATCGGCCTGGACATGCCCGAGAACGGTCCGGTGAACGGCGGTCTCGTCCGCCACGTCATGCCGGTCGCGATCCTGATGATCATCCAGGGAGTCCTCGAACTGCTCCTGGGCATCGTCTACATGGGACTGATCGTGTTCGTTCCCATGCTGATGCGGGACATGCCCGCCGGCCAGGGAATGCCGCCGCCGGCGACGTTCGAGTCGATCCTCATGATCACCTACGGCGTCATGGGCGGCGGCGGCCTGATCGCCGGCGTGCTGCACGTCGTGGCCGGCATTTACGGCCTCCGCTCTCGGCGCCGGATGCTGGGGATCGTGGCACTGGCCGCGGGCATGCTGGGCGCGTCGACGATCTACTGCGCGCCGACCGCGATCGGCCTGGCGATCTACGGCCTGATCACCTACTGCAATCCCGCCGTCGTGGCCGCGTTCGCGCTCGGTGATGCCGGCGTGCCGCCCGCCGGCGTCCGGGCCCGCTTCGGCGCCTGACGCGACCGCAGCCGGCGGTCACGCGCGACACGCCCGCCGCGTTCGATCACGGCACCGACCGCGGGTTACAATCCGCTCAACCCCCCCAGCGAATCGGCACCGGTCAGCGCATGCCCTCCTCCGCGTTCACTCCGCTCGACACGACGCTCCGGCTCGTGAGTCCCGAGAACATCGCCTTCGAGTTCCGGCTGGCGGGACCGGCCCAGCGGTTCGTCGCCTTCGTCATCGACGTCGTCGTGATCGTGGCCGTCGGCATCGCGCTGTTCATTCCCTTCGTGCTGGCGGGCGTCATCGGGCAGCTCTTCCTGGGCTTCTATTTGGTCGCCCTGTTCTTCCTCTGGTGGGGCTACGGCGCCGCCATGGAGACGTTCAACAACGGCCAGACGCTCGGCAAGCTCGCCCTCGGCCTGCGGACCGTGTCGCAGACCGGCCTGTCGATCAACATCGCGCAGGCGATCCTCCGCAATCTCCTCCGGGCGATCGACGTCGCCCCGCCGTTCTATCCGGGCATCGTGGCCATGGCCTGCACGCGGCGGCTGCAGCGGCTCGGCGACCTGGCCGCGGGGACCGTGGTGGTGATCGACCGGCGCTGGCGGCCGCCCCCGCCGCCGACCGCCGACGGGGGGCTGAATTTCCTGGCCGACCTCGTGCCCCCCGGCTTCCGCCCCGATCCCGTGCTGGCCGCGGCGCTGGCCGACTTCGTCGCCCGCCGGCCGATGCTCTCCCCGGCCCGGCGCCAGGAACTGGCGGCCATTCCCGCCGCTCGGCTGTGCGCCGCCTGGGAGATCGCGCCGGCGATCGACGCCGACGCCCTGCTCTCGGCCGTCTCCGACCGGACGCTCAGCGGAGGCGACGCAAGAGCGTCACGCGGCCGACCGCCGACCGGTCGCCCGACTGGGTGGCGTTGGCCGACGACGTCGCCTGGCTGCGGGGCCGCGCGGGCCGATGGATCGACGCCGAGCGGGGCGCCGCCTTCGCCCGCCGCTACCGGGCCGCCTGCAGCGACCTCGCGCTGGCCGAGGCCCTGCGGTTTCCGCCGGCGACCCGCGAGCACCTCCAGCAGCTCGTCGCCGACGCCCACACGCAGCTCTACCGCATCGAGTCGTTCAGCCTCGTCGGCTGGCTGCGGTCGCTCGTCGTGGACGTGCCGCGCCGCGTGGTCACCGACCCCGGCTTCTGGATCGCACTGGCGACGTTCTGGGCGATCTTCCTCGGCTCCCTCGGTGCCGCCGCGACCCGGCCCGGCTTCGCCGCGCAGGTGGCGGGGGAGGACACCCTCGACAAGGTCGAGGAGATGTATTCGCAGAAGCTCGGGGAAGAAAAACTCGTCGCCGACCGGTCGATCATGGCGGGGTTCTACGTGTTCAACAACGCCGGCATCGGCCTGCGCTGCTTCGCCGGCGGCGTCCTGTGCGGCGTCGGCAGCCTCGTCGTGCTCGCCTTCAATGCCCTGTTCCTGGGGACGATCTTCGGCCACATGCTCGTCGCGCCACAGGCCGACACCTTCACGGAGTTCGTCACTGCCCACGCCCCCTTCGAGCTCACCGCCGTCGTGCTCTCGGCCGCGGCCGGCCTCCGACTCGGCTGGTCGATCCTCGACACCCGGGGGCGGAGCCGGATGGCCGCCCTGCAGCTCGCGGCCGCCGAGGCGCTGGAGGTGGCCGGGCTGGCGACCGTCCTGTTCATCCTCGCCGCCTTCATCGAGGGCTTCATCTCCCCGTCCGCGGTCCCCTACGAGGTCAAGGCGACGGTCGCCCTGTTCACGGCGGCCCTGCTCGTCGGCTACTTCACCCTGCCGTTTCTCCCCTCCCGGCAGGCCGCCAGGACACGAGCATCCCGGCCGGCTGCGGAGGCCCGCCGATGAGGCTTGACCGTGTCCAGGTGGCCGTGCGGCCGCGCGGGATCCTCGAGTGCCTCGACCTGGCCCTGCTGGTCTGCGCTCGCTGGCCGCTCGGCCTGCTCGTGGCCGCGGCGGTCGGCGTGGTGCCGATGATCCTCCTCAATCGCCTGATCTTCGCCGGCGCGGAGGGGGACAACGCCCTGCCCCTGCTCGGCATCGTGACGGCCCTGGAGATGCCATGGGCGGCGGCACCGCTGACCTTGTATCTCGGCCAGGTGATGTTCGCCGAGCGGTTCGATCTGTCCTCGCTGCGACACTGCCTGCGGGCCTTCGGCGGGGCGATCGGGCCGCAGTTCCTGTTCCAGACGCTGTTTCGCGGCCTCGCCTTCGTCACCTGCGTCGGCGGACCGGTCTGGCTGGTGCTCGCCTACTTCATGGGGCCCGTGATTTTCCTGGAACGGGGCCGCTGGACCGCCACCTCGGGCCGCTCCGTGGCCCTCTGCCAGACCGAGATGGGACGGATTCCGCTGCTCCTGCTCCTCGACACCCTGCTGCTCGGCGCCGGCTGGTTCGTGGTCGGCCAGATGCTCGGGGCGTTCACGTCGCTGTGGCAGGGGGCGGCGCTTGGCAAGGTGCTCGAAGCCGCCATCGATCCCTTCGCCGAGGATGGCGAGGCGGCGCTGGCCGCCGTCGAGGCCTTCGTCTCGTGGCAGAGCCAGATCGCCTTCTGGGTGGCCGCCTCGGCCGTGACGATCGTCCGTTTCTTCACCTATCTCGATGCCCGGATCCGCCACGAGGGCTGGGACGTGGAGCTGAAGTTCCGCGCGCCGCGAACCTACGCGGGCCTCGGGGCCGCGGGCCGAGCGGCTGCAGGCGCGGTCCTCGTGGGGCTGGCCTGCGTCGCCGCTGCCGGCGCCGCGCCGGTCGCCGACACCGTTGCCCAGTCCGCGACGACCCCTGACGAAGCCGATGACCTGGCCCGCAAGGCACTCATGAAACAGAAACCCCCCTGGTACGACGCAGGCAAGGACGCCTTCCGGCCGATGGTACGCGTCGAGCCAGCCACGCGGCGGATCGACGACTCCCTGCTCGGCGGCATCGGCGCGATCGCGAAGTGGACGATGATCGCGATCCTCGTGCTGCTCCTCGCCGGGGCGATCTGGCTCGTGGTGCGGCATGGCCTCGACTGGGGAAACGATGCCGGGCGGGAGCGGGCGGCGGCGGCGACGGTCCTCGGGGCCGAGGCGCTGGAGGCGTTGCCCGAGGCCGCCCGCCGGCACGACGGCGACCTGCTCGCGGAGGCGGCCCGGCTCGCCGCCGCGGGGGACCATGCGACGGCGATGGTGTTCTTCCACGGCTGGCAGCTCGTGCAGCTCCACGGTCGCGGCGTGATCGAGCTCGCCCGTGGCAAGACGAATCGGCGCTATGCCGCCGAAGTCGCGGCCGCGGCGCCGGCGATCTCCACGCTCTTCCGGACGTCGAACCGGCTCTTCGAGGACGCCCTGTTCGGCCGTCTGCCGGTGGCCGCCGCGGATTTCGCCGGGGTCTGGGAGCGGCGCGACGAGTTCCGGCAGCCGGCGATCACGGAGGCCGCGGCATGAACGTCTGGCCGCCGCATTCGGCGACGATCATGGTGCCGCACCGCTCTGCCGTGGCGGCGGTCCTGCTCGCCGCCTGCGCCGCCGGCTGCGACCGGGATCCCGACACGCGCTACGGCACCCTCCGCGGTGACAGCCTCAACGGCGTGTCGGCATTTGCACAGATGCTCCGCGATTCCGGCCGGACGACGAGCACCCGCCGCACGCTCGGCGAGCGGATGGTCGGCAGGCATGACGTGGCCGTCGTGTTCGGGACTACGCACTCGGCGCCTTCCGACGAAGCCCGAGACCTGCTCGACCGGTTTCTCGACCGGCCCGGCTACCAGACGATCGTGTTCGTGATCCGCGACAGCGACGCAGCCATCGACTACTGGCGGGCCGTCGTGGGGATTCAGGGCCTGACGCAGGACAAAGTGAAGGCGGCGCACCGGAAGCTGGCACAGGCGCAGAGCGACCTTGCGGCGTTCGCCGGGAATTCGTTTCCGGCGGGTGCGAGGACACTGGGCTACGGGCTGTCCGCCCGCAAGAAACCTGCGGCCGTGCCGGGGGAGGTGCGGACGACCGACTCGACCGCGGCGCTGATGTCGGCCCGCTGGCCACGCGCCCGGCGACTCGAACCGCCGGCGGGAGCACGACCGCTGTGGACGCAGGACGGCGAGCCGCTGCTCGTCGAGCGCCGCGGCGCCGCCGTGAGTGCCATCGACGACGACGTGTTCGATGCGGCGGCGAAAGAAGAGGAAGCGGCAGAAGATGAAGATCAGGCGGATGACGAAGCAGAGAGCGACGAGGAGCCGCACGGTGCGGCGACCGCCGGCGCATCGGTCTCAGCCGGCGACCGGACGCTGATCCACGCCTCGGCCGCCCCGCTCCACAACGCTGGACTCGTCGATCCGGGCAACCGGCGGCTCGCCCGGGAACTCATCGCGATTTTACCCGCGGGCTGCCGGGTCGTGGTGGTCGGATCGGAACAGGTCCGTGACAACGATGCGGAGAGCGACCGGCAGCGGTCGATGTGGCAACTGCTCGCGGTGCCGCCGAACCCGTGGATCGCCGCGCAGGCGCTGTTTGCGATGATCCTGTTCTGCTGGTGGAAGGCGCCGATCTTCGGCCGGCCGCGGCGCGAGACGGCGGGCCGGCCGGAGGACTTCGGCCACCACGTGGCTGCCTTGGCGGCGCTTCTGCGCCGGTCGCAGGACGACGACTTCGCCCGGCGCCGGCTGGAGGCCTGGCGCCGGCCGGGCGAGAAGACGGAAGCGAAGCAGGCGGGTGGAGCGGACGGCGCGTGAGCCGGGGAACGAATGAGGACGAGACACCGAGGGAGGCAGAGACGATGGACACGTTCGAGACGATGACGACGGGGCAGACGACGGGACAAGCGACCGAGCAGACCGGAGACACCGCGCGGTTCATCGCGGTCCGCGAGACGATCGACGCGATCCTCGCCGAGGCGGCGAAGATCTACGTCGGGCAGGAGGGTTTCGTCAGGCTGGCGCTGGCCGCGCTGTTCGCCGGCGGCCACGTGCTCATCGAGAGCGTGCCCGGCCTCGGCAAGACGCTGCTCGTGCGGATTCTCGGTGAGACCCTCGGCTGCCGCTTCGGCAGGATCCAGTTCACCGCCGACCTGATGCCCTCCGACATCACCGGGCAGCCGGTGTTCGACGCCCGGACGCAGGAGTTCCGCTTCCGGCCGGGGCCGATCTTCACCCACATCCTCCTCGCCGACGAGATCAACCGTTCGCCGGCCAAGACCCACGCGGCGCTCCTCGAGATCATGCAGGAGGGGCGGGTGACGGTGGACGGCACCACGCACCCGATCGAGCCGCCGTTCCTCGTGCTGGCCACGCAGAACCCGGTCGAGTCGGAGGGCACCTACAACCTGCCCGAGGCCCAGCTTGACCGGTTCCTGTTCAAGCTCGTCGTCGAGTATCCGCGGGCCGATGAGGAGCATGCCATCCTCCGGCTCCACTGCCGGCCCGAGCGGCTGGAAAAGCAGGTGGAGACGGCGATCCGGCCGCTCCTCGATCCGGCCCGCGTGATCGCCATCCAGGATCTCTGCCGCCAGGTGCGTGTCGATGACCGCGTCATCGCCTACGCCAGCGCCATCGTCCGCCGGACCCGCGACTGGCCGGCGTTCACGCTCGGCGCCAGCCCCCGGGCGGGGATCGCCCTCGTTTCCGGCAGCCGCGTGCTGGCGGCCTTCGCGGGACGTTCGTACGTCATCCCCGACGACGTCACCGACCTCGTCCTGCCGGCGCTGCGGCACCGCGTCATCCTCTCCCCTGAGGCCGAGGTGTCCGGCGAGACGACCGACCGGGCCCTGCTCGCGCTCCTGAAGACGATCGAGGTGCCGCGGCTGTGATCGCCCCCACCCCGCGGCTCTGCCGGCTGGCCCTGGCGCCGCTGATCCTGTCGCTGTCGCTGTACCTCGCCCCGGCGGCCTGGCCGGCGGTGCTCGCCTTCGACGTCGCAATCCTCGTGGTCGCCCTCGGCGACGCCTCGACGCTGCCGCGCCGGTCAGCCTTCCGGGCCCGCCGTGAACTGGGCAGGATCGCCACCCGCGGCATCCGCCACCCGATCGAGATCGTGATCGAGAACGGCTCGCGGCGGGCCCACGACCTGGAGATTCGCGACGACGTCGGCGGCCTGCTCGAGGAACTCGAGCCGCCGCCGCCGCTGCGGATCCTCGGCCGGTCGCGCGGCCGCGTCCGCCACGCGGTGCTGCCACGCGAGCGCGGCGCGTTCGTGCTGGAGCGGGTGTTCGTCCGGTCACCGAGTCGGCTCGGCCTGTGGCGGGTGCAGCATGCCCTGCCGGCCCGCGACGAGCTCGCGGTCTATCCGGCGCTCGCCCAGATCAGCCGCTACGCGCTCTACGCCCGGCTCAACCGGATGTCGCTGCTCGGCGTGCGCCGGACGCGCCGGATCGGCACAGACAACGAGTTCGAGCGGCTCCGCGACTACACGCCCGACGACCAGTACAAGGCGATCGACTGGCGGGCGACGTCGCGGCGGCTGCGGCTCACCGTCCGCGACCACCAGACGAACCAGAGCCAGCGGGTGGTGTTCGCCGTCGACTGCGGGCGGATGATGGTCAACCGCACCGAGGGCACCTCGATGCTCGACGCGGCCCTCGACGCGGCGCTGACGCTGTCCTACGTCGCGCTCTCCCACCGCGACGAGGCCGGGCTCGTCTGCTTCGCGGACCGCATCCTGCGCTGGGTGCCGCCGCGCGGCGGCCGGCGGCAGCTCGACCGGATGATCGCCGCCTGCCACGACGTCGAGGCCGACCTCGTCGAGAGCCGGTTCGACGAGGCCCTGCTGTACCTGCAGCGGCAGTGCCGGAAGCGGACGCTGATGATCGTGATCACGAACCTCATCGACGACCGCAACGCCGCGAGCCTGCGCCGCCACCTGGCCACGACGGTGGGTCGGCACCTGCCGCTGGTGGCCCTGCTTCGCGACCCGGCCCTGTTCGATCCGCTCGCGGCGACCCCGGGGGCAGAGAGCCGGCCGGCAGCGGCTGGGCAAGCCGCGACCCCGGACCGCTACCGGGCCGCCGCCGCGGCCGACATCGCGCTCTGGCGCCGGCAGGTGCTCACCGACCTCCGGCACGACGGCGTCCTCACGCTCGACGTCCGCCCCGCGGATCTCACCGCCGCGGCCGTCAACGAATACCTGGCGATCAAGGCCCGGCACCTGCTCTGATCAGGGTTCGGACTCGGCGTCAAAGTCGAGCATGCGCACGTTTCCGTCGATGAAGACGGCGAGTCGCATGCCGCGGCCATGACCGCTTTCTCCCGGGGCGAGCGCCGCGGCCTCCCGCGGCGACAGGGAAAGTTCCGCGGGCCTGGTCCACTCGACGGCCCGGCTCGCGGGCGCATCGACGACCATGATCGTGGCCTCGGACTTGTCGCCGCGGTCGGCCCTCCGCAGGCCGCGGATCCGACCGCCGGCACCGGCGCGAAGATTCTTCGGCTCGAACGCGGCGCCGTGACCGTCGAGGAGCAGGTAGGTGGTCCGGCCCGGCTCCACGTCGGCGCTCGGGCAGGCGTAGACCATCGGCATCAGCGGAATCAGGGACCGGTTGTGCTCGCTGTCCCTCGGCTCGTCGAGGTGGAACTGCTCGTAGAGCGACTTCTGCTCGATGTACGGCAGGATCGCCACCCGCCAGCTCAACAGCGGCGTGCCGTCGGCGCCGATGACCGCGGCGGGAAGGAGCCCCGTCGCGGCCTCGTGGCGGATCATCGCCGATCCGATTGCCTTCATGTGATTCATGCACTGCACGCGCCGGGCCGCGTCGCGGCCTGCCTGGATCGCCGGCAGGACGAGACCGATGAGCACCGGCAGCATCAAGGTGGTGAGGCTGGCGAGGACCAGGCCCGTGATCGCCATGCCCTGGCCGGTGAGCCGCGGGCCGGCCGGTTCGCGCTCGCTCCGTGCGATGCGATTGAGGCCCATGATGCCGCAGACGAACGCCGGAATCCCGGTGAATACCGAGCAGCCGCAGGAAAAAATACCGAGCACGAGGCTGGCGATGGCGAGGCCGCTGGTCTTCGTCGGACCCGTGGCCGTGACGGGTGCCGCAGGCAGCGGCAGTTCGGGCGCGGATGGGTGGGGCATGGAACGCGGTCTCCTGGGGTGTCGCCGGCCGCCGGGGCCCCGGTCACTTCTTGAGGGCGAGGCAGCCGCAGATCATGTCGTGGAGCGTCTGCTTTCGTTTGGTGAACAAGGGAAGCATGTAGCCGATGCCGCCGGTCATGTTGCTGAGCAACTTGGCGAAGAACCGTCCCAGGGCCCGGCCGATCGTGATCCGCCGGCCCTGCATGTCGGCGACCTTGATGCCCAACGCCTGTTTGCCCCACGTTCCCTGCTTGGCCGACGCCTCGTAGCCGACGTAGTACAGGATCGAGAGACAGATGGTGCCCAACCAGCCGAGCATCACCGCCGCACCCAGTCCCGCCTCCTGCATTCCCAACAGGACGCTGCACAGCACCGGCACGCCGACCTGCAGGGTCAACGCAAGGACGATCATGAACAGGCCGTCGAGCAGCGCTGCGCCGACACGTGGCAGAAAAGCGGCATACACGGCCGGAGACGCGCCGGACGTGCTGCCCACCGGGGTCGCGGTGCCGGTCGCGTACGGGTTTCGGCCGGTGTCGGCCGACCTGGCCGGCGCCGCAGCCGTGCTGAAATTGAAGGCGTCCGCCGGTTCGCTGTGTCGGGCTCTTGTTTCCGACACCCGGGGTTCCGACACCCGGGGTTCCTGGCGCTGGAGTTCGAGCGGTGGCAGCGTGCCCGCCGCGTTCACCGGCAAGAGTCCCTTGACCTTCGTCAGCGGAACCCACTGCTCGAGTCCCTGCTTCCAGAGCAGGTCACTGTGCACGAGCTGGCCGGCTGCGGCCATCTGCTTGAGCTGGCCGGTCGTGTACGGGCCGGACCGCTGGCCTTTGCGACCGACGTACCACTGGTCTTCCATGGCTGCCGCACGCTGATGGTGCGTGGAGGGAGGGCGGATGCTTGTCGAGACGCGGGATTTTACCTGCTCCGCCGGGCGTCCGATAGCGGGCACGCGATCTCGCGTCCGGGGGTGGCGTTGCACCCGCCGGGGGGGCAGACTATGTCCCTGCCGCGTCGCGCCCCGCGACCGCGACGGAGTCGAGCCGATGACCGATCACCCCCGGCACCCGCCGCTGCGGCACCCGAACGACGTCCGGCGCGACCGCCGGCTGGCGGCCGGATTCGCCCTCCTCGGCCTGGCCGCGTTCGCCGTCGCCGCCGTGCTCGATCCCTATGACGAGGCCGGCCGGCCCCGCAGCCATGGCACGCACCGGCAACTCGGCCTGCCCCCGTGCGCGGTCAAGATGCTCACCGGCATCGGCTGTCCGGCCTGCGGCATGACAACGTCGTTTTCGCTCCTGCTCCATGGTGATCCCGGGGCCGCCTGGCAGGCGAACTGGGCCGGCTGCGCCGTGGCCGTGATCGCCGCCCTGATGACGGGCTGGTTCCTGATCGTGGCTGCCGGCATGCCACCGGGCCGGTTCACGACCGACGAAGTGGTCAAGGTGGCGGCGCTCGTCGGCACCGGCCTCGCCGCAGCCCGCTGGCTCGGCACGCTCGTCACGACCGGTCTGGCCGCACTGTGCTGACAGGCATCCGCTGGTAGACTCGATGCCGAGGAAAATACGACTTTGCCGCGGTTCGTTTGGCACGCCTCGAGGGTTGGCCAATGCCCGATCTCCTTCCCCCCGCCGCCGCCCGCTCGGCCTGGTTCACCGCGGTCGACCGATTCGTGTTCGACATCCACCGGTCGGGGTTCGTCTACAGCCTGCTCGTGCACATCGCGGTCCTTCTGGTTCTGGCGACGTTTTGCCTGGGAACAGATCCGGAGGCGCGGCGGCCGGCCTGCGTGGTCGCGTTCGAGGGCAGCGGCGCCGAGGCGTTCGACGGGCTGCAGCTCGACCTGGGCGCCGCCACCGCGGCCGCCGAACCGGCGACGGTCGCCATTGAGCCGCGCATCGATGACGTCGTCGTGCCGTTGTTGCTCGCGGCCGAACTCGCTGATGACGGGTGGCACGAGGAGACGGGGGAAATCGCCGTCGAACCTGGCGGGGTGCTGGCCGCGGAGGTGGGTTCCGGTGCCGGGTTCGGCCGCGGTACCGGTGACGCGGCGGGGGCCGGGGCCGCGACGTTCTTCGGCGCCAAGGCCGCCGGTGACGAGTTCGTCTTCATCGTGGACTTCTCCGGCAGCATGGCTGGCCCGCGGATCGACCAGGCCAGGTACGAACTGCGAAAAAGCATCGAGTCGCTCGCCGTGGAGGCGTCGTTCTTCATCTTCCTCTTCAATGATGTCGGACTGGCGATGCCGGCGGGTGGACTGGTTCGGGCCACGCCGGACAACAAGGATTACTATCTCGACTGGGTCGATCGGCAGCCGGTCGGCGGCGGCACGAATCCGGTCGATGCGCTGGCGGGCGCGATGCGGCTCAAGCCCGACGCGATCTTTCTGCTCACCGACGGCGTGTTCAACGACCCGGCGGCCGTGGTCAGGATCGTGCCCCGGGCGAAGGGGCCGAAGGTCCACGCGGTCGCCTTCCACGACAACGCCGGCGAGGAGGTGCTCCGCCGGATCGCCCAGAAGGGCCGCGGCACCTATCGCTTCCAACCGCCGTGATCGGCCGTTCGGACGGCGGCCGCGCCGCCGCGGTACAGTGCGTCCGCAGCCGCGCCGGCCGGTGCGGCTGCGGGAATGACAGCGCATGCAGCATGACACCCCCTTCGCCGGCTGGCGATTCGACAACTCCTACGCGCGGCTGCCCGAAGAGCTCTTCGCGCGGACGACGCCGACGCCGGTGCCGCATCCGGCCCTCGTGATCCTCAACGAGCCGCTGGCCGCCGGGCTCGGGCTCGACGCGCGGGTCCTGTGGGAGACCGGCGCGGCCCTGTTCGCGGGCAATGCCCTGCCGCCGGGGGCCGAGCCGATCGCGCAGGCGTACGCCGGCCACCAGTTCGGGCACTTCACGAACCTCGGTGACGGGCGGGCGATCCTCCTCGGCGAGCAGCTCACGGCCGCCGGCCGGCGGCACGACGTCCAGCTCAAGGGGGCAGGCCGCACCCCCTACTCGCGCGGCGGCGACGGCCGGGCGGCCCTGGGGCCGATGCTCCGCGAGTTCATCATCAGCGAGGGGATGCATGCCCTCGGCATTCCCACCACCCGCAGCCTTGCCGTCGCCACCACGGGCGCGGCCGTGATGCGCGAGGCGCCGCTCACGGGCGCGGTTCTGACGCGCATCGCTTCCAGCCACATCCGCGTCGGCACGTTCCAATACGCCGCGGCCTGCGGTGTCCCGGGCCTGCCGGCGGCGCTGCTCGACCATGCCATCGCCCGCCACGATCCCGACCTCGCCACGGTCGCGGCCGCCGACCGGCCGCTTGCTTTCCTCGCCGCCGTCGTCGGCCGGCAGGCCGCGCTGCTCGCGGGCTGGATGCTCGTCGGCTTCGTGCACGGCGTGATGAACACCGACAACATGGCCGTGTCGGGGGAGACGATCGACTACGGCCCGTGCGCCTTCCTCGATGCCTACGATCCGGCGACGGTCTTTTCGTCGATCGACCGCCAGGGCCGCTATGCCTATGCCAACCAGCCGGCGATCGCCCACTGGAACCTGGCCCGGCTCGCGGAGAGCCTCCTGCCGCTGCTGCCCGGCCCCGAGGAGGCGGCGGTGGAGCGGCTGCGCGCGGTGCTCGAGACGTTTCCGACCCGGTACGGACAACATCTGCGGGCCGGTGGCCGGTCCAAGCTCGGACTCACGACGGAGGAACCGGGAGACGACGCACTGTTCACCGCGCTCCTCGACCGGATGCATGCAGTCCGGGCCGACTTCACGGCCACGTTCGTCGGTCTCGCCGGACTCGCTGCCGACCCGGCCGCGGTCGGCTCGGGCCCGACCAGCGGTGACTGGCTGGCGACGTGGCGGGCCCGGCTGGCCCGCGAGCCGGCCGCGCCGGAGGCGATCGCGACGCGGCTGCGCCGCGCGAACCCGGTCGTGATCCCGCGCAATCAGCACGTCGAGGCGGCGCTTGCCGCGGCCGAAGAGGGAGACACGGCAGCTTTCCTGCGGCTGCTCGCGGCGGTCCGCACCCCCTTCGACGAGACGCCGGCCAACGAGCCTTACCGCGCCAGCCCACCGCCAGGCTGCGGCCCCTATCGGACCTTCTGCGGCACCTGAAAGTGACCTGAGGGAGCCAGCCACCACATCTGGGGACTCTGCCAGATTGCCCAGTTATGGTGCAGATTTGGCGGCTGCCGGCATTTCCATTTAAACTTCGTTTCTGCTCCGCCAGCCGACGTCTCGTCGGCCCCGCCGAATCTTTCCAGCCGCGAGTTGTGAGATGCGCACCCTTGTCATCGGATGCCTGCTTTTCGGATGTCTCGAACTGGGCGACGTGCGGCGGATGTGCCGTGCCGAGACCCCGACGGCGGCGCCGCCGATACGGGCCCAGGATTTGCGCACGATGTCCGTCGACCAGGCGAGACAAATCGTCGATGCCTGCGCGGGGCGGGGCTACATTTATCTCACCAAGCTCGAGTCCCTGTCGGCCGAAGCGGCCGCCGAAATCGCCCGCCACCGCGAGTATCTGACTTTCCCCGCCCTGCGGACCCTGTCTCCCGAAGCGGCCGCCGCACTCGCCCCCTTCACCGGGCGGCTGGCCTTCGAGCGGCTCGAGGAACTGTCGGACGACGCGGCCGCGGCACTGAGCCGCAGCCAGGCGAAAGGAATCCGCCTGCCACGGTTGGCCAAGGCATCGCAGGCCGCCCAGGACAGCCTGGCCGCGTTTCCGGGAGGAATGAGCGCTCCGCCGCTGCGCACGCTTTCGAGCGTCGCTCTCGCGGAGCGGTTGATGAAGTCCAAGGAGACGACTGCGGGGATTGTGGAGATAACACCAGCCGTCGCGCGGGTGCTCGCCGCGGTGCCCGGCGACCTGCGGCTCGACAAGCTCGAAACCATCTCCCCCGAGGTGGCCGGCGTGCTGGCCGACAGGCCCGCCGGAGGGCTGGTGCTGTCCGGCCTGCGGACGCTTTCGCCCGAGGTTGCCCGGGCGCTGGTCCGCACCGCTGGACCGCTCGTCCTCAATGGCGTGGAGACCGTCTCCGACGAGGTGGCGGAGATTCTCGCCGGCCGGAAGGACCGGCTCTCGGTGCGCAGCCTGCGCGAGGTTTCGCATCCCGCCCTCTTAGAACGGCTCGCGAAAAACGACGCCTTGCGTGGCGTGCGGACGTTTCCGGACGACGTGCTCGCGACCATCGCGGCCATCCCCGGGCAGCGTTCGCTCGATGGCCTGACCGAACTCAGCGCGGCGCAGGCCGAGATTCTCTCCCGCCACGAAGGCCCGCTGTCGCTCGACGGGCTCACCGCGTTGTCCGACGAAGCGGCCCGTGCGCTGCTGCGGCACCGCGGCCCGCTGCGCTTGGCCGGCCTGCGCGACGTGTCGAGTGCGACCCTGGAAGCGATCCTGCAGCGGCCCGATCTCGGAACACGCTGGGGACAAAGCCTGCGGGTGTTGTCGCCGACTCTCGCACGGGGGCTCGTGGAGAGCCCTGTCTGGGACGGCAATCTGCCGGGAATCACCGCCCTGGAATCCCCCGACTCCGTCGAGATCGCCCGGATCCTCTCCACGCGAAAGGGCCCGCTCCGGCTGCCGCGGCTGAAACGTGTTTCTCCGCGGACCCTGTCCCTGCTCCTCGACGCGGAGGACGTCATGGTGCCGCCGGTTTCAACGCTCGACCTGATCCCGGAACCGGACGGCGGGCCGAACGACGACTCCGTCGTCCCGAAACGCGTCGAAGGGGCGCAGAGCCGGGGCGACCGGTAATCGCCCGGCGTGTCCCAAAAGGATAGTCCGGCCAATCCCGCTTCCGCAACGGTTGCCCGGCCGATGAGCCCCTCATGAGCCTCGGGGAGAGCGGCCTGGCAGTCCGGAGGCGGTTTCCCGAAGCGCCGAAACACCGCTCGCACCCCGCTGCGATGGCGATTTTCTCGACTCGGCGCAGACCGTCTCCCGGGTCGCCCGTCCGGGGCGTTGATGCCTCGCGTCCGGCACCGATCAGAGGCTGTGGATGTCGATCACGGGCAGCTCGTCGGGCGTCGCTTGAATCGCTTCGCGGTCATCATGAGCCCGGACAAGCTCGCCCCAGTGGGTGGGGCCGCGGGCCGGTGAGACTGGCGGCGGCTCGAGCGGTTCGCCAAGGAGTGTGAGAATCTTCCGGATCGGGCCCGGCGCCGTGATGAAGGCAACGAGCCGGATGTCACCGCCGCAGTTCGGGCACTCGAGCGGAAACTCCTCCCCCACCCGCGCCATGAG
>JBKDUV010000289.1:0-7616 GCA_046339335.1 Planctomycetia bacterium | reverse complement strand
GTCGACGACCGTGGACCTGAGATCGTCGGCGGCGAGGACGTCGGCGGGCAGTCGCGCCTCCACGAGGTGGGGCCCGGCCGCCGTGAACCGGGCGTCGAATCGACGCGTCACACTGGCCCCGGCCGCGATTTCCGGGATCGTCACGCCGGGCCGCGGTGCCCCATCCTCGCGCAGGTCGATCACCACGTCCCGAACGGTCGAGGCCCCGTCGTTCCGCGCCGTGACCTCGAAGGGCACGATCACGCCCGCCCCTCGGCCCCCGGAACCGCCCCGGTCGTGTCGGCCATCGAGAGCGTGTCGTCGAGGAGAACGAGATGCGCGACCCGGCCGGCGCCGAGCAGGCCGCCGATCGCCTGCCGCCAGCGCGGCTGCGCCAGGGCGAGTACGAGACCGAGCAGCAGCGCCGTCCGCAGCAGGAGGAGGAGAACCTGTCGCAGCAGCACCCGGGTCCGGTAGCGCCGCTGGCTGGCGAGCAGAAACTCCAGTGCCGCGAACTTCACGCGCCGCTGGCGCAGCAGGTTGATGAGATGGATGGCCAGCGGCGCCGCCACGACCGGCAGGCCCCACCAGAACAGCGTCGGAAAGTCGAACGTCGGCATGGCGATCCAGTCCGCTGTCGCTACAGCGCCACGCGGGCCCGGCGGGCGAGGAGCCGCACCAGCGCCGCGGCCACGGGCTCGCCGGTGCGGACCAACGCATAGTCGCACTGCACGGCCGCCGCCTTGCCGCGCACCTCGGCCAGGAACGCCGCGAAGGCCTCCAGGTAGCCGGCGCGGAGGGCGCGCGGATTGCAGGCCAGCCAGTCGGGCAGTTCCAGCCCCTCGAACCGGGTCGGCCCCTCGAACGGAAAGTCGATCTCGTCGTCGTCGAGAACGTGGAGCAGGAGCGGGTCGTGGCCGCGCTGGCGGAGGAGCCGGAGGCCGGCGAACAGCCCGGCGCGGTCCCCGAGGACGTCGGAGATGATCGCCACCAGGCCGCGCCGCGGGAGGGTTTCCGCCAGCCCGCGGAGCACCGGCAGGAACGCGGTCGGCCGCCCGCCTCGCGGCGCCTCGAGCACGTCGCAGATGCCGCCGAGGTGCGACCGCCGCGTCCGCGCCGGCACGCTGGCGCGGATCGCTTCGTCGAAGACCGCGCAGCCGACGGCGTCACCATGCGACAGCGCCAGCCAGGCGAGGCTCGCCGCCAACGTGGCGGCCACGTCGTACTTCGTGGGCCGGCCGCCTTCCGCAGCGACGTAGTCCATGCTCGCCGAACCGTCGACGAGGAGCGTGAGCCGGAGATTGCTCTCCTCCTCGAACTCCTTGACGTACAGCCTGTCCTGCCGTCCCCAGACCTTCCAGTCGACCCGCCGCAGGTCGTCACCGCGGACGTATTCGCGGTGCTGGAGGAACTCGACGCTCTGCCCCTTGAACGGGCTCTTATGGAGCCCGACGAGCGCACCCTCGACGGCGGCCCGGGCGCGCAGTTCGAGCCGGGCGATGCGGGCGATCGCGTCAGGATGCAAAGATCGTCTGGAACCGCGGGTCACGCGTCAGTTCATCCTCGTTGGCCGGGGTGTTGTCGACAATGCGGCCGATGATCGCGTCGGCGGTCACGCCCTCGCTCTCGGCGGCGAAGCCGACGACGATCCGGTGCCGGAGCACGGGGGCGGCGAGGGCCTGGACGTCGGCGGCCGTCACGTGGCTGCGGCCCTGGAGCAACGCCCGGGCCTTCGCCCCCACGATCATGAACTGCACGGCCCTCGGCCCCGCTCCCCAGGTGAGTTGGTCGGCGACGAAGTCGGGCACGCCCGGTTCACCGGCCCGCGTCTGCCGCACGATCGCCAGCGCGTAGCGGACCAGGTGATCGGCGACGGGCACCTCACGAACCGACCGCTGCAGGGCGAGAATGTCGGCGGCGGAGAGGACGGGCTGCGGCTCGTCGGTCGGCAGGCCGGTCGTCCGCCGCGCGATTTCGAACTCCTCGTGGAAGCTCGGGTAGCGGACGAAGACCTTGAGCATGAACCGATCCTGCTGTGCCTCGGGCAGCGGGTAGGTGCCCTCCTGCTCGATCGGGTTTTGCGTGGCGAGCACGAAGAACGGGTCGACGAGCCGGTGCCGCACGCGACCCACGCTCACCTGCCGTTCCTGCATCGCCTCGAGGAGCGCCGCCTGGGTCTTGGGAGGCGTGCGGTTGATCTCGTCGGCGAGCACCACGTTGGCGAACAGGGGGCCCTCCAGGAACCGCACCTGCCGGCCGCCCGTCGCTCGGTCCTCCTCGAGCACGTCGGTGCCGATGATGTCGGACGGCATCAGGTCGGGAGTGAACTGGATGCGGCTGAACGACAGGTCGAGGCTCCGGGCGAGCGTGCTGACAAGCAGCGTCTTGGCGAGCCCCGGCACACCCTCGAGGAGGCAGTGGCCGCGGCTGAAGATGCAGATCAGCAGTTCTTCGATCACCTGCCGCTGACCGACGATCACGCGGCCGAGCTGGTCAAGAATCCGCTCGCGGGCCGCGTGCAGGCGGTCGATGGACGGGGCATCGGCACTGGACATGGAGGACTCCGGGGACTGCGGGAGCGGCCGTTCGCCGCCGACGCCGCAGTGTCATCGTCGCATCAACGCTGGTAGATCGGAAGGGCCGCCCCCTGCAACTGGAGAATCACCAGGTTCGTGGCCGTCGTGTAGACCGGACCGATGTAGCCCTGCGTCCAGCAGGTCCCGTCGCGATCCCGCTCGGCCTCGGCGAGCAGTTTCCGCTCGATCTGCCCCCGGTAGCCGTCCCAGCGGTCGCCCCCCTCGCGGTACATGACCTGGGCGTAATAAAAGTGGGCGTAGTGCCAATGGCCGAACGAATTGTTGGCGACGCTGCCGAGATGCTTGTCGGCATATTCCAGCATCCGTGGCACGTGCGTGTCGTCGTACTCGCCGGCGTTGAACAGGCAGGCGATCGCGGCGGCGGAGATCGCCGGCCGGCCACCGCCCCCCTTGGAGCTGTACTGGACGCCGCCGTCCGCCATCGTGCAGCGGTGGATGTAGGCGATCGCCCGATCGATCGTCTCCCGCGGCACCGGGATGCCGGCGTTGCGGCAGCCGCGCAGGCCCTGCACCTGCGTGATGGTGGTCGAGCCTTCGTCGAAATCGTGCCCGTCCTTGGCGCTGACGTACCCCCAGCCGCCGTCTTTCGTCTGGGCGCGGCCGGAAAACTCCACAGCCTTCTGGAGGACGCGGACGAGTTCCTCGCGGCGACGATCGTCCTCTTCCTCGCCCAGCACCTGCGAGAGGAAGAGCATCGCGAACCCGTGCCCGTAGGTGTAGCGGTCGTCGCTCTTCGGATCACCGATGAGGCCATTGGGCCGGGCCCGGCCCACGACCGCATCGACGGCCCGCCGGATCGGCTCCGCGTGGCGGCCCTGCGTCGTGGTGGAGCCCTCCATGAGCAGGGCGGTTCCCGCCAGCGCCGTCATCGCCGTCGGATAGCGGCCCTCGTTCGCCGTCCAGCTTCCGCGCCGCGACTGCTTCGCCACGAGCCAGTCGAGCGCCCCCTGCACCGCGCGATCGACCGCCGGGTCGCCGACCGCGGCAGCCGGTCCGACGTCGACCGCGACCGTCAGGCATGCCGCCAGACATGCCGCGGCCGCAGTGCGGGCCGCCGGCAGGCCCGGGCTGCGTCCGCGATGGCGGCCAGGGTCGTTCGGCATGACGAGGGGTTCCTCCAATGTACCGGTCGCCCGGACGCGGGCGGTCAGCGTCCGCTGCGTCGACGCAGGGTTCTTTCCAGCCACGCATCCCAGCCCTCGGCCGGCCGCGGCGGCCGGGCGGACGCCTGGTGCGGCGTCCGCGGCGACAGCGGTGCGCCGGTGAACTCCAGGACCACGCGCTGCATGTCTCCCCCCCGACTGAAAAGGGTGATCGTGCGGGCCGCCGGATCGCCCGTCATGTCGCAGCCGTAGAGCAGGTGCGGCTGCACGCGAATTCGGTCCTCCTCGAAGACGGCGTGACCCGTACGTTTGTCGAGGCAGAGGACGCTGAGTTGGGTCGTGTCGCGGGAGTCGGAACCCTGGATCTGCCGGCAGAAGAGGAGCACGGGCAGATCGGCCGGCTGCACCGGATGGAGCGCGTGGTGCGAGACGGTCGCCGGGACATTCCACACCTGGGCACCGCTGGAGGCATCCAACGCCCAGATCGAGTAGGACCGCATCTGGCCGTCATGCCCGCTCAAGAGCGTCTGCTGCAGGGGAATGATTGACGTCACATCGTTGTCCGCCGCGTCGTCGGCCCGCCGGGCGGCCATCACCAGGAGCCGGTCCATCCAGGGAACGACGTGCAGTTCGTCGAACTCGCGCGGCATGTCGCCGAGCGTCGTCACGAACGCGACGGCCTGCCGCGTCACGTCGAGGAGCGTGACCGTGCCGGACGGCTCCAGCACGACGAGCCGTCCGGGGCCGGCTGACCGCACCCGCGCCGAGCCCGAAAACTGACCCATCGGCAGCCGCGTGCCTGCCAGCGGATCCCAGACCTCGAGCACGACCCGTT
This sequence comes from Planctomycetia bacterium, assembly GCA_046339335.1. GTDB lineage: Bacteria > Planctomycetota > Planctomycetia > Pirellulales > UBA1268 > QWPN01. Next base: position 3,102 of record JBKDUV010000289.1, on the reverse strand, counting down.
CCCGTGGCCGGTCCGTGTCGCCCTCCCCTCCCGGCGCGATCGTCAGCAGTAACCGCCCGGCCGCGTACAGCCGGCGGCGGCGGTCGGGCAGGTCGATCTCGCGGATCATGCGGCCGTCGGCCATGCCGAGCACGATCGAGCCACGACCATCGGGCGTGCACACGCAGACGGTGTCCTCGTCGGCGAGCAGTTCGGTCGCCGGCGGCAACCGGTGTCGCTTCCACAGCACCGCACCACTGCCGGGGTCGAGCAGCGTCAGCGTCCGGCCTTCGTACACCGGCACGCCCGTGATCCGCGGTCCACACCAGAGGGGAGTGCCACTGGTCGCCAGCGGATCCTCCGGCTCGCTGATCCGCTCGCCGAGCGGGATGCCTCCCTGGCGATGGATGCCGACAACCGCGGGACGGGGGCGATTCGCAAACGGCTGCTGCCACGAACGGCCCGCGGAGGATGCGGTCGTCCAGAGCCGCCGGTTTCCGCCGGCATCGCCGATGGCGAATGCGGCGATCGTGCCCGCGGACCGCACGTAGAGCACCCGGCCCAACGATACGGCCTCGATCGCCGGTCCCATGGCGCCGGGCACGAGAGGCCCGACGTCCGGGCGATCGACCACCAGCGATTCCCCGCACTGGCGTCCGTAGCCGTCGAGCACGGACACCCGCGAGAGCTGCTGGTCGTATGCCAGCGAGATGCCGGGCAGGAGCGATTGCGGCGCTGCCTCGACCGGCACCCGCAGCGGCCGTGCCCTGGCATCCTCGAGGCTGCTGCGGCGTTCGACCGGCGGCCGCTGCGGGTTCACGCGGCCCAGCTTCCAGGCGGCGAGCCCGGCTTCCGCTCCCCCGTCGCGACCCACCGCAGCCAGCGCGGCACCGGCGGCTGCTCGATCCGCGGCCTCCCCGGTGCGCCCCAGTTGCAGCAGGAAGAGATCGCGGCGGACCGGATCGGCGTTACCTGACGCGGCACCCGGCGTGAAGCCCGGCCCGACGGCGACGAATCGGCGGCGCGCGGCGTGGCCTGCCGCCGAGTCGCCGAATCTGGCCGCCAGCGACTCCAGCCGGCGCAGCCGCACCAGCGGATCCACGGTGGCGTCGGCCAGGGAAACAGCCGCAGCCAGGGCGGCATCGATTTCCAAGGCCAAGGCGGCGGTCGCACCGGCCCGCAACCTCTCGAGCCGCCCCCGAAACCACGCCTGATCAGTCAGCTGCACCCGCCTGTCGAGGCCGTCGAGGAAGAGCCCGTCAGCGCCGTCGTCCGAGATGTCGAGCAGGTCGCTGCACACCTGCCAGGCGGCCGCACGGTCATCCGTCCGCAGAAATCCATCGACGATGTGCCGGGCAACTTTCTGGGTCGACGCGTCGCTGCCGGCGAGCCCCTGCACCGCGTTCCAGAACGGCGCGGCGGCGGCGAAGTCGCGGTCAGTCGCGACCGCGAGTGCCGCCGTCAGCCCGTCGGGCGGCAGGCTGCCCGGCGCGGACCGCTCCGCCCGCAGCAGGCGATCCATGCCCGCCTCGACCCGGCCACGCGTGATTTCCAACTGGCCGCTCCAGTGCATCGCCCAGGGATCGTCTGGCCGGCTTCGCAGGGCGGTCTCGACCCGCGGGCCGAGAGCCTCGACCTGGTGGAACACGTCGAGAAAGTCGGTGCCCAGGGCGATCATCTCGCCGCGATAGGCGACGAGGTTGCCGGGCACGGCACCACCGCGGGCCGGAGACCGGCCGACGAGCGTCCCGTCGACGAGGCCGACCTCGATCACCTCGGGCACGTCGAGCGGCAAGAACAGACGGTCGGCGGTGAGGACACCACGGCCGCTGGGCACCGCCCCGGCGGCATCGAACCCGCGCTTCCAGACGGAGCGGCCCGTCGCCAGGTCGACCGCCTCGACGCCCCGCCGGCCGATGATCACGACCCGGCCGTCGACGACGCCCGCCACCGAGAGCAGCCTCCGCTCGCGCGGCAGCGTCCAGCGCACCGTCCCAGAACGCAGATCGAGGCAGATGAGTTCGTCGGCATCATGGGGAGTCAGCAGCACGCTGCCGCCGACCACGATCGGCCCCTCGTCCCGCCACCTGTCCGCCTCGGTCGGAGTATCGCCACGGGTCGGCAGCACGACGCCACCCCGCAGCGGCAACCGGCCGCGAAAGCCGTTGGGCCGCACCGCTTCGTCCCGCTGACTGCGTCGATAGGCGTGGGCCCATTGGAGAACACGCGTCGCCAGGTCGATGGCGACGACCGAGCCGTTGCCGAGCGGGCAGACGAGGATGCCGCCGCCGAGCGCCGGGGAAAGGCCGGCCCGCTGCCGCCAGCGGAACTCGCCGGGCCTGATGGCCTGCGACTCGTCCAACTCGGCGAGCGGTTGCGACCACTCCACGCTGCCATCACCGCACCGGAGCACGTCGAGTCTCACCTCGCCGCGCTCCTCGACCATGACGAACAGCCGGTCTCCCACCACCAGCGGGGCCCCCATGAACCAGGCAGTCGATGTCGCCGCTCCGGCGGAGAGCCCGGCCGGGGCCGCAGGCAGACGCCAGCGCAGACGGCCCCGGGCCCGGATGTCGTACGCGGAGAGGGTATTACCTCCCTGCCACGTCGAGCCCCGCGGCCGCCCCTGAACAGGATCGAAAAAGAGTCCGCCGACGGACAGAAAGGCGTCCGGGTGGCTGTCCACCGCGAACACCAGCCGACCGTCGCTCGACAGGCCGCCGTCCGTCAGGTTGTCGAAGGTCCGGGGCAGACGGCTGCGTATCTGGTCCTCGGCTTCTTCGCCGTCGGTGGCGGCGGCTCCGGGCTGCAGCCAGATTCGCTTGCCGGTGGCGAAGTCGACGGCGAGCAATCCGAGCGGCGTCCGCAGCAGGATCGTGCCATCGACCGCAAGCGGCAGGGCGGCAGGGAACAGAGGGACGTCCTGGTCGGCGAACGCCTGCCGACGGTCCTCCAGAAGGCGGCTTTCCGCGGGATGCCGGGCGACGGGAACGCGGAATCGCGCCGCCAGCAGCGGACGAGATGCCGTGGCGATGCCATTGCGGCTCGCGCCTCCGCGCGGCTGACGCCACTCTCCCGCACCCACCCCCGAGACGGCACTGTCCCCGGCACTGTCCCCGGCAG
>JBKDUV010000288.1:0-13956 GCA_046339335.1 Planctomycetia bacterium | reverse complement strand
GCGGTGGCGGGCCGACCGGCCGAGGTCTCGCCCCGCGACGTCGAGGAGATGGAGCTGTCCTTCTCGCGCGGGTTCTCCCCCGGCCGGCCATGCGTCGTTCAGCCGCTCACGTGCTCATCTTCGTGAGCGTCTCGATCATCGGCGTGACGACCGGGCCGAGCAGGTCCTTGACCCCCGGCAGCGCCATCACCGTCTCGACGATCTTACGGAGCAGGCCGAGCTTGTCCGCGATCACCTTGGCGAAGGCGGGCTTCTCGTCGGCCGGCAGCTTGCCCGCTTCCTCCTCGAGCGTCGTGAGCAGCGGTCCGAACTTCTCCAGTTCCGGAATCGCCGCCTTCGCCGAAGCCTCGTCCGTGACGCCGCCGAGCGTCTTGGCCAGGCCCGTGAATAGGCTGCCGGCGGTCTTGCCGGCCTCGAGGAACTTCGGGTCGATGGAGAACGTCTCCAGCACCGTGTCGGAGATCGTCTTGCCGTCCGTCGCGATGACCTCTTTGCGGTCGACCGTCACCGGGCCCTTCTTGACCCGCTCGTCGACGACCACGGCCCGCTCCTCGGGCTTGTTGGCCTGGTTCTTGCTCCACAGGTAGTAGCCGAGGCCGAGCGCCCCGAGCACGAGCAGCGGCAGGAGCCAGCCGGGCAGGCCCGCCTTCTCCGGCGCGTGACCGTGGCTGCGGGCCGGCTCACTCGGGCGGCCGCCCGAGATCGCGCCCAGCGCCAGGTCGGGCAGCGAAAAGCCCTTCGGCAGTCCGCCGCGGATGTTGCCGGCCTGCTCGGAGAACAGCCGGGAGATGCCCGCCGCATCGGGCTTGCCGGTGAACTGCTTGGCCACCATGCCGAGCACGATCGGGGCCAGGTAGGTGAGCAGCGACTTCATGATGCCGGGCTGCAGGCCGGCGAACGACGCCAGGGCGCCGACGATGCTCTGCAGCGTGCTGCTGTTGCCGCCGCCGAGCAGCGAGCCGAGGAGATTGCCGCCGAGGCTGCCCAGGCCCTGGGCCTGGCTGCCGCCGAGGGCGCCGGCGAGGTTGCCGAGCATCCCCAGATCGAGGCCGCCCATCGCCTTGGCGAGCTGGTCGGCACCGCTGTTGGTCGAGGCCAGCTTGCCGAACACCTGAAGGAGGGCGGGCACCGCCGCGGCCGTGGCCGACTTCGTCTGCGACTCGTTGGCACCGATGAGGCCGCTCAGTTTCCCGAGCACGTCGCCCGAGGACAGCTGGCCGGCAATGAGATCAACAAGGTTCATCACTCGTCTCCGTGGAAAGGAAGAAAAACAGAACTCCGACATTCGTTCGCGCGGCCACGCCGCGGAGGAATGATCCCGTCTTCCCTGACGAGCAGCATGCGGGACCGCCGTGCACCGGGCCCAACCCGGCCCGATGTTCCCGGACTCTTTCTAGGCGCCGAGCCGAGCGACCGCAAGGAACCGGTCCCGACTCCGCGGCGGACCGGGTTCACCAGTAGACGTACCGCAGAAACCGCTCCCGGTCCGGGGCCGGCAGGTCGTCGAGCCGCGGGATCAGCCAGCGGTTTTCCTCGGTGTCGACCAGCATCTTTCCGGAGGGCCCGAAGTCGAGCGCCTGCGACTGCGTCCAACGCATGGTGACGGTCCGGGGGCCGACGTCGCTCTCCACGTCGAGCTCGAGGTAGCCGTGGGCGAGCGCGACGCCGTGCACACGGCGGATCGACCGCACGAGCGCGCGGCGCCGGACCGCGGCCCGGATCACCGCCCGGTCGGCCTCCGGCCAGTCGGCCAGGTTCTCGATCATTCCCAGCTCGCACTCCTCGCCGGACCCGCTCCAGCCGCGAACGGAGAGATACGCCTCCGGATGGGAGGCGGGAAACGTCGGCACCACGAAGATCCCGGCCGCGAGCCGGCCGCCGCCGCGGTCGTGCAACTCGAGCCGTCCATGATCCCCGACCGCGACCCTGCGGGACACGGGGTCGAGCCAGTCGATGCCCGCGGCCGGGGCGGGAACCGGCGCGGGTCCGGCGGCCGGCGGCGGCTGCTCGACGAGCAGCGTGTCGATCGTGGGCTGCTTGGAGACCTGCGTCTGGATGCGGACGAGCCGGGCGTAGATGCCGTCGGCGGTGAGCAGGTCGGCGTGCGTTCCCTGCTCGACGAGCCGGCCCCGGTCGAAGGCCAGGATCCGGTCGGCGTTCCGCAGCGTGGAGAGCCGGTGGGCGATCGCGATCGTGGTCCGGCCGCGGACGAGCACGGCGAGCGCCTCCTGGATGCTCCGCTCGGCCTCGGCGTCGATGTTGCTCGTGGCCTCGTCGAGGACGAGGATCTTCGGGTCGTAGAGGAGCGTCCGCGCGATCGACAGCCGCTGCTTCTCCCCGCCCGACAGGCCGGCGCCGTGCTCGCCGAGGAGCGTCGCGTAGGCCAGCGGCTGGCGGCAGAGGAAGTCGTGGGCCCCGGCGGCCTTGGCGGCCGCGAGGCCCGCGCGGATGGAGGCCTCGGGGCGGCCGTAGGAAAGGTTCTTCCAGATCGTGCCCCGAAACAGGAACGACTCCTGGAACACGACCCCGAGTCGGCGGCGGAGGTCGCCCGTCGCGAGGTCGCGGATGTCGTGGCCGTCCACGAGGATCCGCCCCTCCTGCACGTCGTGAAACCGGGCCAGCAGGCTGACGAGCGTCGACTTGCCCGAGCCGGACCGCCCCACGATGCCGATCATCTCGCCCGGGGCGACGGCGAAGGAGACGTCGTGCAGCACCGGCTGGTTGCGGTCGTAGCCGAAGGTCACGTTCTCGAAGCGGATCTCCCCGCGGACGTCGGTCCAGGGCTCCGGCGCGGCCGGCTCGTTGATCAGGGCCGGCGTGTCGAGGAGTTCCAGCACCCGCTTGCTCCCCGAGAGGAAGCTCGTCAGCCAGGTGGTGAAATTGGAGAGGGCGCCAAGCGGGGCGTAGAACATCGCCAGGTAGGCGAGAAAGGCGATCAGTTGGCCGAGCGTCATGCTCCCGCCGATCACGTCGCGGCCGCCGACGTACCAGACGATCAGCCCGCCGAGCCCGAACACGATCTGCATGGCGGCGGAGTAGGTGGTGTTCGTGTGCTCGACCCACTCCCGCCAGCGGCGCAGGTGGTCGCTGGCGCCGTGGAACCGCGCGCTCTCCCGCGGCTCCTGGGCGAATGCCTTGACCACGCGGATGCCCGAGAGCATGCCGGAGAGGGTCGCCATCTGCTTGCTGGAGGCGTCCCAGAGCCGGTAGTGCCGCGGGTAGACGTGCTGCCAGAAGATCCACGAGCCGAGGATCACCAGCGGCACGGGAATGAGCGTGAACAGGGCGAGCTTGGGATTGATCCAGACGAGCATCGCCCCGACGCCGACGAGCTGGACGATCTGGAGGAGGAAACCGCCCGTGACCTGGTGCATCAGGCCGTGGAGCACCTCGCTGTCGTGTGCCACGCGGCTGATCATCGAGCCCACCTGGTGCCGGTCGTAGTAGGCCACCGACAGTCCCTGCAGCTTGTGGACCATCTCCTCTCGCAGGGTCGCCGTCAGTCCCGTGCCGATCGCCGTGGCCAGCCGTCCCTTGAGCACGCCCACCACCGAAAGCAGCACCCGCGAGAAGGCCAACGCGAGGACGACGACGAGCAGGGCCGTCTTGAAGTCGGGCAGGGAGCCGCCGCTGCGGGCCGAGAGGATGTCGTCGACCATGTACTGCTGGAGCGTGGGGGTCACCAGTTCGGCGACCACGCCGACGAGCGTCAGCACGCAGAGCAGGACGGCGCCCCTGGTGTAAGGGGCGAGCAGTTCCCCCACGCGGCGCAGGATCTGCCCCTTCTGCAGGCACCGCGGACAGGCGTCGTCGGCGGTGGCCAGCCGCAGGCCGCAGCCGGTGCAGCGGGGCGGATCGAGTGGCCCGTCGAGCGCCGCGACGTCGCCGGGCAGCCCGGCGGCGAGATCGTCGCGGGACCGGGACAGGGACCGCGACACCTTGTGAAACCGCGTCGCCAGCGCGTTGGAGTAGCGAACGAGATCAACCCAGCCGTCGGCATCGCGGACCTGCAAGGTGCCGCCGCCGACGCCGGCCAGCGCGCGGACGTCCGTGACGGCCGGCCAGGGGAGACTGCGGACCACCGCCGCGCCGTCGGTCACGGCGAGGTGGTCGGACGTCACGACCAGCCACTCCGCGCTCGGTTCTCCTTCCAGCGAGACGTCCGAGTCGATCGCCAACAGCACCGGCCGATGGTTGAGACCCGCCGCGTCGAGCCGACGGTGGATCGCCTCGGGGGGCACGGCGGGACCGCCGCACGGGGTCCGCCCCTGGGACGCTGCGACGGGTGCCGGTGAAGGAGGGGAGACCGCTGCGTTCACGGCGCCTCGGGGCGACAAGGGATCGCGACCGCCGACGGCCGCGGCACACGACAGGGAAACACGGTGGTGATCTACGGGGACTGGCCTGACCGGGTTCACCGCGCGGCGGGCCGATCTGCCCGGAGATGCTTGCGGCCTTGTATGGTAGCCCGGCGGCCCGGAGGCCGCCTCTGTTCCCCGTTTCTGCCCGCCTTGCCAGCGGCGCACGAGCGGGGAATTTGTTTGCACGACCGCCCTTGGTCGATACTCTTGAGCGGAGTACGGTCCGCCGGCCGCGTGGGTTGAATCCCCCGTGGCCCACGTCTCGACTCGTTCCCCGTGGGGCTGCCCATGCCGCTGTCCAACCGTCGACCGGCCGCTCGCCTCAGCAGCCGAAAGCATCCCTTGATCCTCGGCGGCGAACCGCTCGAGCACCGCCTCGCGCTCTCCGTGAGTTGGGCACGCGGCGTCTGGACGATCGCCGGCGATGCCGCGCCCGGCCAGCCCGACGACACGATCGTCGTCGATCGCAATCCGGCCAACGCCCGCCAGTTGCGGGCCATCGTGAACGGGACGGTCGTGGGCACGCGGCGCGAAGCCGCGGTGACGACGATCCGCATCTTCGGCGGAACCGGTGACGACTCGATCACCATCGACGTGCCGGGCAACACCCGCATCCGGACGGTCCTCGACGGAGGCGGCGGAAACGACTCGATCCGCGGCGGCGACGGCGACGACGTCATCCGTGGCGGCGAAGGCGACGACGCGCTCTACGGCGGCCGCGGCGACGACACGATCCGCGGCGGCACGGCAAACGACTCCGTCGTCGGCGGCGCGGGTGACGACACGCTGCACGGCGAGGCCGGCGCCGACACGCTCCGTGCGGGCGCCGGCCGGAACGTCCTCAAGGGAGGCGCCGGCACCGACCGCTTTTTCGGCACGAAGGGCGTCGATGACGTCGTCCTGGCCGCAGGCGAGCAGCTCATCGGCAACGAAGCCACCAATCCGCTGCGCCGCGTCGACGACATGGCGCTGGTCAAGTCACGCTACATCGACACGGCGATGGCCCAATGGGGCCGCCTGCTCGGCACGGAAACCACCGCCTGGGGCTCGTGGCCCTATCTGGTGAACGATTCGCGGGACGCTGCGTTCGCCGCCGCGGCAAACGCGGGTCAGGGCGGCGGCTTCTCCGGCACCAACAACCAGGTGGATGGTGTCGACGAAGGGGACATCGTCAAGACCGATGGCCGGCACCTGTACGTGATCGCCGGCGACGGCGTCGACATCGTCAGCGCCCTGCCGGCCGAAGCGATCGGCGTGGTCAGCCACGTCACGACTCCGGGCTGGGAGCGGGCGCTGTTTCTCGACGGCACGCGGCTCACCGTCGTCTCCCAGGAGGACAGCTTTGGCCCCAGCGTCGGCGTCGGCATCGCCGGGTGGCGCGGACTGCGGCAATCGAGCGTGATCGTCTCGGTGATCGACGTCTCCGCGGCCGCCGCCCCGCAGATCCTCGAATCCACCCGCTTAGACGGCTGGCTCGTCGCTGCCCGGGCGATCGAGGGCCGCGTCCTGGTCGTCACCCAGAGTTCCTTCGACATTCCCGCCCCCGAGCGGACCGCCATCCCCCCGTCCTCGCAGCCGAAAGGCCCCGCAGGCGATGCCGGCATCATGGGAATCTCCCTGCCATTCTGGCCCGGCGATCCGGCGGGCATGACGCGGTATGTCTACGAGGACAAGGCGTCGTACCTGGCCCGACTGGAAACCTCCTGGGAAACAGAGGCACTGCCCAGGTTCAGCGTGACCGCGGCCGATGGAGGGACGGCGGAAGGCCCGCTCCTGACGGCCGGCAACACCTACCTGCCCCTGGAGGGCAGCGACCCCGCGATCGTATCGGTGGTTTCGTTCGAGACGGACGACGACGTGGCCGGCCCGGAGGCCGTCACGTCCGTCGTCGGCGTCTCGGGATCGGTCTACGCCTCGACGTCGAGCCTGTTCGTCTCGGCGACCCACTGGGGCGCCTGGTGGGACCCGAGCGATGCCGGCTCGAGCACCAACATCTACAAGTTCGACCTCCAGCAGGTCGAGGCGCCGCTGGTCGCCATGGGGGCGGTGCCCGGCATGACGCTCAACCAGTTTTCGCTCGATGAGACCGACGCCGGCCTGCTGCGCGTGGCCACGACGAACGGCTTCGGCGAAGCCTCTGCGAACGGCGTGTACGTGCTGGAGGCGGCCGCGGGCAACCTGCAGACGATCGGGAGCGTCACCGGCCTCGCGCCCGGTGAGCGGATCTTCTCGGTGCGGTTCGCCGGGTCGGTCGGCTACGTGAGCACGTTCCGCCAGGTCGATCCGCTGTTCGTGATCGACCTCTCGACTCCCACCGCACCCACGGTGGTCGGCGAACTCAAGGTCCCCGGCTTCTCCACGTACCTACATCCGCTCGACGCCACCCGGCTCCTCGGTGTCGGCCGCGACGCCGATCCCGACACCGGCGAGGTGCGCGGGCTGCAGCTCTCGATCTTCGACGTCGCCGATCCCGCCAAGCCGCGCCGCACCGCGACCTACACGTTCGCGGGCAGCGGCTGGGAGTCGTGGTCCGAGGCGCTCTGGGATCATCACGCGCTCGGCTGGTTCGCCGCCCAGAGCATCCTCACCCTGCCCGTGCAGCAGATGGACGGGTCGGCGTGGGGCGCCGGCCTGGTCGTGTTCCAGGTCGACATCGACGGCGGTTCCGGCTTCACGAACCTCGGCCAGATCGTCCACGGGACCCTCGTGCGGCGCAGCCTGCGGATCGGCGAACTGCTCTATTCCGTTTCGGATGGGGAGGTGAAGGTGCACCGCATCGACGACCCGACGGCGGAGGTCGGTGCGACCACCCTCACGCCCCTGACCGACCCGCCGGTGTTCGCGATCTGATTCGCAAACCCGGACCAGGCAGGAAGGCAGTTGGACATCTGTCCGGCCGACCGCCACAATGCGATGAATCCGCGTGCGGGGCGGGGTTCCCTTCACGACGGCAGTTCCCGGGCCGAGCACCCGAGGGTTTGTCATGGACGCCTTACGCCAAGACTTGCAACAGGCAGCAGCCCTGACTGACGCAGGGCCTGCGCTGCCGTTGGACTGGAGCATCGTTCCGACGGTCGACGCCCTTAGAAAACGCTTGCCCGAGATTGCTCAGCAGTACCAGAAAGCGCTGCCCTACCCGCATGTCGTGATCGACGATTTCCTCCCGCCCGCGGTCGCGGCAGCGATGGCGGCGGACTTCCCGCGGCCCGATGATGCCCGCGTCTGGAATCGGCTCCCAACCGACGACCAGCGGGGCAAGTCAAGCCTGCGGCACGAGAATACCCTCCCGGCGTGCATTCGCCGCCTGATCCACGAGTTGAACTCGCAGACCATGATCGAGTTCATCGAGGAGTTGTCCGGCCTGGACAATCTGATCTCGGACCCGCGGCTCGTCGGTGGCGGCATTCACCAGACCCATACCTCGGGAAAACTGAGCGTCCACATCGACTACAGCCATCATCCGTGCTACCAACTGCTCCGCCGCATCAACCTGATCTTGTATCTGACGCCCGATTGGCGCGAGGAGTACGGCGGTCATTTCGAACTCTGGGACGCGACGGCGACCTCCTGCCTCGGAAAAGTGCTTCCCGTCTTCAATCGCTGCGTGATCTTCTCGACGAGCGACAACAGTTACCACGGGCAGCCCGAACCGCTGCGCTGCCCCAGCGATGTGCAACGCAATTCCGTCGCGTTGTATTACTACACCAACGAAGCCCGCGTCAGCGGGGGACAGGCCGGCTCACATAACACGATATTCCGCTCCCGGCCGGGTGAAACCGCCCCCCTCGGAACCCGGTTCGTCCGTGCCGCCAGCGGGGGGCTTCTGCGGGATGCGATGCCCCCGATCCTCTATCGGGCCCTGCGGCGCATGTGGAACGGGCAGCGCTAGGGGGAGACTCGAAACCAGGGCTGGGAGTCGTGACGACATCGCGCAGGGCTGAGGAAAAACGCCGCGGGTCAGTCTACGGTACGTGACCGATGGCCGTGCGGCCGCTCTCCCGGGATCGCGCGGGCCGATGGGAGCAGGCCGCCGCTGCGACGGTGCGAAAAACATGGAGTTTTTTTTCGACGCTGCCGATAATGCCGACGGCACCTCTGGCGACGATTCCGCGACTCCGGGGAGAGCGAACGATGGTGACGGCAGGGTTACCGGCTGGGATTCGCGACGACATCACGCAGTGCATCGGCCGGACGCCGCTGGTCCGCCTGCGCCGCGTCACCGAGGGCTGCGTTGCCACGGTCGCGGGCAAGATCGAGAATATGAATCCCCTCTGGAGCGTCAAGGACCGGATCGCCTGCGCGATGATCGAAGCGGCCGAACGGGAGGGTCGCATCGGGCCCGACACCATCGTCATCGAGCCCACCAGCGGCAACACCGGCATCGGTCTGGCCTACGTCTGTGCCGCCCGCGGCTACAAGCTCCGCGTCACGATGCCGGAGAGCATGAGCCTGGAACGCCGGCGGATGCTCAAGGCGCTCGGGGCCGAACTCGTGCTCACGCCCGCCGCCGAGGGGATGCCGGGCGCCGTCCGGCATGCCGAGGAGATCGCCGTGTCGAGCGGACAGTTCTTCATGCCGCAGCAGTTCAAGAACCCGGCCAATCCCGAGGTCCATCGGCGGACCACCGCCGAGGAGATCTGGACCGACACCGAGGGGCGGGTGGACGTCGTCGTCTGCGGCGTCGGCACCGGCGGCACGATCACCGGCGTCGGCGAAGTGCTCAAGAACCGCAAGCCGGGCCTGCGTGTCGTGGCCGTCGAGCCGGCCAACAGCCCGGTGATCTCGCAGAAACTCGCCGGGCAGCCGATCAAGCCGGGCCGGCACACGATCCAGGGGATCGGCGCCGGCTTCATCCCCGAGATCCTCAACCTCGACGTCATCGACGAGGTGCTGAAGGTCGACGACGAGGATGCGATGGAGACCGCGCGGCAGATGGCCAAGCGCGAGGGGCTGATGTGCGGCATTTCCTGCGGCGCCGCCGCCTGGGGCGCCCTCCAGGTGGCCCGCCGCCCCGAGAACGCCGGCAAGCTCGTGGTGGTGGTGCTCCCCGACCTCGGCGAGCGCTACCTCTCCACGCGGCTGTTTCCGGAATAGGCGCTCATTCCGGAACGATCCTCCGGTTCGCCGGCCGGCCGCCGCCCGGCCGGCGTCACGGCGTCGGGGCGTCGCCCAGTTCGAGCCTCAGCCGCCGCGGCATGGCGAGGCGGCCGAACAATCCGACCCCGCCCTTCGGCAGCCCGAGGAACTCGAGCTTCTCGAACCAGCTCGGCACCTCGGCGGCCAGCCGGCCCACGGCGCTGCCGCGGAGGTCGAGGTGCCGCAGTCCCTTGAGTCCCTTCAGTTGCACGAGCCCCTCGTCGGTGATCGTGCCGCCGGCGAGGTCGAGGAGGGCGAGATCCTTGAGCGATTCGGCCCGGAAGCCGAGGAGGACGGCGAACACGTCGTCCGCCTGCGGGCCGCGCAGCCGCACCGCCACGAGCTTGTCGGCCACATGGCCGAAGTCGTCGCCGAACGACTTCCGCAGCCAGTCGGTCTCCTCCATCTCGATCGCGCCGCCGCGCTCGATGGCCGCGTCGGCGACCTCCTGCTGCTCCGCGTAGGCCTCGACCTTGGATGCCAGCCATTCGAGCTTGCTGGCCTTGAACTTCACGTAATCGTTCGCCTCCTCGAACGCCCGCTGCAGGAGGACGAACTGCTCGGCGCGGCCGCCCCGGTCGGGGGGCGCCGTCACGGCCGTGGCGAGGTACGCCTGCTTGACGTCCTCGGCTGTCAGCGGCGGCCGCAGGCCGAGGATCTCCAGGCAGGCCGGCACTTCCGGTTCGCCAGCGGAAGACGGGGAGGCTCGAGGCATTGGGGGGCACGCCGGGGGAGGAGGGGCAACCCCGGCAAGGTAGTCGAAGCCGGTGGGCGGAAAAAGGGTCGCGGTCGGCCACGACCGGTTCGCCGGCCGGAGTTCGTCTTGATCCCGTCGCCCGAACCCCCTATTTCTCCAGGCTCCGGGTGGCACGGTCTGCCGCCCCGGTGTCGTGCCAGGGAGGGCAACGCAATGCTGCGAACGAGGATCGGCTGGACGTATGCCCGCGAGGTCGGCCTCGCGGTGGCGGTCGTGGGTGCCTGCATCGGCTGGCGATTCCTGGCCGGAGGCCGCGAGGCCGGCGCCCTGCCCCCGGCCCCGGCCCGGTCCGCACCGGCGGCCGCCGCAGCGGCGGTTCCGAAACTGGTCGCCATCGTCAACGGCACCGAGATCAGCGGCGATCAACTCGCCGCGGAATGCCTCGCCCGGCACGGCAGTGGTGTCCTCGAGTCGATCGTCAACCGCCGGATCATCGAGCAGGCCTGTGCCCGGGGGGGCGTGAACGTCACGCCGCAGGACGTGGACGCCGAGATCGAGTCGCTGGCACGCCGGTTCAGCGTCCCGCGCGAGAAGTACCTGGAACTCATCAACCGCGAGCGCGGCGTGACCGCCCGGCAGTACGCCGACGACATCGTCTGGCCGATGATCGCGCTGCGCCGGCTGGCACACGCAGCGGCCGAGCCTTCGGCCGAGGAGGTCGAGGCGGCGTTCGAGAAGCAGTACGGCCCGGCGGTCAAGGCGCGGATCATCGTGACGCGGACGCGGCGCGAGGCCGAGGACCTGCGGGCCCGGGCGGTCGCCAAGCCGGACGACTTTCCCGCGCTTGCCCGCCGGCATTCGGTCGACGTCGGCAGCGCCAGCACCGACGGCTGGGTGCAGCCGATCAAGCTCCACTCGGGCGAGCCGCAGTTCGACGCGGCGGCCTTCGGGCTCGCGGCCGGCGAGATCTCCGCGGTCGTGCCCGTGGCGGACCAGTTCATCATCATCAAGTGCGAGGGGCATCTGCCCGCCGCCGACGTCCGCCTGGCCGAGGTCCGGCCGCGGCTCGTCGAGGAGCTGCGCGAGGCCCGCAGCCGCCAGGCGTCGACCGAGTTCTTTCGCAGGCTCCAGGACGCGGCCCGCGTCGAGAACGTGATGAACGACCCGCAGCTCGCCGCCGCACACCCCGGCGTCGCCGCCCGCGTCGACGGCCAGCCCATCCCGGTCGAGCAGGTGCGGGCCGCCGCCCTGGAACGGCACGGCAGTGACGTCCTGGAGATCATCCTCACCCGCACGCTGCTGGAGCAGGCGCTGGGCCGGTCGCAGCTCACCGTGGCCCAGGCCGACGTTGACGCGGAGATCGCCCGCGCGGCCGAGCAGCAGGGCTTCCGTACGCCCGACGGCCGGCCGGACACCGGCGCCTGGCTGAAGCACGTGACCAAGCAGGAGAAGGTGCCGCTGCGGCACTACATGGACGACATCGTCTGGCCGACGGTGGCCCTCAAGAAGCTGGTCGGCAACGTACCCGTGCTCGAGGAGGATCTCGACAAGGCGTTCACATCGACGTTCGGCCCCCGGGCGAAGTGCCGCGTGATCGTGCTCGATACCCAGCGCCGGGCCCAGGAAGTCTGGCAGCTCGCCCGCAAGACGCCGACGATCGAAAACTTCGGCGACCTGGCCGCGGCCTACTCGGTCGATCCCACCACCAAGGCCCTGCGCGGCGAGGTGCCGCCGATCCGGCGGTTTGGCGGCCAGCCGGCGCTCGAACGTGAGGCCTTCGCACTCAGCCCCGGCGAACTCTCCGGCGTGGTGCAGGTGGCCGACCGATTCATGGTGCTGTTCTGCGAGGGCCGCACGGAGCCCGCGAAGCTGACCCGCGAGGAGGTCCGTGACGAACTGCGCGCCGACATCCTCGAAAAGAAGCAGCGGAACGAGATGGGCCGCACCTTCACCCACCTCCGTGAGAACGCCACGATCGACAACTTCCTGGCGGGCACGAGCCAGACGCCGCCGAAGCCGGCGGCGGGTCAGGCGGGCAACGCGGCCGGGATGCCGCGGACGAAGCTCACGCCGGCCGAGGTGGCCGAACTGGAGAAGCCCCGGGCGGGGAGCCGCCGGGGAACGCCGATCCCGCCGGCCCCGGCAGCCGCCGGTCAGGGGGTCGTGCCGGCCGCGCACGAGGCGGTTTCCGCGCCGCAGGCCGGCAGATGACAGGCCGGGCCCGGCGGTTGCTCGAGGGCAGCGGTCATGGCAACGGGCCCGGCACCAATCGTGGCACCGATCGCCGCCGGGGCGTATAGTCTGCTCACCGGTCGCAGGCCGGCAGCAACCGGCCTGAACGGCCTGCCACGCCCGCGGAGGAATCGATGATCGACGTTCGCCCGTTCGTGTCTCTCGCGCTGCTCGCGCTGCTGGTCGCCACCACCATGCCGACGCCGGCCTGCGCGTCTCCCGCGCGACGGCTCGCGCGGCAGGGCGTGGTCGTCGTGCCCGTGCCGTCGGCCGCTCCCGCACCGCCGCTGGTCGTGCCGCTGCCGGGCGCGTTGCCGGTCGTCGCCTCGCGTCCGCTGCGGCCATGGCGCAAAACGCTCGTCCAGCCTGTCGCGCTGGTCGTGCCGGTGCCCGTCGCCCCGCTCGTCGTCGGGCCGACCGTTGCCGTGCCTGCCGCTCCGCCGGCGTTCGCGCCGCAGCCCGCCGTGCCACAGTCACCCACGCCAGCCCCGGTCGAGGTGATTCCCGCTCCCCGGGCCGCAGGCGGCGGGGAACCCGAGCTTCGGTTCGCCGCCCCCTGACGCCGACCGTGAGCCGAAGATCACGGCCGTCCGCGGATCATGCCCATGGTGACCGCTCCGCCTGAAGTGGCGGCTGCGGCAGCGCCGGAACCCAGGCAAGGACGACGTCGTCCACGCTGATGTCGGTCTTCTTCGCCGGAATCTCGATCTCCTCGATGGCGACGGCATCGGGACTGGACTCGAGCCGGATCCGCTCCAGCTCACGGTCGATCTCCTCCTCCAACTGCATCCGCCGTTCCTCGAGACCCCCCAGGCTCTCCTCGGCATGGGCGACGTCGGCCTGCTGCCGGGCGACGCGGCTCGCCGACCGCATCGACGTCGCCGCCCGGCCGATGGTGGTGGCCGTCACCTTCTTGCGGCCGAGCAGGGCACCGAGCACGGCCGAGCCGATCGACACGTAAGTCTGCAGCGACTGGTTCTTCGCCTCGGCCTTCTCGCGTTCCACCTTCTGCCGGGCACGGTCGATACGGTCGGCGAGGCCGGCGAGCTTGGTGGCATGCCTGGCCCGCACCGCCTCGATCCGCTCGTCCCGCCATTCCTTGAGCCGGTGGGCGATGCGGGCGCGAAACTCCCCCTCGGTCTCGCCGGGGCGTGAGTAGGTGTCGATCGCCGGCGCGTGCCAGGCGGAGAGCCGGGAGCTGCGGCCGAGGTGACTCTTGAGCGCCGCGGCGAGCGTCGCGTAGCCGCGCGGGCCCGTCAGCCCCGCCGGCACGGGCGCGAACGTGCCCGTTCGCGGTCCGGGCTCGATTCGCGGCGGCTGTGAGAGCTGTTCCGCCCCTTCCCAGGCCGATTCGCCCAGGGAGTCGCCCGCGGCCGCCAGGCAGATCACCTCGCGATCGACCTCGATCCGCGCCGTCGTCCGGGCGTAGCGGACGCGGGCCCGGCCGAGGATCGCCGGCGCGTAGTGGACGGGCTCGTTCGCGGGCACTTCGCCCCGGGGCATCAAAAACACCTCGCGCACCCCTGGAGG
>JBKDUV010000287.1:0-9287 GCA_046339335.1 Planctomycetia bacterium | reverse complement strand
CACCACCAAAAACTACACCAACCCCAATTCCTCGCCCGCATCAGAATATAATAAAAGACCCAACCGATGGCCGGCGCCGTGCCCGCCGCGTCGGCGCGGCTGCTCTCCCGGATCACCAGCAGCGTCGTCTCCGCCCAGCAGGCGCTCGGTCGCGGCCGGGGCGATCCGGCGGCGGCGCTCGAACATCTCGACGCGGCGACCGAGATCCTGTTTCGCGCGGTCGGCTGCGGCGCCGCGGTCGATCCCTGGAACATCCTCGGCCTTTCGGGACAGTTTCCCCTTCACGAGCCCGGCGGCGAGAGCCTGCCCGATCCGCGCGTGGACGACCTGGTGCTCGCCACCGGCTCGATCCTCGACGGCTACGCAGCCGCCTGGCGGCAGGCTGGTCTCGACGGGCCGCAGGCGACGGCCGCACGGGCCGCCGCGGCGCTCGAACGACTCGCCGGCTGGTGGGACCGGTTCGCGACCACCACCGTGTCGGGCGTGCCCCACCTCTCCGGCCGCGAGGCCTTCGACTCCGCCCGCGAGGTGATCGACGCGCTCACGCGCCGCCGTGAGTTCGCGCCGGCCTCGCCGCCTCCCGGGTTCTGGAGGCGCGAGGTGGCCGGCTTCTCGTCGCCGCGCACGCACGCCCAGGCCGCGGCGGCGCTGCTGCACGAGGGGGATCTCGATGGCGCGGCCGGCCTGCTCGTCCACTGGGCGTCCCTGCTCGAGGGTCCGGCCATCGAGCGGACCGGGCCGATCTGGCTCGGGGCGGCGAACCGCTGGCTGGGGCAGGCATTTGGCGACCGCTCGCCCGCCGGCCGTGGTCGCGTCCGCCGGTTTCTGGAACTGGTCGAGGCCAACACCAGCGGCGTTCTCGACGTCATCGAAGCGGCGGCAGCGGGCGACCGCGGCGCCGATCGCGGGGATTCTGCTGCCGCTGACGACGATCAGGCCGATGCGAATGAAAGCGTCGCCGCCGCCTACGAAACGATGGTCTGGCACGACTCGGCCGACGATGGAGTCGATGGCGGCATGATCGACGTCGATCTTCCCGGCGGTGACGCCGTCAACGGGCTGGCGGCGGTCGAGCATGCCGCCGCGTTCCTCGTTGGCAGCACGCGGCTCCTGCGCCGCGCGGTCACGACCTGGTGCGGCGGCGGCGGCCCCGACGGCCACCCGGCCGCGGGCCGCGAGGAGAGTGACGCGGTGATCGGCTGGGGGCATGCCCTCCGCCGGCAACGCCGCGTGCTGCTCCGCGCGGCCATGGCCGTGGCCGGCCGAGACACCGAACCCGGACCCGGCACGTCAGCGGCCGAATTCGACCGGCTGCGGTGGCTACGGGACGTCGTCGTCGAAAAACTCGTCGACGCCGTGGTGCAGGTCTCGGAAACCCTGTGGATTCTCGGCGCCCGTCTGCGGATGCGGAAGGAGCGGTCGACCACGCGTGCCGGTCGCGGTCGGTCGGAACGGGGGGCCATCGGCTGCCTGTTCGCCGCCTGTTTCACGGGGGACGTTCCGGCGGCCCGCCGGCATCTCGCCGCGGTCCGCCGCCTGCTCGACGGCAAGCCTGTGCTCTACGTACCGCTCTCCCGCGGCGGTCGGCCCGACAGGATCGCCAGGGCCCGGATCCGGGCCCGGCTCCTGGAGCGGCTGGCGGCCTGCCTGCCCCGGCTGGGACTGGTCGCCGAGACGTCGGCCATCGTGCAGTTGGCGAAGCAGCTCGAGGCGACGCGTCCGCCGGGTGCGGCCAGCGTCAGCGAATTCGACCGCGTCTTCGAGGCGGGCACGGCGGCGCTCGTGGGGCGGATCGTGGTCAGTGCCGCGACGCCGGCGCCGGACGAGGCCGAGCCGGAGCAGTCACTCGTTTCCGCCCGCATCCTCGACGGCCTCGCGGGGCTCGTGCCACGACTGCTCGAAACCTGGATGCAGCATGCCCGCCAGCTGCGGCTTTCGGTCCTGGAACGGATTCGGGACGACAAGGCCTTCGCGACCCTGCGGGAGTTCATCGAGCGGTACGGTCCCGGACTGTTCACGCAGCAACTGCTCGCGCCCCCGTCGCTGCGCAGCATCCTTCGCGGCGGAGTCCGCTCCTACCTCGAGCGGCTCGTCGAGGAGGCGGAACCGGACATCGACGACGACGCGGAGCAGGCTGCCGGCGGCGAACGTCCGGCGCCCCGGCGGCCCGCGCAACTCATCGAGGACCTCGCCACGGGCGTCCTCCCGCCGCGGCAAGCCGCCGCCCGGCTGCGGCTGGTGCTGGAGAGCGTCGCGGAGAACCATGCGGAGTACCGCGATTGGAACTCGACCACCACGCAGTCTGACCGGGGTGAATGCCTGCACATCCTCCTCGCGTTCCTGCGTGTGAAGGCGGAATACGACCGCATCGCCTGGACGCTGCGGCCGGTGAGCATCGCCCACCGCGTGCTGGCCAGGCATGGTGCGACGGACGCGGCGGAGGCGTGGCGCGGCCGGATGCGCGACGAGACGGACGCCACGGCCGCCGCCCTCCGCGACCGGCTGGCGGAACTGGAGACGAAGACGGGCGTCCGGCTGGCGAGCGTGTCGGACCGGGTGCGGCGGCCGTTCACGGCGGCGCTCGAACAGGACGAACTCGAGGCCCTCGTGCCGCCGGCGGTGGCCGAACTCCACACCGGGGCGCCTGCCGGTGCCGGCGGCCGTCTGGAGGCGAAGGCGGTCTCGTTCCTCGGCGTGGCGAGCGGTTCGGGAGTCGAGGTGCCCGAGTGGCTGGAACGGCTACGAACCTGCGTCGAGCGCGGGCTGGAGCGGGCCGAGGCCGGAAGGCCGGAGGGGGATGCAGCGGCACCGGTGTCGCTCGCCGAGGCCGTGCCGATGTCGCGCCTGCCGTGGGCCGATTTGCGGGCGGAACTTCCCTGATGCCGGGGCGGCCGCGTCGGCGGCGACGATTTGCCGCTCCAGCCCGCGGCTGTATCCTCGGGGACTCGCGCTGCGATGTCCGCAGCGTGACGTGACCTCGACCGCCAGTCCAGTCAGTGCCTTCATGAGCCTTCCCCCCCTCCGCGCCTCCGAGCACCTGCACGACGTGCGGTACGAGATCCGCGGGGCGCTCGCCCGCCGCGCCGAACAGCTCGAGCGCGAGGGGCATGAGATCGTCAAGCTCAACATCGGCAACCCCGGTGCCTTCGGCTTCCGCATGCCCGGCTCGATGCGGGTGGCGATCGTCGAGAACCTCCACCAGGCCGATCCCTACTCGCACCAGAAGGGGATCTTTCCGGCCCGCGAGGCCGTGGTCATGCAGCAGCAGACCCGGGGCGTGATGGACGTCAGCGCCGACGACGTGTTCATCGGCAACGGCGTCTCAGAACTGATCATGATCGCGATGCGGGCGCTGCTCAATCCGGGCGACGAGGTGCTCGTCCCCAGCCCCGACTACCCGCTCTGGACGGCGTCGGTCGTGATCCACGGCGCACAGGCTGTGCACTACCCCTGCCCCCCCGAACGCGGCTTCGTCCCCGACCCGGCCGCGATCGAGCGGCTCGTCACCGAGCGGACGCGGGCCCTCGTCCTCATCAATCCCAACAACCCGACCGGCGCCGTCTACCCGCGCGAGGTGCTCCAGGCGGTCGTCGAGATCGCCGAGCGGCGGAACCTCGTGCTCTGCGCCGACGAGATCTACGACGAGATGCTCTACGACGGCGCGGAGTTCGTGCCGGCGGCGACGCTCGTGAAAAAATGCCTCTGCCTGACGTTCGCCGGCCTGAGCAAGATCTACCGGGCCTGCGGGCTGCGGGTCGGCTGGCTGGTGTTTTCCGGGGAGCGCGAGCATGCCCGTGACTACATCCAGGCGGTGGAGCTCCTGGCATCGCTGCGGCTCTGCTCGAACGTGCCCGGCCAGTACGCCGTGCAGACGGCGCTCGGCGGCTACCAGTCGATCTTCGACCTGACGCGGCCCGGCGGCCGGCTCCACGCCACCCGCGCCGCGCTCCTGGGCGCCCTGTCGCGGAGCCGCTGGCTCTCGGTCGTCGCACCACAGGGAGCGATGTATGCCTTCATCAAGGTCCACGCCGAGCGGCTGCCGGGGGGCGTGGCCGGGTTCGACGACCGGAAGTTCGCCCTCGACCTCCTGGAGCGGAAGCACGTGCTCGTGGCGCCGGGGTCGAGCTTCAACGTCTCCTACCGCGACCACTTCCGGGTCACGCTCCTGCCCGACGCCGACCTGATGGCGGATGTCCTCGGACGGATCGAGACGCTCCTCGACGAGTTCGCGGCGGCGGGCTGATCGCGGCTCCACGACGCACGTGGCGGCGATGGAGAATATCCGGCATCGGCTACCGCTGATTCCCCCGGCCCCGGTCGGGAATCACGAAGTCGTCGTTCGGGCTGCCGTCGGGCTCCGGGATCAGTTCCAGGGTTTCGATGCGCGGAATCGAGATGCCTTCGCGCTCGAGCAGCGCGGACAGGGTCCGGAGGGAAATCCGTTTCAGGTTGGCAAGCGCGAGCGGCGCCTGGGCCGTGGCCAGGATTCGCGCGATCTCGACCGCGTCGGGCGTGTCGAAGCTGGTGACGCCTGGGAGTGAGATGCCAGCGTCGGTGAAAGGAGCGTCCCGTTCAGGCATTCCAGGCTTTCCGTGGCTTTGCGAGAGATGCTTTTGGAGCACCGAAACCGCGGCCACGAGCCGCGCCGACTGCTGCGTCAGGGGTGCCGGCCTGCCAATCTCCGCAAGCATCGCCATCACCCGCCCCAGGCGGAGTTCCCCACCGCTGAATGTCGCCAGCGCCTCGGCAGTCGCGGCGTCGAGCATCGTCAGTCCGTTGAGGTACAGTCTCCCCTTGAACCGTGCCAGCACCCGCGCCGTTTCGGCGTCGAGACTGGTCAGTTCGTCGAGCACCAACATGTCGGCACGGGATTCCGCGAGCACCGCCGCGGTTTCGGCGTCGAGCGCGAACACGTTCGGGAGCCTGCCGTTGAAGCCTCTGCAACCGACCGCCGGTGCGGTGGCGGCATCGAGCGGACCAAGGCCCGCCAGCGAGAGGTAGTGTCCCTTGAATTCGCCGAGGCCGCGGGCGGCCTCGGCATCGAGACGCGTGAGCCCGTCGAGCACCAGTCGGCCTTCGCAGGCTGCGAGGGCCCGGGCGGTGGCGGCGTCGAGCCGAGCCAGCCTCGGCAGTTCGCCGTCCCAGCCCTTCGCCATGGCGAGAGCCGCCGCGGTGGCGGCATCAAGTTCGGTCAGCGAGGAGAGATAGAGCGTGGCCTTGGACGTCGCCAGTCCCCGGGCTGCGGCCGCGTCGAGCCGGGTCAGGCCTTCCAGGTACAGCCGGTCACCGAGGCCGCCGAACGTGGCCAGCACCGTCGCGGTCTCGGCGGGCAGCTTCGTCAGGCCGTTGAAGTGCAGAAACCGGCACCCGTTGGCATTCACCAGCACCCGGGCGACGTCGGCATCGAGCGTCGTCAAGCCGTTCAAACTGATGGAGTCATGAAAGCCGCGACCTGCAGCGAGCGCCCGGGCGGTGTCTCCATCGAGGCTGGTGAGCCCATCCAGCAGAAGGTCTCCGGTTTTGTCGCCAAGCACACGCGCCGCGTTCGGGTCGAGCGATGTGATCGTCGTCGAGTGGGCGGGGGGCTCGTCGGCCCGCGCCGACGCGTGGCCGAGCTGCAGCGCAGGCACGAGCAGGCCGAGGAGCAGAACGCGGTGCAGGCCGCGATCGCGGCAGACCGAGCAGAGTGGTGAGAGCATGGCGGGCTGTGGCCGTGAGTCTGGCGGCGTGGGCCGGGGTGCAGCGGTTCAAAATGGTCTGCCGAGAGTATCATCCCCGAACTCGGTGGTTCCGAGCCCGACATGCTTTGGATGTCCGACTCGACGGTTTTGTTCCCGAAGCCCGCCGGGCATGTGTCGCGCGTGGCCCGCCATGCCATCGTCCGCCGCCTGAAAACTGGTACAAATGGAAGCATGTTCGCGCCCTCCGACGCCACCCCGCCGCCCGTTTCTTCCGGCCACGGTCGCTCCTCAACCGAGCGGCCGACGCGGCCGCTGTCGGTCTGGCTCGCCGGGCCGATCGGCATCGACGCCTACGCCGAATTGGCCGAGCGGCTCGCCGCCGACGCCGCCAATCCGGACGGCCGCCCGCCGACGCTCCTGGTTTGCGAGCTCGAGCCGGTGATCACGGTCGGTCGCCAGGGGTCGCGGACGGACGTGCGGCTCGCCGACGACGAGCTCGTCGCCCGTAGGCTCGCCGTCCGGTTCATGGGCCGCGGCGGCGGTGCGATTCCGCACGGGCCTGGCCAGGTCTGCGTCGCGCTCTTCGCCCGGCTCGACGACCTCGGTCTCTCCCCCTGCGACGTCGGCGGGTATCTCGGCCGGTTCGAGGCGGCCCTCGAGGCCGCGCTTCGGCGTTTGCGGTGCGGCACCACGCGTCGGCCGGGCATGCACGGTATCTTCGGCCGCACCGGTCTGCTTGCCGCCCTCGGTGTCGCGATCCGCGGCGGGGTCGCCCGGCATGGCGGGTTCTTGAATGTGGCCGCCGACATCGGACTGTGCGATCGGGTCCGCAGCGTGCCCGGCACCGTGAGCCGCGCCGGGGCAGGGGGGGCCGCGAGCAAGTTCACGACGATGGGCTCCGTGGAAGCCGACCTGCAGCGTCGCGTGCGGCTCCAGGAGGCGCGGTCGGCGGTCGTCGAGGGAATCACCGAGGCGTTCGCATTTGCCCGGTCGCACGTGCAATCGGGTTTTCCGCCGCCGGGCGGAATCGGCCCCGGGAGGAGGATGTTCCATGTCGGCTGATGCGTCGCGTGCTCCGGTTTCGCTGCCGATCCTCGCCGCACCGGCGGCCGCGCCGGCCTGCGGACCCGTCGCGCCTACCGCATCGCGCCGGCTGCCGCCATGGCTGCGGCAGAACCTCGGGCCCGGCGGCGGCCATGCGGAGACGGCGCACCTCATCGCCGAACTCGGCCTGGAAACGGTCTGCTCGTCGGCCAAGTGCCCGAACCGGCTGGAGTGCTGGTCGGCGCGGACGGCCACTTTCATGATCCTCGGCAACGTCTGCACCCGGCCCTGCGGATTCTGCTCGGTGCCCAAGGGCAAGACGGAGGACCTCGAGCAGGATGAGCCGGAGCGGGTCGCCGAGGCGGCGCGACGGCTCGGCCTGCAGCATGTCGTGATCACGAGCGTGACCCGCGACGACCTGCCCGACGGCGGCGTTGAGCATTTTGCGCGGACGGTCGTCGCGGTCCGGGCGGCGACCGGGGCCGCTGTCGAGGTGCTCGTGCCCGACTTCATCGGCACGCCGGGCGCGGTCGAGCGGCTCATGGAATCCCGGCCCGACGTCTTCAACCACAACACCGAGACCGTGCCCCGTCTCTACCGACGGGTCCGCGGCCGGAAGAGCGTCTATGCCTGGACGCTGCAATTGCTCGCCGAAGCCAAGCGGCTCATGCCCGAGGTGAAGACGAAGAGCGGCCTGATGCTCGGCCTCGGAGAGACTCGGGACGAGCTCCTCGACGTGTTCGCCGACCTCCTCGACCAAGGGGTCGACTTTCTCACGCTCGGGCAGTACCTGCAGCCCACGGCCGATTCGCTGCCGGTGGACCGCTACGTGCCCCCCGAGGAGTTCGCCGCACTCGGCGCGCAGGCCCGGCGCATGGGATTCAAGAAGGTGGCCAGCGGCCCGCTCGTGCGGTCGAGCTACCACGCCCGCGACATGGCCGAGGACGAGGCGGGCGTGATGGTCCATGCGCCGGCCGTGGGCGGCTGATTCGCATCGCCGGCCGCCACCGTCAGGGGAGGAGCGTTTCTACCGGCGTGTCGAGAAACTCCTCGACCGGCATTCCATCGCCGCCGACGAGGAGCCGACGCTGTGGCCGGAAGGCCAGATCGAACGCGGCGCGCCCCGGGAGTGCGTCCCGGCGCCGGCCGCTCTTGACCTCGATGGCCAGGAGTGAGCGGCCGTTCGAGACCACGAAATCGACCTCGCGGCCATGATCGCGCCAGTAGTGAACGTCACAGATGCCGGTGGCACGTGCGTTGACGAGGTGGCTGCCGATCGCCGACTCGACAATCCGCCCGCGGAGTTCAGGGTCGTTTCGGACGTCGGTGGGCGTCAGGCCGCTTACGGCGCTGATCAGGCCGGTGTTGAAGACCTGAAGCTTGGGGCTCGAACTGCGGCGCCGGGCGGCGTGGCCGGCGTGCTTCTGCAGTCCGGTCAGCAGGCCCGCTTCGGCGAGCAGGTCGAGATAGTGCGCGAGCGTGACCGTGTTGCCGGCGTCCTGGAGCTGGCCCAGCATCTTCGTGTAGGAGAGGATCTGTCCCGACGATCGGCAGCCAAGCTCGAACAGCCGGCGCAACAGGGCCGGCTTGTCGACGCGGGCAAGGAGGAGGATGTCGCGGCCGACGGTCGTCTCCACGAGCGAGTCAAGCACGTATCGGCGCCAGCGGGCGACGTCCCCGACGAGCGACGCGGCGCCGGGGTAGCCGCCGAAGAACAGGTAGTCGTCGAGCTGGAAGTCGAACGCGGCACGCATCTCCGTCAGCGTCCAGTGCGGCAGCGGCACCGTCTCGAACCGGCCGGTCAGGCTGTCGGCCAGACCGCGCCGAATCAGAAGCGGCGCCGAGCCGAGCAGGATGACGTACAGGGGCGTGCCCAGGCGGGTGTCCTCGTCCCAGAGCCTTTTCACCGTCTCAGACCAGCCCACCACTTTCTGCACCTCGTCCACGACGAAGACGCTGGTGGCCTTGCGGGCGAGGAGGCGGGCGCGATCCCACTGGGCGGCGAGCCAGCCCGCATCCCGGAGCATCGGTTCGTCGGCAGAAACGAAGACGCTGGGGAGGTCGAGGCCGGCCAGCACCTGCTACACGAGGGTCGTCTTGCCGACCTGCCGTGGCCCCGTGACGATCTGGAGAAAACGGCGTGGCTCCCGGATCCTGGAGTCCAGGATCCCCACTTGAACACGGCAGAAACCGATGCCGCCCCGATTACTCATGGTAATGAGTGTTTTTAGAACAGGGCGGAGGCGGTCTCAAGTGAGGGCCCTGTCCGGCTCCTCTGGTGTTCAGTCGAGTTCGAGCTGCTGGAGGAAGTCGTCGAGTTCGCGGCGAGCCGCCTGCTCCTTCTGGATCAGGCCCGTGATCTCCTTCCGCAGCACGTCCACCCGGTCTTCCTGCTCCGTCATCTTGCGGACGTACTTGAGGTACAGGTCGTTGGTCCGGTCCAGGTTCGCCATGTTCTGCCGGAGCCGGTTCTGCTCCTGCTCCACCACCTGGATCTCCCGCTCCTTCTCCTGCTTCGTCCGCACGATCTCCTCGATCCCGCGCTTCTTCGCCAGCACCTGC